>NZ_JBEYWV010000003.1:0-330260 GCF_040644575.1 Streptomyces sp. NPDC046939
TGACTTTTGGCACGCTGTTGAGTTCTCAAGGAACGGACGCTTCCTTTGTACTCACCCTCTCGGGCTTTCCTCCGGGCGCTTCCCTTCGGTCTTGCTGTCTTGCGTTTCCGACTCTATCAGATCTTTTCGATCCGATTTCCTCGGGGTCTTGCTCGGTACTTCTTTCGCTTTCCGGCCTTTCGGCCTTCCTGCGGTGTTGACTCTATCAGATCCTTTCGGGGCTGATTCCCTGTCAACCGGGTTTGTCGCTCCAGCCGTTGGGCCGTTCCGACGTCCTAGACATTAGCTGATTCCCGTCCTCGTTCCTAATCGGAGCGAAGCGAAATGAATTCGGGCACGCCGAAAACAAATCCCAGAAGGAGATCGTGCTGATGTGTGGGTGCCGCTTCAGCGGCGAGAGTGTTGTGCGCGGAACCGATCGGCTCCGTGACAACTCGAAGGACCTTACGCCATCCGCCCCCGGTCGTACAAGTGGGGCCCGGCACATGTGTGCCAGGCCCCGCTTCGTTGTCTGTCCGTCAGGCCGTGACCGGCTCCTTCGGGCCGTCCGTGCGGGGCGCCGGGGAGTCCTTGTCGGTCTTGTCGTCCGTGGTCGTGTCGAGGAGGGTGCGCTCGTCGAAGGGCAGGTCGCCCGCCAGGACCCGCTGGACCCTCGCGCGGTCCACCTCGCCGGTCCAGGTGCCGATGAGGAGCGTGGCCACCGCGTTGCCCGCGAAGTTCGTCAGGGCGCGGGCCTCGCTCATGAAGCGGTCGATGCCGATGATGAGGCCGACTCCGTCGACCAGGGCCGGCTTGTGCGACTGGAGGCCGCTGGCGAGGACCGCGATGCCCGAGCCGGAGACGCCGGCCGCGCCCTTCGAGGCGATCATCATGAAGAGGAGCAGGCCGATCTGCTGGCCGATGCTCATCGGCTGGTCCATGGCGTCGGCGATGAAGAGGGACGCCATGGTCAGGTAGATCATGGTGCCGTCGAGGTTGAAGGAGTAGCCGGTCGGGACGGTGATGCCGACGACCGGGCGGCTCACGCCGAGGTGCTCCATCTTCGCGATCAGGCGGGGCAGCGCCGATTCGGAGGAGGAGGTCGAGAGGATCAGGAGGAACTCCCGGCTCAGGTACTTGAGCAGGGCGAAGATGTTGAAGCCTGCGGCGAAGCGAAGGATGAGGGCCAGGATCACGCCTACGAACAGGGCGCACGTGACGTAAAAGCCGACCATGATCGTGGCCAGGGCCTTCAGGGCGTCCACGCCCGTTTCGCCGATGACCGCCGCCATCGCGCCGAACGCGCCGATGGGCGCCGCCCACATGATCATGCCGAGGACGCGGAAGACCAGCTTCTGGATGTGCTCGACGCCGCGCAGGACCGGTTCGCCGGAGCGGCCCATCGCCTGGAGCGCGAAGCCGACCAGGAGGGCGACGAGGAGGGTCTGGAGGACCTCGCCCTCGGTGAAGGCCGAGACGAGTGTGTGGGGGATGATGCCCAGGAGGAAGTCGACCGGGCCTTCGGCGGCGTCCTTGGCCGCCGTGTGGCCGACCTCCTTCGTCGCCTCCGTCAGGTGCATGCCGTCGCCGGGGTGGAGGATGTTGCCGACCACCAGGCCGATGGCCAGGGCCACGCCCGACATGATGATGAAGTAGCCGAGGGCCAGGCCGCCCACCTTGCCGATGCTCGCGGCCTTTCGGACCGAGCCGACGCCCAGGACGATCGTGCAGAAGATGATCGGCGAGATCATCATCTTGATCAGGTTCACGAAGCCCGTGCCGAGGGGCTTGAGCTCCTTGGCGAAGTCGGGCCAGATGAAGCCGACGGCGATGCCGAGCAGCACCGCGACGATCACGGCTATGTAGAGGTAATGCGTGCGGTCCCGCTTGGCGGGGGGCTTGGTCGCGGGCGCGGTCTCGGCCACGGTTCCTCCTGACGACGACATCGGCGTACTGGAACGGTTGAGAAGGGTTCGGGTACGCACAGGCCGTGCGGCTCACGGTCTGGGAATCCCGGTGACTATCTCCCAGGCCGTGAGGACCGTCACCCTTCCGTTCATTTAGTTCGCGCTTATACGACCGGGCACACTGGGCCGCATGCGTCTCCCCCTTCCTCGCAGCCTGGCCGGGCAGCTCTTCGCGATGCAGGCCGTGCTGGTCGCGGTCGTCGTCGCGGGGTGCGCGCTGTTCACGTACGTCAGTGATCGCGGGCAGGCCGAGCGGGCGGCGCAGCGGCAGGCGACCGCCGCCGCCAGGGCCGTCGCCGACTCGCCCTCGGTGCGGGCTGCCATCGAGGGGGGCGGTGATCCGTCCGTACGGCTTCAGCCCTACGCCGCTGACGTGCAGCGGCACACCGGGGTCGACTTCGTGACGATCATGGATACGCACGGGATCCGGTGGACGCATCCCGATCGGGAGCAGATCGGGAAGCGGTTTCTCGGGCACATCGGGCCCGCTTTGGAGGGGCGGACGTTTCCTGAGACCTATACCGGGACTCTTGGGCCCTCTGTGCGGGTGGTGACTCCTGTGTACGGGAAGCAGCGGCGGATCGTCGGTCTTGTCAGTGCCGGGATCACCATCGAGGAGATCACCGCCCAGGCCCGGGGGCAGGTGCTCGCGGTCACGGGTGTGGCGGGGGCTGCCCTTGTGCTGGGGGGTATCGGGACCTACGTGATCAATGCTCGGCTGCGGCGGCATACGCATGGGATGAACGCCGCTGAGCTGAGCCGGATGCACGCCTATCACCAGGCTGCCTTGCACGCTGTGCGGGAAGGGCTTGTCATGCTCGACGGGCAGCGGCGGGTCGCTCTGATCAACGATGGGGCTCGTGAGCTGCTCGGTGTCGGGGACGATGCCGTGGGGCGCGGGGTCGCCGAGCTGGGGCTGCCCGCGCCGCTCACCGGGGCGCTGCTCGCCGCCGAGCCCCGGGTCGATGAGGTGCATCTGACGGCTGACCGGGTTGTCGTCGTCAATACGTCGCCGGTCGCCAGTGGGGAGCGGCGAGGGACCGTCGTCACCCTGCGCGATCACACGGAACTGCAGTCCGTCATGGGCGAGTTGGACTCGGAGCGGGGGTTCACGCAGGCGTTGCGGTCGCAGGCCCATGAGGCGGCCAATCGTCTGCACACCGTCGTCTCGCTCATCGAGCTGGGGCGGGCCGACGAGGCCGTCGACTTCGCCACCGCTGAACTGGAGCTCGCGCAGGCCCTCACCGATCAGGTGGTGGGGGCGGTCAGTGAGCCCGTGCTCGCCGCGTTGCTGCTGGGCAAGGCCGCTCAGGCCAACGAGCGGGGGGTCGAGCTGGTCGTCTCCGGTGATACGCGCATCGACGACGGGGTGCTGCCGCAGGCTCTCGCCGCCCGGGATCTCGTGACCGTGCTCGGCAATCTGGTCGACAATGCCGTCGACGCCGCTCAGGGGTCGGTGCGGGCGCGTGTCACCGTCACCGCCCGGGCCACGGACGACGCCTTGGTGTTGTGTGTCGCCGACAGCGGGCCGGGGGTCGATCCGGAGCACTCCGACGCCGTGTTCGAGCGCGGCTGGTCCACCAAGCCGGCGGGGCCCGGGGGGCGCGGGCTCGGGCTGGCCCTCGTACGGCAGGCTGTGCGGCGCAACGGGGGGACGCTGGAGCTGGCAGAGTCGGGGGACGGCGGCGCCGAGTTCCGTGTGCGGCTGCCGTTGCATTCGAGCGCGCTCGCCGCGACCACCTCCGAGGACGGGACCACGCCATGACCGGATCGCGGATCAGTGTGCTCGTCGTGGAGGACGATCCCGTCGCCGCCGACGCGCACGCCCTGTACGTCAACCGGGTGCCCGGGTTCGTCACCGTCGGCAAGGTGCACAGTGCGGCGGAGGCGCGGCGGGCCCTGGAGCGGGCGCCTGTCGACCTCATCCTGCTCGATCTTCATCTGCCCGACGGGCACGGGCTCGCGCTCGCCCGGTCGTTGCGGGCCGCCGGGCATCAGGCGGACGTCATCGCCGTCACGTCGGCGCGGGATCTCGCGGTGGTGCGGGAGGGTGTCTCGCTCGGGGTCGTGCAGTACGTGCTGAAGCCGTTCACCTTCGCCACCTTGCGGGACCGGCTTCTGCGGTATGCCGAGTACCGGACCACGAGCGGTGAGGCCACCGGGCAGGACGAGGTCGACCGGGCCCTCGCCAATCTGCGGTCGCCCGCCCCCGCCGCGCTGCCCAAGGGGCTCAGCGCGCCCACTCTGGAGCGGGTCACCCAGGCCCTCCGTGATGTCGGGGACGGCGGGATGACCGCCACCGGTGCCGCCGAGGCTGTCGGGATCTCGCGGATCACCGCGCGGCGGTATCTGGAGCACTTGGTGGACTCGGGGCGTGCCGTACGCAGTCCGCAGTACGGGCAGGTCGGCCGGCCCGAGTTGATCTACACCTGGAAGTGATCAGCCGCTGCGGGAGCGGGTGAGGCGGCCCTGGCCGACCGGGCCCGTGCCGGACGGCCGTTCCCCTGCGCGGGTCGGCCCGACCTCCGTCGCCGGAGCCGCTCGCCGGGACGGCGGCGATCCGTACCGGGGGCTGTGGGGCGACGGCTCGCCTGGGTCAACAGCACCCTCCTCGCGTCCCCGGTACCTCATGACGGTCCGGCGCACGCCCATTGACCTTGTTCCGAAGCGGCCCTTACGTTTCCGGGCAGCCCCGCGCGGCAACGATGCCCGTGAGCTCCGTAGGAGGTCGTGCCTGTGCGCCCCACCGCTCCTCTCCTCGTCGCCACCGCCCTGCTGGCCGCCGGAACGCTCACCGCCTGCGGCGGCGGCTCCGGCAGCGACGCGAACACGATCAAGGTCTCGTTCAAGCAGTCCACGGACAACCAGATCAAGGTCATGGACACCTACCTGGCCGCGATGAAGAAGCAGTTCGAGAAGGCTCATCCGGGGAAGAAAGTCGAGCTCGTGCCGATCAAGGCGCCCGACGCCGAGTACTACACGAAGCTCCAGCAGATGCTCCGGTCGCCGAAGACCGCGCCCGACCTGGTCTACGAGGACACCTTCCTCATCAACTCGGACATCACCAGCGGGTATCTGAAGCCGCTCGACCTGTACCTGGAGAAGTGGGCCGACTGGGGCCAGTTCATCGACACCGCGAAGAGTGCCGCGAAGGCCCAGGACGGCAAGACGTACGGCGTCCCGGACGGCACGGACACGCGCGGGCTCTGGTACGACAAGGGCATCTTCGCCAAGGCCGGCATCGCCACGCCCTGGCAGCCGAAGAACTGGGCCGAGGTCCTGGACGCCGCCCGCACCATCAAGAAGAAGGTGCGGGACGCCATCCCGTTGAACGTCTACACCGGCAAGCCCAACGGCGAGGCCGCGACCATGCAGGGGTTCGAGATGCTCCTGTACGGAACGCCGGGCGCCGCCAGTGCCGATCCGCTGTACGACGCCTCCGCGAACAAGTGGATCGCGGGGTCCAAGGCGTTCAAGGACAGCCTCCGGTTCGTCGAGACCGTCTTCAAGGAGAAGCTCGGGCCCGACGTCTCCGACGCGCTCGACCCGAACTGGGCGACCCGTGTGCGCGGCGAGATGCTGCCCAAGGGCAAGCTCGGCATCAACCTCGACGGCTCCTGGCTGCCGCAGGACTGGCTGAAGGGCAGCGGCCACGAATGGCCCGAGTGGTCGCAGAAACTGGGGCTCGCCACCATGCCGACGCAGAACGGGCAGGCGCCCGGCAAGGTCTCCATGTCCGGCGGCTGGACCTGGGCCGTGCCCAGCAAGGCGGGCAACCCCGACCTCGCCTTCGACTTCATCAAGACGATGCAGACCAAGGCGAACGCCCAGCGCTGGTACATCGCCAACTCCGGGATCGCGGTCCGCAAGGACGTCGCCGCCGAACCGGCGTACGTGAAGGCGCAGCCCGGCATCAAGTTCTTCACCGACCTCGTCGCCACGACCCACTACCGGCCGGCGTACCCCGCGTACCCGAAGGTCTCCACGGCGATCCAGGAGGCCATGGAGTCGGTGACCACCGGGGACGCGTCGGTGGACAAGGCGGCGTCGACCTACGACGAGCAGGTGAAGACGGCGGCCGACGGCAAGGTGGTCAACAAGCCCTGATCCGGTGAGTCCGCGAGAACTGGAAGGGGTTCACCCTCACGTGATCCGTCGCCGCTCCGCCCTGCGCGCCCTGCCCGTCGCACCGGCCACGATCATCATGGCCCTCTTCCTCGCGGGCCCGATCGCCTACTGCGCGTACATCGCCTTCACCGATCTCCAGCTCACCGGCCAGGCCAGTTCGTCGTTCGTCGGGTTCGACAACTTCCGGGCCGCGTTCAAGGACGACGCGTTCCTGAACGCGGTGCGGCTGACGCTCGTCTTCACGTTCCTGTCGTCCATCGTCGGCCAGAACACGCTCGGTCTCGCCCTGGCCGGGCTCATGCAGCGCGCCTCGAAACCCGTGCGTACGGTCACCGGGGCCGTCGTCATCACGGCGTGGGTGCTGCCGGAGGTCGTCGCCGGGTTCCTGCTCTACGCCTTCTTCCGGCGCGAGGGCACGCTCAACGCGATCCTCGGCTGGCTCCATCTGCCCAGCCAGAACTGGCTGTTCACGCTGCCGATCCTCGCCGTGTCCTTCGCGAACGTGTGGCGCGGGACCGCCTTCTCGATGCTCGTCTACTCGGCGGCGCTCTCCGAGATCCCCAAGGAGATCACCGAGGCCGCCGAGGTCGACGGGGCGAACGCCTGGCAGCGGCTGTGGCACGTCGTCCTGCCCATGATCCGCCGCTCCATCGGCACCAACCTGATGCTCAACACCTTGCAGACCTTGTCCGTCTTCGGGCTGATCTGGGTCATGACCAGGGGCGGACCCGGCAACCACAGTCAGACGCTGCCCCTGTTCATGTACGAGCAGGCCTTCCAGAAGAGCATGATCGGCTACGGCACGGCCGTCGCCCTGCTGCTGCTCGTGGTCGGCTCCCTGTTCTCGCTCGTCTACATGCGCCTGCTGCGCTCGGAGGCATGAGTGGCCCGTAGCCGTACCCGCCGCAACCGGGTCACCGCCGACGCGACGCTGTTCCTCGTCGCCGCCGCCTTCGCGCTCCCGCTGGCGTGGGTGGTGCTGTCCTCGCTGGACGCCGACGCCAACCTCAAGGTCAAGTTCCCCTCCCACGCCACGTTCGACAACTTCGACGCGGTCCTGAAGCCGGACATCACCTTCACGCCGCTGCTGAACAGCCTCATCCTGTGCGGCGGCGCGACGGCGCTCACGGTCGCCTGCGCGGCGCTCGCCGCGTACCCCCTGTCCCGGTACCGCTCGCGCCTCAACAACCCGTACCTGACGACGATCCTCTTCGCGACGTGTCTGCCGATCACCGCCGTCATGGTTCCGGTGTACGCGCTGTTCGTGCAGGTCAATCTCATCGACACGATGGCGGGGACGATCTATTTCTTCACCGCGTCCCAACTCCCTTTCGCCATCTGGCTGATGAAGAACTACATGGACGGCGTCCCGAAGGAGCTGGAGGAAGCGGCGTGGACGGACGGCGCCGGCACCTTCCAGTCGCTGGTGCGGATCGTGCTGCCGCTGATGGGGCCCGGCGTCGCCGTCGTCACCGTCTTCTGCTTCGCCATGATGTGGGGCAACTTCTTCGTCCCCTTCATGCTGCTGCTCTCCCCCGACCAGATGCCCGCCTCGGTCAGCATCAACGACTTCTTCGGCAACCGCGGCACCGTCGTCTACGGCCAGCTCGCCGCGTTCTCCGTCCTCTACTCGACGCCCGTGATCCTGCTGTACGTGCTGGTCTCGCGGCGGTTCGGGGGCGGCTTCGCGCTCGGAGGCGCGGTCAAGGGGTGAGCGGTTCCCGCCCTGTACGTTCCTACGACATGTCACGCGAGCTGAACGCACCGTAGCCAAGCGGCCCGTTCCCCCCTACTTTGTGCCCGTGCACACCGCCGCGGCGCATCAGCCGACCCCGCCGTTCAACGCCCCTGCCGCCCGTCGCCTGCGCGAGGCGCTCGGCATGGCGCCGGGCCATGTCGCGTACGGCATGCGCGCGTCCTACGGGCTCGCGCACATCACCCCGGAGACGATCGTCGCCTGGGAGCGCGGCGAGGCGACGCCCCTCGCCGGGGAACTCACCGCGCTCGCCGGGGCGTTGTGGTGCTCCCCCGGCGAACTCATCGGCGCGCCCCGCACGCTGCGCGAACACCGGCTCGCGCTCGGGCTCGCCCCCGAGGACGTGGCGCGCCAGGTCGGCCTCGACCTCCAGGCGTACCTCCGCGTGGAGGAGACGGGCCAGTGGCGCGGCAACGACCGCCAGTCCAGCGCCCTCGCGGCGGCGCTCCGGCTCACACCGCGCGCCCTGACGACGGTGACCGGCCGGGACGGCCCGCTCTCGGAGCTGCTCCGCAACGCGGCGACCACACGCTGGCAGGCGTACGTCCGCCCCCTGACCCGCCTCGTCCCGGTCCCGCGCCGGGAGGCGGAGGACGTCCTGCACGAGATGCACCTGGAGTACCAGGCGCTGATGACATCAACCCTGACCTGGGGCGGAGGCGCATCCGCACAATCAGGCGACGCGGGCCGAACCTTCCTGGACCGAATCCTGGACGAGTTCTGGTCCCGCGTGCGGATGGAGTAGGCGCGGGGCGGGGCCGGAGGGGGGACGGCGAGGGGGGCGCGGCGAAGGGGGTGCCGCACGAAGTGCGCACCCCAGGGGCGCGGCGAAGGGGGTGCCGCACGAAGTGCGCACCCCAGGGGCGCGGGGAACTGCGCGACCAGCCACGACGAAGCCGCACCCGGACGACGACCACGCACCCCGCAGACGCGACCCCGGGGGGCGCACGAAGTGCGCATCCAGGGGCGCGGGGAACTGCGCGACCAGCCACATCGCACCCGAGCCCGGCGACGCACACGAGCCCCGCAGACGCGCCCCCGCGCAAAACCCCGGCCGCGCCTAGAAGACGGACTCCGCCTCGTCCATCCGGTCCTTCGGGACGGTCTTGAGTTCGGTCACCGCGTCAGCCAGCGGCACCATCGTGATGTCAGTACCCCGCAGCGCCGTCATCTTCCCGAACTCCCCCCGGTGCGCGGCCTCGACCGCATGCCACCCGAACCGCGTGGCGAGCACCCGGTCGTACGCGGTCGGCGTACCCCCGCGCTGGACGTGGCCGAGGATGACGGGCCGCGCCTCCTTGCCGAGCCGGGATTCGAGCTCGTACGCGAGCGCCGTGCCGATGCCCTGGAAGCGTTCGTGCCCGAACTGGTCGATCGCGCCCTTGCCGTAGTCCATGGTGCCGTCGGCGGGGTGTGCCCCTTCGGCGACGCAGATGACGGCGAACTTCTTGCCGCGGGCGAAGCGTTCCTCGACCATCTTGACGAGGTCGGCGGGGTCGAAGGGCCGCTCGGGGAGGCAGATGCCGTGGGCGCCGCCGGCCATGCCGGACTCGAGGGCGATCCAGCCGGCATGCCGGCCCATGACCTCGACGACCATGACGCGCTGGTGGGACTCGGCGGTGGTCTTGAGGCGGTCCATCGCCTCGGTCGCGACGCCGACCGCGGTGTCGAAGCCGAAGGTGCGGTCGGTGGAGGAGATGTCGTTGTCGATCGTCTTCGGGACGCCGACGACGGGCAGCCCCGCGTCGGAGAGCATCCGGGCGGCGGTGAGCGTGCCCTCGCCGCCGATGGGGATGAGGACGTCGAAGCCGATCTCCTCGGCGAGCTGCTTGGCGTTCTCGCAGGCCGCGCGGAACTTGTCGCGCTCCAGGCGGGACGAGCCGAGGATGGTGCCGCCGCGGGCGAGTATGCCGCTGACGGCGTTGAGGTCGAGGGTGCGGCAGCGGCCGTCGAGGAGGCCCGCGTAGCCGTCCTCGAAGCCGAGGACCTCGTCGCCGTAGTGCGTGACGGCGCGGTGCACGACCGACCGGATCACTGCGTTCAGTCCAGGGCAGTCGCCGCCTGCGGTCAGAACTCCGATGCGCATCGTGCTGTGTCTCCTGCTCGCTGCCGTTACGTGTGAGCGATGTCGATTCTTCCACGCTCCGGGGGGCGCCGCGTTCGCCCCCGCCGTGCGGACCACTTCGGCATGCTGTGCGGGGGCGTGGGAACCCTGCTGCACAAGGGGCTGTACAGGGCTTTTGTCCGGCGGGCGACCTAGCCAGCGCCAGAGGTATTGTCAATAGGGCACAGCTTTCGATATGGCCATTTTTTGGGCCAGGAGACGGTCGGCCGCACGGCGGTCCGGCCGACCGGCCGGCCATGACGGAGACGTCACGACAGGAACGGAGAGCACGCGTGACGCGCAGCGTGTACGTGACCGGGATCGACCGGGGCGACGGCCGCCAGGTCGTCGAGCTGGGAGTGATGGAGCTCCTGACGCGCCAGGTCGACCGGGTGGGCGTCTTCCGCCCGCTCGTCCACGACGGCCCGGACCGCCTGTTCGACCTGTTGCGGGCGCGGTACCGGCTCTCCCAGGACCCGGCGACCGTGTTCGGCCTCGGCTACCACGAGGCGGCCGCGCTCCAGGCCGAGCAGGGCACCGACGAGCTGCTCTCGCTCCTGGTCGACCGGTTCCATGTGGTGGCCCGTGACTATGACGTCGTCCTGGTGCTCGGTACGGACTACGCCGACACGCAGCTCCCCGACGAGCTGGCGCTGAACGCGCGTCTCGCCAACGAGTTCGGGGCTTCCGTCCTGCCCGTCGTCGGCGGCAAGAAGCAGACCGCCGACTCGGTGTGCGCCGAGGTCCGCAACGCCTTCCGTGCCTACGACGGCCTGGGCTGCGACGTCCTCGCCATGATCGCGAACCGGGTCGCCGCCGAGGACCGCGACGCGATCCACGAGCAGCTCGCGGGCCATTTGCCGGTGGAGACCTATGTGCTGCCCGACGAGCCCGCGCTCTCCGCGCCCACCGTCGCCCAGATCACCCACGCCCTCGGCGGAACGGTCCTGCTCGGCGACGACTCGGGGCTCGCCCGCGACGCCTTGGACTTCGTCTTCGGCGGCGCCATGCTGCCGAACTTCCTCAACGCCCTGACCCCGGGCTGCATGGTCGTCACCCCCGGCGACCGCGCGGACCTGGTGGTCGGCTCGCTCGCCGCGCACAGCGCCGGGACCCCGCCGATCGCGGGCATCCTGCTGACGCTGAACGAGCGGCCGGGCGAGGAGATCCTGAAGCTCGCCGACCGGCTCGCGCCGGGCACCCCGGTCGTGGCGGTCAGCGGCGGCTCGTTCCCCACCGCCGGAGAGCTGTTCGCGCTGGAGGGGAAGCTGAACGCGGCGACACCTCGCAAGGCGGAGACCGCCCTCGGCCTCTTCGAGCGGTACGTCGACACGGCCGGGCTGCTCAAGACCATCCAGGCGCCGTCCACCGACCGGCTCACCCCGATGATGTTCGAGCACAAGCTGCTGGAACAGGCCCGCTCGCAGCGGCGCCGGGTCGTCCTGCCCGAGGGCACGGAGGAGCGCGTGCTGCGCGCCGCCGACGTGCTGCTTCGCCGCGGCGTCTGTGACCTGACCCTGCTCGGGCCCGTCGAGCAGATCCGCAAGAAGGCCGCGGACCTCGGCATCGACCTCGCGGACACCGAGGTCATCGACCCGCAGACCTCCGAGCTGCGGGACCGGTTCGCCGCCGCGTACGCGGAGCTGCGCGCCCACAAGGGCGTCACCGTCGAGCTGGCCCACGACGTCGTCGCCGACGTGAACTACTTCGGCACGCTGATGGTCCAGGAGGGCCTGGCCGACGGGATGGTCTCGGGGTCCGTGCACTCCACGGCCGCCACGATCCGGCCCGCCTTCGAGATCATCAAGACCAAGCCGGAGGCCGCGATCGTCTCCTCGGTCTTCTTCATGTGCCTGGCCGACAAGGTCCTCGTCTACGGCGACTGCGCCGTGAACCCGGACCCGGACGCCCGGCAGCTCGCCGACATCGCCATGCAGTCCGCGGTGACCGCCGCCCAGTTCGGCGTGGACCCGCGCATCGCGATGCTGTCGTACTCCACCGGCACCTCGGGCTCCGGCGCCGACGTCGACAAGGTCCGCGAGGCCACCGAGCTGGTCCGCGAGCGCCGCCCCGACCTGCGGATCGAGGGGCCGATCCAGTACGACGCCGCCGTGGAGCCCAGCGTCGCGGCCACCAAGCTGCCGGGCTCGGAGGTCGCCGGGCAGGCCAGCGTGCTGATCTTCCCGGACCTGAACACCGGCAACAACACGTACAAGGCGGTGCAGCGCTCGGCCGGCGCCATCGCGGTCGGGCCGGTCCTGCAGGGGCTGCGCAAGCCGGTCAACGACCTGTCGCGCGGTGCGCTCGTCGGGGACATCGTGAACACGGTCGCCATCACGGCGATCCAGTCCCAGACGCCGACCGGCTGACCCTGCCACAGACACTTCAGACGTACCCGACGAAAAGGCATCCTCATCCGTGACTGCGACCCGAGTCCTCGTCCTCAACTCCGGCTCCTCGTCGGTGAAGTACCAGCTCCTCGACATGAGCGACGGGAGCAAGCTCGCCGCCGGTCTCGTCGAGCGGATCGGTGAGCAGACCTCGCGCCTCAAGCACACCCCGCTGACCGGGGACGGCGGTGAGGCGCGGGAGCGGGAGGAGCGCATGGCCGACCACGAGGAGGCGCTGAAGGCGGTCGCCGACGAGCTGGCCCGGGACGGGCTCGGCCTGGACTCCCCCGACCTCGCCGCGATAGGCCACCGCGTGGTCCACGGCGGGCTGTTCTTCTCCAAGCCGACGGTGATCGACGACGCCGTGCTCAAGGAGGTGGAGCGGCTCATCCCGGTGGCGCCGCTGCACAACCCGGCGAACCTCACGGGCATCCGTACGGCGATGTCGCTCCGCCCCGACCTGCCGCAGGTCGCCGTCTTCGACACCGCGTTCCACACGACGATGCCGGAGTCGGCGGCGCGCTACGCGATCGACGTGAAGACCGCCGACCAGCACCGGGTGCGCCGCTACGGCTTCCACGGCACCTCGCACGCCTACGTCTCGCGCAAGACGGCGGAGCTGCTCGGCAAGGAGCCCGAGGACATCAACGTCATCGTCCTGCACCTGGGCAACGGCGCCTCGGCCTCCGCGGTGCGCGGCGGCGTCTGCGTCGACACCTCGATGGGCCTGACGCCGCTCGAAGGTCTGGTGATGGGGACGCGTTCGGGCGACGTCGACCCGGCCGTCATCTTCCATCTGATGCGGGTGGGCAACATGTCCGCGGACGAGATCGACGACCTCCTGAACAAGAAGAGCGGCCTGATCGGTCTGTGCGGTGACAACGACATGCGCGAGATCCGGCGCCGTGTCGACGCGGGCGACGAGGAGGCGAAGCTCGCCTTCGACATCTACATCCACCGTCTGAAGAAGTACATCGGCGCCTACTACGCGGTGCTCGGGCGGGTGGACGCGCTCGTGTTCACCGCCGGGGTCGGTGAGAATGCGGCGCCGGTGCGGGAGGCTGCGGTGGCGGGCCTGGCCGAGCTGGGCCTCGCGGTCGACGGCGAGCTCAATTCCGTACGTTCCGACGAGGCGCGGATCATCTCGCCCGAGTACGCCCGGGTCACCGTCGCGGTGGTCCCCACGGACGAGGAGCTGGAGATCGCGCGGCAGACCTACGCACTGGTCGCGCCCCGCAACGACTGAGCACACACCCGCCCATTTGTAGATTCCACCAGACGGAATATTCCGTAGCGAAACAAACCGATAGGATCGCCCCCATGCGCCGTTCCAAAATCGTCTGCACGCTGGGCCCAGCCGTCGACTCCGAAGAGCAGCTCGTCTCGCTGATCGAAGCCGGTATGAACGTGGCCCGCTTCAACTTCAGCCACGGCACGCACGCCGAGCACCAGGGTCGCTACGACCGGGTGCGGGCCGCCGCTCAGAAGACCGGCCGCGCCGTGGGCGTCCTCGCCGACCTCCAGGGCCCGAAGATCCGTCTGGAGACCTTCGCCGAGGGCCCCGTCGAGCTGGTGCGCGGTGACGAGTTCACCATCACCACCGAGGACGTGCCCGGCGACAAGTCGATCTGCGGCACCACCTACAAGGGGCTGCCCGGCGACGTCTCCAAGGGCGACCAGATCCTGATCAACGACGGCAACGTCGAGCTGCGCGTCGTCGAGGTCGACGGGCCCCGCGTGAAGACGATCGTCGTCGAGGGCGGCGTCATCTCCGATCACAAGGGCATCAACCTGCCCGGCGCGGCCGTCAACGTCCCGGCCCTGTCCGAGAAGGACATCGAGGACCTGCGCTTCGCCCTGAAGATGGGCTGCGACATGGTCGCCCTGTCCTTCGTGCGCGACGCCAACGACGTCAAGGACGTCCACAAGGTGATGGACGAGGAGGGCCGCCGGGTCCCCGTCATCGCCAAGGTGGAGAAGCCGCAGGCCGTCGCCAACATGGAGGGCGTCGTCGCGGCGTTCGACGCGATCATGGTGGCCCGCGGCGACCTCGCCGTCGAGTACCCGCTCGAGAAGGTCCCGATGGTGCAGAAGCGCCTCGTGGAGATGTGCCGCCGCAACGCCAAGCCCGTGATCGTCGCGACCCAGATGATGGAGTCGATGATCACCAACTCGCGCCCCACCCGCGCGGAGGCCTCCGACGTCGCCAACGCGATCCTGGACGGCGCCGACGCGGTCATGCTCTCCGCCGAGTCGAGCGTGGGCGCGTACCCGATCGAGACCGTCAAGACGATGTCGAAGATCGTCATGGCGGCCGAGGAGGAGCTGCTCTCCAAGGGCCTCCAGCCGCTCGTCCCCGGCAAGAAGCCGCGCACCCAGGGCGGCGCCGTGGCCCGCGCCGCCGCCGAGATCGCCGACTTCCTGGGCGGCAAGGCGCTGGTCGCCTTCACCCAGTCCGGCGACACGGCCCGCCGCCTCTCCCGCTACCGCGCGGCCCAGCCGATCCTGGCCTTCACCACGGACGAGAACACCCGCAACCAGCTCGCGCTGAGCTGGGGCGTGGAGTCGTACGTCGTCCCGCACGTGGACACCACCGACGCCATGGTCGAGCTGGTCGACACCGAGACGGTCAAGCTGAACCGCTTCAACGACGGCGACACCGTCGTCATCACCGCCGGCTCGCCCCCCGGCGTCCCCGGCACGACGAACATGGTGCGAGTGCACCACCTGGGCGGCCGCGACTGACGCGGACCCGCTGGAACACGCACCGAGGGCGCCTCCTGTACGAGACAGGGGGCGCCCTCGGTGTTGTGCGGCTCCCGAATGGGTCTATGGGTCCTGGTTGTCGAACGGTCCGGTCAGTTGTCCTCGATGGTGGACCGCAGGCCGGGGACGTGCAGGGTTCCGCCGAACTGCGCCGCCTGCGTCACCTTCACGTTGGTGAAGTACAGGATCGGCAGGTTGATCGGCGGCGGGTTGTCGGCGTTGAACGTCGCGGGGATCAGCCCGAGCAGATTGCCCGAGAGCTCCTCCGTGTACATCGTCGTCTTGCCGTCCCGGATGGTCGACGTCGAGCCCTTGTCCGAGCGGATGTGGAACGACTTGCCGCCCGCACCCGGGGCGATCTGGTGCAGATCCCCGATGTCCGTACCGTTCGAGATGACGTACTTCATGACGCGCTTGACGGTGCCGTCGGCCATGCGGACATTGACGATGCCCTGATAGTCCGCGCCCTTCAGCAGCAGCGAACTGGCCTCCAGCTTCCACGGCTTGTTCGGCAGCGGGACCGGCGTGGTCTCGTCGGCGCCCTCCGCGTCGGTGGCGACCGGGCAGTCCTCCGGGATGCCGGTGGCGCTCGCGGACGGCGACGGGGTCGGGGTCGCCGACTCCTCCGCCTTCTTCGCCGCGTCCTCGGTGCCCTCGACCGCGTCGCCGGCCTTGTCGGTCACCTTGCCCGTGGCGTCCTTGGCGGCCTCGCCCACGCCGCCGACGGTGTCCTTGACGGCGGCGCCGAGGTCCTTGGAGTCCTTTGTTTCCTTGGAAGTCGCGGAGTCCTCGGTGCCCTTCGACGTGCCCGTCGCGTCAGCCGAAGGGGTCTTCGATGCCGAAGGGGTCGGAGTCGGGCTCGCCGTCTCCTTCTCCTTCGGGGTCAACAAGTCCTTGAGAGCGTCGCCGAGACCCAGCGGGTCCAGCGGGTTCTTCTTGGTCTCGGAGGCGGAGGGAGCGGGGGACGGGGTGGCGGTGTCCTGAGCCGCCTTGGTGTCCTTGCTCTCCGCGCTCTCCTTGTCGGCCGTCGACTCCGACTTGGTGGTGGCGGTGGGGGTCGGCTTGGGCGCGGCCTGATCCTTGCCCTCGCTCTTGGTGCCCCCGCTCTGGGTGCCTTCGCTCTTGGCGCCCTCGCTCTTGGTGCTGTCCTTGTCGGCGTCCTTCCCCGTGGACGCCGAGGCGGACGGCGACGGGGTCGCGGACGCCCCCGGCTCCTCGTCCTTCTTGGCGGTGGACTTGCCGTCCTTGGCGTCGCGCTCCGCCTGCACGGCGTCGGCGCACGCCTTGTAGTCGTCCACCGAGAACTTCGTGGGGTTGTCCTTGGCCGACGCCAGCGTCGGCGTCAGCCCCATCCCCATGAGTACGGCCGTGGGCATGGCCGCGATGGCGATCGCCTTGCCCGCGGGCATGTGCAGCCTGGTGAAAAGATGCTTCCTCGGTGCTGCATGCCGCGGCCCGGTTCTCGCACGGGACTCCCCCGCGGAGTCCTCGTGGTGCACCTCGTCAGCCGGCACGGTGCCTCCCGTTCGTCCCGTCATCCGGGCTCGTCCCTGACTCGTCGTGGTTTGCGCCCGCGATCCGGTAGGTGGCGCCCAGGGGGGGCGGCACGACATCCGTGTCGGTTGGCCCGGTGTCGTCGTCACCGTCCAGGACGGCTGTCTCCGGCAGCGGCCCGCCGGGGGCCCAGGAGACGCTGAGAGCGCCGCCGATCAGGGCCAGCAGGAAGCCGATGACGAATCCGCCGAAGTTGGAGACCACCAGGGAGACCAGAGCGAGCAGAATCGCCGCCACGCCCGCGAAAACCCGGGAGTGCGGCTGGAACCACATCGTCAGGCCGAGGACGACGAGCAGGATGCCGATGATCAGCGATCCGGCACCGGCCGTGGTCGCCAGCCGGATCGTCAACGTGCCCATCGTCAGGTTCGCGTACGGGAAGTACATGATCGGTATGCCGCCGAGTATCGACAGCAGACCACCCCAGAATGGGCGCTGACCGCGCCACCCTCGGAACGATTGGCGCGTGTGACCAAGCTTGTCGCCCGGTCCTGCGTGCGCTTCGGCGCTCATGTCGTACAGCTCCTCGGGAATGGCGATGATTCTGTGGTGAAGGTGGCTGTCCGGGTACGGGCACGGGGACGGTTTGGGGAGCTCCCGCAGGCCCCCGCGCCCAACCGTTCAGCGCGTCAAGCGGCTAGCGTCGGCCCCGCGTTCGGGGCTGTCGACTAGAAGCACTCGATCTTGCCGCCGCTGCCCTTCTTGACGGCCATGTGCAGGCCGGACAGCTTGAAGGACGCGGCGTTGGTGGCCCACGCCCTCTGCTTGACCTTCTCGAAGTGCACCGAGTCGGCCTGCTGGGCGAACGAGTTGGGGTCGGCCTTGCCCCGGTCCCCGGGCGAGATGCCCGGGCCCCTGCCGCCCTTGCCGTCGGCGACGTTCGTGTCTCCCGCCGCCACACCGATGTCGATGTTCGTGAACTCGGCGTCGGCGCTGAGCTCGTCGGCGTCGATGTAGATGTTGCCGGCCTCGACGGGCTTCTTCCCGCCACCCGCCTCGAGGCGCATCGTCACATCGCCGAAGACCGGCACCGGGACGACCACGGACTGGCACAGGTTGTGGATGGTGGCCGACTTCATGCCCACGACGGCGACGGGGTGAGCACCCGTCTTGCCCGTGTCGAGGGCTCCGTACTGGACGAAGTTGGTGCCATCCAGCGACGACGCGCTGACCTTGAACTGCTGTCCCGAAACGCTGAACGACGCCGCGAGCGCGCCCTGCGCCACGGCGACGCCTATCGCGGCCGTAGCCGCGACGCTCGGCACCATGACAACGGCGAACCGCTTCCATCTGGTTCCACCACGAGCCACGGAATTCATGACTGTTTCCTCCTTCTCGGACGTACATCTCCGGCCCTGACTGCGCCCTAGCGGGACTCAGCCGGGCAGGGATGGGAGAAGTGCTACGTCCTCGGGAAGGAGAGCGCCCGTGTCGGAGGCGCTGATTCGCACCTTGATCACCGGCGATCACCCCCGAGCGACAACCACTGGTCGCACCTGATCCATCACGCGCAACCTGCTGGACAGGCTCAGTCGGAGTTCGACCGAGACCCCCCTGTCCCAGACCGACGGCGCTCCCCAAGGCTTCACCGCCGGCCTGCTCGGTGGGGACCCAGAACCCCCGCCGCCCGACTGGCTGTCGGGAAAGTGAGGAAGTGGACCGAGCGTGCCCGATCGTGGTGCATTCACGCCGCTCGCACAAGGGGGTTCGTTACTCATGGGTAACGGTGGGGTAACCGCGTCACGACGGCCCGACATCGGACAGCAACACAGGGTGCCGCAGCGCGCGGCGGCATAGAGGTTGATACCGGTACGAAACCGGGCGGAAGCAAGCCTTCGACTTACTCCAAGTAACAGCGACCGCGTTTACCAAGTTTTGGTAAAGCGCGGCCGCTGGATGCCCTCAGGGGCGGAATTTTCACCTCGGCACCACACGCCGTGGTGCCGGGGAACAGGTATCTACCAGTCAGAAAAGAACCCGGGCCAGCGCCGTACGGGCGGCGGTCACCCGGGGGTCGTCGGCGCCGACGATCTCGAACAGCTCAAGAAGACGGACCCGCGCCGCCGTACGGTCGTCGCCCGCCGTACGGGCCACCGCGTCGACAAGTCGGCCGAAAGCATCCTCGACATGGCCGCCGACCAGGTCCAGGTCGGCGGCGGCGATCTGCGCCTGCACGTCACCGGGCTTCTCGGCCGCGTCCTTGCGGACCGTCTGCGGGTCGAGGTTCTGCACGCGCTGCAGCAGTTCGGCCTGGCCGAGGCCGAGCTTGGCCTCCGTGTTGCCGGGGTCGTCGGACAGCACGTTCTTGTACGCCTGGATGGCGCCGCCGAGGTCACCCGCGTCGAGCGCCTGGACAGCGGCTTCGAGCAGGGCGTCGTACGGGCCGGGAGGGGTCGGGGCGGCCGGTGCGGCGCCCTGGGCGTCCGGGTCGACGGCGATGCCCGTGAGCCCGAACCGCTCCTCGGCGACCTGGATCAACTGGTCGAGGGTGCCGCGGATCTGGGCCTCGGGGGCGGCGCCCTGGAAGAGGGGCAGCGCCTGACCGGCGACGACCGCGAAGACGGCCGGGATGCCCTGGACGCCGAACTGCTGCATCAGCATCTGGTTCGCGTCGACGTCGATCTTCGCGAGGACGATGCGCCCGCCGTACTCGACGGTGAGGCGCTCAAGAAGAGGGCTGAGCTGCTTGCAGGGCTCGCACCACTCGGCCCAGAAGTCGATGACGACGGGGACCTCGGTGGAGCGCTGCAGTACGTCGCGCTCGAAGTCCGCCTCATTGACGTCGATGACGAGGCTCGAGGGCGACACGGCGGCGGGGCCGCCACCCTGCCGGGCGGCTTCGGCGCGCGCCTGCTCCGCCTTGGCCTTGGCCTCCTGGGCCGCCTTCACCGCGGCGAGATCGACGACTCCGCTCATGGACATGTTCCGTGGCTGCATGCGTGCATTCTCCCCCTTCCGCGGCGCGTTGTGGGCCGGGTACCGCTCCGTGGCCTCCCGCCGGATTGCGAGACGCAAAAAGAGACACGGAGCGGACTCGGCCTGGTACTTCTTTTCCTGAAGGTGTGGCACCGGGTCCCCACCCGGTGCCACGTGGTGCCGGGTCCCCACCCGGCACCGTGGTTGCCGCTCGTCCCGGTCGGCTCCGGGTGCAGATCGGAGTCGGGCCTGGGCGAGATCACTCTATCGAGCTTTCGCTACGGCTCGTAGCGTAACTGTCCTACGCAGGACACCGGAGGGCGGACCCGGGTGATCTGGCTCACGCACACCACTCCACCTACTGGCCGGTATGGTCGCGACCATGCAGAGCCGCACGCCGTCGTCCAGCGCGGGTCGACTCGGCCGGCCGCGCTCAGCCGCGGCGGACGAGGCGATCCTCGAAGCCACGCGCGCGGCGCTCGTGGACCTCGGCTGGTCGAAGCTGACGCTCGGCGACGTGGCGACGCGGGCCGGTGTGGCCAAGACGACGCTCTACCGACGCTGGGCGGGCAAGAACGAGCTCGTGGTCGACGCGGTGGCCGTCCTCTTCGATGAACTCGAACTGCCCGACAATGGTTCCCTCGCCGCGGACATCGAGGGCGTGGTGCTCCAGTTCGCGGCGATCCTGGACCGTCCGGAGACGAAGACGGCGCTGATGGCGGTGGTGGCGGAGTCCACCCGCGACGAGCCCCTCCGCGAACGCATCCGGACCTCGATCGTGGACCGGCAGAAACGTCTCGTCCTGGAGGGCCGCGCCCGCGCGGAGCGCCGCGGCGAACTCCCCGCCTCCCCCGACCCCGCCGCGGCCGCGGCCACGGCGGACCTCATCTTCGACGTGGCGGCGGGCGCGGTGGTCCACCGGACGCTGGTCAGCGCGGAGCCGGTGGATGCGGAGTGGGTCCGTCGGTTCACGGCGCTGCTGCTTGGGGGGTTGGGGGCGGCGTCGGGCTGAGGGGGCGGCAGCGCGTCTGCCGGGCTTGTGTCTCGTCGCCGACCGCGGGTCCCACGTGGCTGGTCGCGCAGTTCCCCGCGCCCCTGGAGATGCGCACTACGTGCGCGACCTCCAGGGGAAGGCTGCGCGCAGCGCATGCCTTCAGGGGCGCGGGGAACTGCGCGACCAGCCACAACGAACCCCACACACGAAAGCGGCGCGAAAGTGGCAACCCCCCAGGGGCGCGGGGAACTGCGCGAGCAACCACGACGAGAGCCGCACCCCAAGACAACACGAAGGGGCACACGCCCAGGGGCGCGGGGAACTGCGCGACCGGCCACGACGAAGCCCGCACCCCGACACAACCCCAAGGCGCACACGCTCAGGGACGCCGCCGGCGCGCAGGTGCCCGCGCGGTACTCACCCCCCAAACCCAGGGCACTAGAACCCAGCCGGCTCCGTATACACCCCCCACTCCTCGCGGAGCACCCCGCAGATCTCGCCCAGGGTCGCCTCCGCCCGGACCGCGTCGAGCATGGGCCCGATCATGTTCGACCCGTCGCGGGCCGCGGCCAGCATCCGGTCGAGCGAACCCCGTACCACCGACTCGTCCCGCGCCGACTTCCGCTCCCCGAGGATCCGGACCTGGTCACGTTCCACCTCGTGGCTGACCCGCAGGATCTCCAGGTCCCCGGTGACGGATCCGTGGTGGACGTTGACGCCCACAACCCGCTTCTCGCCCTTCTCAAGAGCTTGCTGGTACTGGAACGCGGACTCGGCGATCTCGCCGGTGAACCAGCCGTCCTCGATGCCGCGCAGGATGCCGGAGGTCATGGGGCCGATGGGGTGCTGCCCGTCGGGGTGGGCGCGCTGGCCGCGCTCCTTGATCTGGTCGAAGATCTTCTCGGCGTCGGCCTCGATGCGGTCGGTGAGCTGTTCGACGTACCAGGCGCCGCCGAGCGGGTCGGCGACGTTGGCGACGCCGGTCTCCTCCATGAGCACCTGCTGCGTGCGCAGGGCGATCTCGGCGGCTTGTTCGCTGGGCAGGGCGAGGGTCTCGTCGAGGGCGTTGGTGTGGAGGGAGTTGGTGCCGCCGAGGACGGCTGCCAGGGCTTCGACCGCCGTACGGACCACGTTGTTGTACGGCTGCTGGGCGGTCAGTGAGACGCCCGCCGTCTGGGTGTGGAAGCGGAGCCACTGCGCCTTGTCGGTCTGCGCGCCGTACACGTCGCGCATCCAGCGGGCCCAGATGCGCCGGGCCGCGCGGAACTTGGCGATCTCCTCGAAGAAGTCGACGTGCGCGTCGAAGAAGAAGGAGAGGCCGGGGGCGAAGACGTCCACGTCCAGGCCGCGGGACAGGCCGAGCTCGACGTAGCCGAAGCCGTCCGCCAGCGTGTACGCCAGTTCCTGCGCGGCCGTCGCCCCGGCCTCGCGGATGTGGTAGCCGGAGACGGAGAGCGGCTTGTACGCCGGGATGGACGCCGCGCAGTGCTCCATGAGGTCGCCGATGAGGCGCAGGTGCGGCTCGGGCTGGAAGAGCCACTCCTTCTGGGCGATGTACTCCTTGAAGATGTCGGTCTGCAGCGTGCCGTTGAGGACGGCGGGGTCGACGCCCTGGCGCTCGGCCGCGACGAGGTACATGCAGAAGACGGGGACGGCGGGCCCGGAGATCGTCATGGACGTCGTGACGTCGCCGAGCGGGATGTCCTTGAAGAGGACCTCCATGTCGGCGGCCGAGTCGATGGCGACGCCGCAGTGGCCGACCTCGCCGAGCGAGCGCGGGTCGTCGGAGTCGCGGCCCATGAGCGTCGGCATGTCGAAGGCGACGGAGAGGCCGCCGCCGCCGGCGGCGAGGATCATCTTGTAGCGCTCGTTGGTCTGCTCGGCGTTGCCGAACCCGGCGAACTGGCGGATGGTCCAGGTGCGGCCCCGGTAGCCGGTCGGATGCAGGCCGCGGGTGAAGGGGTATTCGCCGGGCCAGCCGATCCGCTCGAACCCTTCGTAGGTGTCCCCGGGCCGTGGTCCGTAGACCGGTTCGACGGGGTCTCCCGACAGCGTCGTGAAGTCGGCGTCCCGCTTGCGGGCGGAGTCGTAACGGGCCTGCCAGCGACGGCGGCCCTCCGCGATGGCGTCAGCGTCCATGCTTCCCATGCCACCAATTTACTTGGACGTCCTAGTAAATGTCGATGGCGAACCGCTCACACAGCCGAGTGCGAGCGGTTCGGCGGAACCGGAACAGGGCCGCTTACGCCTTGGCGAGCTTCGTGCCGTCCTCGGTGACCTTGGCCTCCAGCTCCGCCGAGACCTTGCGCTCCACGAAGAACGCGGCCGTCGGGATGGTGCCCGCGATCAGCACCCACAGCTGCTTGCCGACCGGCCACTTCGCCTTGGACCCGAGGTCGAAGGCGAATACCAGGTAGATGACGTACAGCCAGCCGTGCGCGATGGCGATGACGCGCGTGGCGTCCGCCGCGCCGTCCATACCGAGCGCGTACTTGGCGATCATGCCGAGACACAGGAGGACCAGGAGCACACCGGTCACGTAGGCCATGATCCGGTAGCGGGTCAGCACGCTCTTCTTCATGGGACGAGCGTAACCGCCCGATTTGCGCGATCTTCAGCCGGGTTCGCTCGCGTCACCCGCCCGCCGGACGACGTCACTCCTCGTCGAAGTCGTGCGCCGCCACCCGCAGCGGCCGCAGCATCGCGAAGATCTCCGCGCACTCCTCGGCGTCGTACACGCCGAGCCCGAAGTCCATCGCCATGAGGTCGCGGGTCGCCGACTCGACGACCTCGCGGCCCTTGTCGGTGATGGTGGCGAGCGTGCCGCGCCCGTCGTTGGGGTTGGGGCGCTTGGCGACGAGGCCCGACTTCACCAGCCGGTCGACCGTGTTGGTGACCGACGTGGGGTGCACCATGAGGCGCTCCCCGATCTTGGACATGGGCAGCTCACCCTCTTTGGAGAAGGTGAGCAGCACCAGCGCCTCGTAGCGCGCGAACGTGAGCCCGTAGGGCTTGACGACGGCGTCGACCTCGCCGAGGAGGATCTGGTGCGCGCGCATGATCGAGGTGATGGCGCCCATGGAGGGCACGGATCCCCAGCGCTGCTTCCAGAGTTCGTCGGCGCGGGCGATCGGATCGAAGGCAAGACTGAGCGGCTTCGGCACGCCTCCGACCTTACCGGCCGGTCATATGGTGGTCAGCCCTGTCTCGCTCTTTGGCCGCCCGAGGCCATCCGGTCCCGGTTCAGCCGTCGGCGAGGTGGCGCTCGACGGTCGCCACCTTCGAGCTGAGCCCGTCCGTGACGCCCGGCCGGATGTCCGCCTTCATGACGACGGACACCCGCGGCGCCCGCGCCTCGACCGCCGCGACGGCGCGCTTGACGACGTCCATGACCTCGTCCCACTCGCCCTCGACCGAGGTGAACATCGCGTCGGTGCGGTTCGGCAGGCCGGACTCGCGGACGACGCGGACCGCGTCGGCCACGTACTCGCCCACGTCCTCGCCGACGCCGAGCGGGGTGACGGAGAAGGCGACGATCACGCGTTCACGATCCCTTCCTGGCGGGCGCGGGCGGCGATGACCTGGCTGACCGCGTCCTCGGCCTCCCGCTTCAGCTTGCGCTCGGCGAAGAAGCCGCCGGTCGGCAGGACGGAGAGGACGAAGTAGAGGGCCGCGCGGCCGAAGCTCCACTTCGTACGGTTCCAGGCGTCCAGCCAGAAGAGCACGTAGAGCACGAAGAGGATGCCGTGCACCATGCCCATCACCGGCACCGCGTTGAAGTCGGTCGTGCGCTTCAGGACCGAGCAGACGATGAGCAGGAGGAACGAGACGGCCTCCGGCGCGGAGACGAGGCGGAGTCGGCGGAGGGCTGAGGCGGTCTTGATGTCCACGGGGCACCTTCGGCGTAGAGCGACTGGAGTGACGGGCGGCGTCGATCTTGTGAAACGACGCACAAGCGTTCCTCATTGTGGCATCGCGCGCCGCCGGACCTGTCGGCGGGCTCCCCGGGCCGGTTACCTTCGATCCGTGGCAACGTTCCGGCTGCAGGGCAGCAAGATGCTCGCCGTCGACATGACGGGCGACAGCGTCAAGGCGAAGAACGGGTCGATGGTCGCGTACGACGGCCGGATGACGTTCAAGAAACTGACCGGTGGCGGTGAGGGGCTCCGCGGGATGGTGACGCGCCGCATCACCGGTGAGCAGATGGTGGTCATGGAGGTGAAGGGGCAGGGCACCTGTTGGTTCGCCGACCGGGCCAGCGAGATCAACCTGGTGGAGTTGCGCGGCGACAAGCTGTTCGTGGAGTCGAGCAATCTGCTGTGCACGGACGCGGGGCTGCGCACCGGCACCTCCTTCACCGGGATGCGCGGCGCCTCGCAGGGCAACGGCCTCTTCACCACCACCGTCGAGGGGCACGGCCAGGCCGCGATCATGAGCGACGGGCCGGCGGTCGTCCTGCGGGTCAGCCGCGACTACCCGCTGACCGTCGACCCGGGCGCGTACATAGCCCACCAAGGCAACCTCCACCAGTCGTTCCAGTCGGGCGTCACCTTCCGTACGTTCCTGGGGGAAGGCGGCGGTGAGGCGTTCCAGATCCGGTTCGAGGGCGACGGGCTCGTCTACGTCCAGCCCAGTGAGCGCAACACGATCGCGGGAGATGTCTGAGATGCCGCCGGTGAACTTCCGGGAGATCAACTCGAAGATGGTCGAGGTGACCGTCGTGCCGGGGCAGCGGCTCTACAGCCAGCGCGGCGCGATGCTCGCCTACAAGGGGGACGTCTCCTTCACCCCCAACGTGCAGGGCGGGCAGGGTGGCGTGATGTCCATGCTGGGGCGGCGCGTGGCCAATGAGGCGACGCCGCTGATGACCGTCGAGGGCAGCGGGACCGTGCTGTTCGGGCACGGCGGCCACCACGTGCAGGTGATCACGCTCTCCGGCGACACGCTGTACGTGGAGGCGGACCGGCTGCTCGCCTTCGAAGGGACGCTGCAACAGGGCACGATGTTCATGGGCGCGCAAGGAGGCGTCATGGGCATGGTGCGCGGCCAGGTCACCGGCCAGGGCCTGTTCACGACGACGCTCAAGGGGCACGGGTCCGTCGCCGTCATGGCGCACGGCGGGGTCATCGAGGTGCCGATCTCGCCGGGCCGTGAGGTGCACGTGGACCCGCAGGCGTACGTCGCCCACCACGGGGACGTACGCAACAAGCTGTCGACGGCGCTCGGCTGGCGGGACATGGTGGGCCGCGGCAGCGGCGAGGCGTTCCAGCTGGAGCTGAGCGGGAGCGGCGCGGTGTACGTCCAGGCCTCGGAGGAGAAGCTGTGAGCGGCGTGAGTGGCCCTGTGGTCTTCGACCCCATGACGTTGCCCGTCGACGACAACGTCAACGCGTACACCTTCTGTGTGGAGCTGAAGGGCAGCCAGTGGTTCCTGCAGAAGGGGAAGATGATCGCCTATTACGGGCGGATGGAGTTCAACGGCATCGGGCACGGCCGCCTCGACCGGCTCGTGCGGACCTCGTTCCACTCGCCGCTGCACGCGAGCGACTGGGTGGTGGCGGAGGGCAGCGGCAAGATGCTGCTCGCGGACCGGGCCTTCGATGTGAACTCGTACGACCTGGATGACGGCAATCTGACCATTCGGGCGGGCAATCTGCTCGCTTTTCAGCCAAGTCTCGCGCTGAAGCAATCGATTGTGCCGGGCTTTCTGACACTCATTGGCACCGGCAAATTCGTAGCGGCTTCAAACGGTCCGGTGGTCTTCATGGAACCGCCCGTCCGTGTGGACCCGCAGGCCCTGGTCGGCTGGGCCGACTGCCCTTCGCCGTGCCACCACTACGACCATGGCTACCTGACCGGCGTGATCGGCGGTCTACGTGCGATGACGGGCGTCGGCGGCGTCTCCGGCGAGGAGCACCAGTTCGAGTTCGTCGGCGCGGGGACGGTGCTGCTCCAGTCCAGCGAGGCGCTGATGCCGGAACCGCTGACGGGTGACGTACCTCACCAAGCGGGCGTCCCGGGCGGCGGGCCGGGTGCGGGCGCAGGTCAGCCACCGGCACCGCGCCTTCCCGGACAGCTCGGGGACCTCCAGCGTCGCTTCGGGCTGTGAGCGGTAGTCTGCGGAGTGTGACGTCGAACGCGTGACCCAATGCGATCGGCAGGGGGCGCGGAGGCGTCACCACCCCCACATTCGTTCACCTTTCAACTTCTTAGGTAGAATCGATACATGGAGACCGACACGGCCACGCGATGGCTGACCGACGAGGAACAGTGCGCCTGGCGCACCCACTTGGAAGTCAACAGGCTGCTCAACTATCAGCTGGAGAAGGATCTCCAGCCCTTCGGGCTGACGATGAACGACTACGAGATCCTCGTGAACCTCTCCGAGGCCGAGGAGCTGCGGATGCGGATGAGCGACCTGGCGGCCGCGACCCTGCAGTCCAAGAGCCGGCTCTCGCACCAGATCACCCGTATGGAGAACGCGGGCCTGGTACGCCGCGAGAACTGCGAGTCGGACCGGCGCGGCCTGTACACCGTGCTCACCGACTTCGGCCTGGAGACCATGCAGAAGGTCGCCCCGCACCATGTGGCGTCCGTGCGGCAGCACTTCGTGGACCTGGTCCCGCCGGGGGCGCTGGCCGACCTCTCCAAGGCGCTCGCCCCCATCGCGGAACACCTGCGTTCGCAGCGCGGCAAACCGTGACAGGTGCGAATGCCGTGGGTCATGGAGGACCGCCGACTTCCTCCGTGACCCACCTTTTCCGCACACTTTTCCTCGACTGACCCACCGATCCGGTCGACCCACCGATCCGGTCGACCTACCGATCAGGTTGACCTACCCGTCAGGTCGGCCCACCCATCAGGTCGACGGCAGCCCGAGTTCGAACAGGGCTCCTCCCTCCGGCGCGGCGCGCACCGTCAGCGTGCCGCCGTGCCGCTCGGCCACGTCCCGGGCGATGGCGAGGCCCAGGCCCGCCCCGCCGCCGTCCCGGGACCGCGCGTCGTCCAGCCGTACGAACCGCTCGAAGATCCGCTCCCGCTCGCCCTCCGGCACGCCGTCGCCGTCGTCCGCCACGCCCAGGACCGCCCGGCCCCGCTCGACGGCCAGGGTGACGCGGACACCCGTACGGGCGTGCCGCTGCGCGTTGTCCACCAGGTTGCCGAGCACCCGCGCCAACTGGGACCGGGAGCCGGTCACCCGCGCACTCCCCCGGGCCGCCACCGTCACCGGGAGCCGGTCGCCGGTCCGCTGCGAGAGCTCCTCGCGGACCAGGGCGGCGAGATCGACCTCGGCCGCGCCCGGCTTCTCCCCCGCGTCCAGACGGGCGAGCAGCAGCAGATCGGCGGCCAGCTCCTGCAGCCGTACGGTGTCCTCCACGGCGCCCGGCACATCGAGCAGCTCCGGATGGGCCGCGCCCACCTCCAGCTGGGTGCGCAGGCTCGCGATCGGGCTGCGCAGCTCGTGCGAGGCGTCCGCGACGAACCTGCGCTGCCGCTCCACGGCGTCCTCCAGGGCGGCCAGGGTCTCGTTCGTGGTCCGCGCGAGACGGGCCACCTCGTCGTGCGTGTCCGGTTCAGGCACGCGGCGGGCCAGGTCCCGGGAGGCGGTGACGGCGGCCATCTCGGCGCGGATGGCCTCGACGGGCCGCAGCGCGCGCCGGGTGACCAGCCAGGTGACGCCGCCGACGACCACGAGCAGCACCGGGAAGCCGATCAGCATGGCGGTCAGGGCCGAGGAGACCGCGCCCTGTTCGGCGGAGAGCGGGGCGCCCGCGTGGACGGTCAGTTCGCCGTACGCGGTGTCCTCGACGGTGACCTCGGCGAAGCGGTAGTCGGCGCTGTCGCCGTCGATCGTGGCGCTGCCGCTCGTGAAGTCGGTGGAGTCGGAGACCTTGCCGGGGCGCGCCCTGTCGTCCTCGCCCGGATGGTCGTCGCGGTCGTCGCCGTCGTCGCCGCCGTCGGCCGTCTTGGCGGGGACGGGTCGCACCGCGCGCGTGCCGGTGCCGTCGATGCGCTCCAGGTCCTCGGAGGCGGCCACGAGACGGCCGTCCTCGTCGACGAC
Organism: Streptomyces sp. NPDC046939; assembly: GCF_040644575.1. Classification (NCBI taxonomy): domain Bacteria; kingdom Bacillati; phylum Actinomycetota; class Actinomycetes; order Kitasatosporales; family Streptomycetaceae; genus Streptomyces; species Streptomyces sp. NPDC046939. The sequence continues at coordinate 28,616 of NZ_JBEYWV010000003.1, forward strand.
CTGGACGGGCTGTTCCTCGTCGTCCAGGTCGAGGGCGTCGGGCGCGGTGCCGGTGGCGAGGGCGGTGGCGATGCGGCGCGCGCCCGCGTCGGCGGCGCTGTCCGCCTGCCCCGTGAGGTCGGCGCGCAGGGCGAGCAGCACGCCGGCGCCCGCCGCGACCAGGGCGAGCGCGACGACGAGGGTGGCGGCGAGCGCGGCACGCGCGCGTACGGAGCCGAAGACACGCCTCACCGGGGCGCCTCCAGGCGGTAACCGGCGCCGCGCACCGTGCGGATCAGGGAGGCGTCGAGCTTGCGGCGCAAGGCGCTCACATACACCTCGACGATGTTCGGGTCGCCGTCGTAGGCGAAGTCCCAGACGTGCTCCAGGATGTCGGCCTTGGAGACGACCTCGCCCGCGCGCGTGACGAGCTGCTCCAGGACGGAGAACTCCTTCGCGGTGAGCGGCACCTCGCCGTCCTCGCGGTGGGTGACGCGGCGGGCGGCGGTGTCCACGGCGTACGGGCCGACCGTACGCACGGGCGAGGCGCTGCCCGCGCTGCCGCGGCGGCGCAGCAAGGCTTTGACGCGGGCGACGAGGACCACGTACGAGAACGGCTTCGTCAGGTAGTCGTCGGCGCCCGTGTCGAGCCCCTCCGCCTCGTCGTACTCGCCGTCCTTCGCGGTGAGCATGAGGATCGGCACGTCGTTGCCGGCGGCGCGCAGGGCGGCGCAGACGCGGTAGCCGTTCATGCCCGGCAGCATGATGTCGAGGATCACCAGGTCGTACGCGCCGTCGCCCGCCCGGTGCAGGCCCTCCAGGCCGTCGTGGACCACGTCGACGGCGTGACCCTCGGCGGTGAGCCCCTTGGCGAGCGACAGGGCGAGCCGCTTTTCGTCCTCCACGATCAGCAAGCGCATGGCAGCAAGGGTGGCAGGCCGTACCTGAAGAAAGCTTCAGGGTGCTTCAGCGGGGCTTCAGGGTCAGTTCGGCAGGTTGGTCTCCGAAGCAGCGTATTTCGCGAACGGGAGAACCTCATGAAGCGCCGTACGACCGTCATCTCCGCCATCGCCGTCGTCGCCCTGCTGGGCGGGGGCGCGGCCACCGCGGTGGCCGTCGCCGACGACGACGGCTCGTCGTCGGCCCCCAAGTCGAGCGTCCGCGTCAAGGACGACGGTGTCAGTGACGCCCAGGAGAACGCCAACGAGGCCAAGGGCGCCAAGGTCAAGGCCGAGGACGCGATCGCCGCCGCCCTCAGGCACACGCCGGGCACCGCGACCGGCGCCGAGCTCGACTCCGACGACGGCCGCCTGGTCTGGGAGGTCGATGTCATCGGCTCCGGCGCCACGTGGCACGACGTCGACGTCGACCCCGGTACGGGGAAGGTGCTCGGCGCGCACAGCGAGAAGGACGACGACGGGGACGCGGCGCGCGTCGCCTCCGCGCTGAGGAAGGCGCCCGTGTCCGCCGAGGACGCGGCCCGCGCCGCCGCGGCCAAGGGGACGGTGACCTCGGTCGACGCCGACGACGACGGCTCGGTCCAGGTCTGGGAGGTCACGACGACGTCCGCGAACGGGAAGCAGCGGGACTGGCGGGTCGACCTGCGGTCGGGCGCGGTGAGCGTGGATCACCCGGCGGACGACGCGGACGGCGCGGACGACGGCGGCGACGACGACTGAGCCGCCTCGCGGGTGCGGGCCGGACGCGCCCGTACGGCGATGAGTCCCGCCAGCAAGGGAGCCGCCGCCGCTGCCACGAAGCACAGGGGCAGCGGCGCACGGCCGACCAGGAGACCGATCCCTGCCGTGCCGCCCGAACCGCCCGTGCCCGAAAAGCGGCACCGACTGCCGCGACCCTGCTCTGCCCGCGGACGCCCCGCGCAGGCACGAAAGCCGCGCGGACCACCCCGCGCCGATCCACCGGCAGCAACCGGCACAAGCCAGGCCGGGCGGCGAACGCCGGGCCTGATCTGCCCGGGACGCCCCGTGCAAGCGCACCAGGCGCCCGCGGCGCCCCGAGCCGCTATCGCCGCGCCCGGTGCGAGGTCGGCATCATCGGCACACGCCAGGGGCCGGGTGCAGCCCGGAGGGCTCAGGTGCTGGTCAGGCCCTCCACCAGTTCGTCCGCCGCGCGGTACGGGTCCAGCTCACCTGTCACGATGCGCTCCGCCAGGGCGCCGAGTCTGCGGTCGCCCGAGAGGTCGCCGATGCGTTCGCGGAGGGCCGTGACCGCGATCGTCTCGACCTCGCGGGCGGCACGGGCCGTGCGGCGCTCGGCGAGGACGCCGCGCTCCTCCATCCAGGCGCGGTGCTTCTCCAGGGCCTCGACGACCTCGTCGACGCCCTCGCCGCGCGCCGCGACCGTCTTGACGATCGGCGGGCGCCAGTCCCCGGCGGCGCGGGCCTCGCCGAGGCCGAGCATGTGGTTCAGCTCGCGGGCGGTGGCGTCGGCGCCGTCGCGGTCGGCCTTGTTGACCACGTAGACGTCGCCGATCTCCAGGATTCCGGCCTTGGCCGCCTGGATGCCGTCCCCCATGCCGGGGGCGAGGAGCACGACGCTCGTATCGGCCTGCGCGGCGATCTCGACCTCGGACTGGCCGACGCCGACGGTCTCGACCAGGATCACGTCGCAGCCGGCCGCGTCCAGGACGCGGATGGCCTGGGGCGCGGCCCAGGCGAGGCCGCCGAGGTGGCCGCGCGTGGCCATGGAGCGGATGTAGACGCCGGGGTCGGAGGCGTGTTCGGACATGCGCACCCGGTCGCCGAGGAGCGCGCCACCGCTGAACGGCGAGGACGGGTCGACGGCGAGCACCCCGACCCGCTTCCCGGCCCGCCGGTACGCGCTGACCAGCGCAGACGTGGATGTCGACTTGCCGACCCCGGGCGATCCGGTGAGCCCGACCACGTACGCGTTCCCGGTGAGCGGGGCGAGCGCGGCCATGACCTCACGGAGCTGCGGGGACGCCCCCTCCACCAGGGAGATCAGCCGGGCCACGGCGCGCGGCCTGCCTTCTCTCGCCTGGGCGACCAGCGTGGGGACGTCCTGCATCACAGCTCCGTTCGGTCGGGCTCGTACAACTGTCGCGGTTACGCCTTCGGTACCCGTACCACCAGCGCGTCACCCTGACCGCCACCGCCGCACAGGGCGGCCGCGCCGACGCCGCCGCCGCGCCGCTTCAGCTCCAGGGCGAGGTGGAGGACGAGGCGGGCGCCCGACATGCCGATGGGGTGGCCGAGGGCGATCGCGCCGCCGTTGACGTTGACCTTGTCGGCGGAGACGCCGAGGTCCTTCATGGACTGGACGGCGACGGCCGCGAACGCCTCGTTGATCTCGATGAGGTCGAGGTCGGAGACTTCGAGGCCCTCCTTCTTCAGGGCGTGCGCGATCGCGTTGGACGGCTGGGACTGGAGCGAGTTGTCCGGGCCCGCGACGTTGCCGTGCGCGCCGATCTCGGCGATCCACTCCAGGCCGAGCTCGATCGCCTTGGTCTTGCTCATGACGACGACGGCGGCGGCGCCGTCGCTGATCTGCGAGGACGTGCCCGCGGTGATCGTGCCGTCCTTGGCGAAGGCGGGGCGCAGCTTGGCCAGCGTCTCGGTGGTGGTGTCGCCGCGGATGCCCTCGTCCTTGCTGAAGAGGACCGGGTCGCCCTTGCGCTGCGGGATCTCGACGGGCGTGATCTCCGCCTCGAAGACGCCCTTGGCCTGGGCGGCGGCGGCGCGCTGGTGGGAGAGCGCGGCGAACTCGTCCTGCTCGGGGCGGGCGATGCCGAGGCGGGTGTTGTGCTTCTCCGTCGAGGCGCCCATGGGGATGTTCTCGAAGGAGTCGGTGAGCCCGTCGAACGCCATCGCGTCGAGCATCTCGATCGCGCCGTACTTGTAGCCCTCGCGGGACTTGGGCAGCAGGTGCGGCGCGTTGGTCATGGACTCCTGGCCGCCGGCGACGACGACGTCGAACTCGCCGGCGCGGATGAGCTGGTCGGCGAGGGCGATCGCGTCGAGGCCCGAGAGGCAGACCTTGTTGATCGTGAGCGCCGGGACGTTCATCGGGATGCCCGCCTTGACGGCGGCCTGGCGCGCCGGGATCTGCCCCGCCCCGGCCTGCAGCACCTGACCCATGATCACGTACTGCACCTGGTCGCCACCGATCCCCGCACGGTCGAGGGCGGCCTTGATCGCGAATCCTCCGAGATCGGCTCCGGAGAAGGACTTGAGGGACCCGAGGAGGCGGCCCATGGGCGTGCGCGCTCCCGCGACGATCACTGAGGTGGTACCGGTCGTTCCAGACATGAGGCACGGCCCCTTGGGGATGAGGAGTGAACGAGGGTTTACTCGAATGTACTGAGCGGTACGCCGCACGTCATCGCCGGACAAGTGTGATCGCGCGCACGTTGCGTAATCGGCCCGGACCGCGCTGCACTTACCACATGCTGACGCGAATCGACCACATCGGGATCGCCTGCCACGACCTCGACGCCACCGTCGAGTTCTACCGGGCCACCTACGGCTTCGAGGTGTTCCACACCGAGGTCAACGAGGAGCAGGGCGTGCGCGAGGCCATGCTCAAGATCAACGAGACGAGCGACGGCGGCGCCTCCTACCTGCAGTTGCTGGAGCCGACCCGCGAGGACTCCGCGGTGGGCAAGTGGCTGGCCAAGAACGGTGAGGGCGTCCACCACATCGCCTTCGGCACCGCCGACGTGGACGCGGACGCGGCGGACATCAGGGGCAAGGGCGTACGCGTGCTCTACGACGAGCCGCGCCGGGGGTCGATGGGGTCGCGCATCACGTTCCTGCACCCCAAGGACTGCCACGGTGTGCTCACCGAACTCGTCACCGCCGCCTCGCAGGAGAACACGGAGCACTGACCTCCGCATACTTGGGCCGGTAGGGTTGGGGGGCGGCTGCCGCGTGCAAGCGGGACGACGGGGCAGCCGTGGGCCGGGGTCCGGGTATCGGGGGACGAGGGTCGGCGGAGTCGGGCTGCGCACAGGCAAGCCCGGGGCGCCGCCGTTCTCGATCTGACACCATTCCCCGGTGAGCCCCGTCCGGCGGACGGACGGAGCTCGTCAGGCAGTACTTGCGACCAGGGGACGGATGGGACCGCGCAGTGCGGGGCTACGAGAGCCAGGACGGCCACAAGCCGGCTGAGACCGACCATCTCTCGCGGTTCGAGGCCGAGATGGACCGGCTGAAGACCGAGCGGGAGAAGGCCGTCCAGCACGCCGAGGACCTGGGCTACCAGGTGGAGGTGTTGCGCGCCAAGCTGCACGAGGCGCGGCGCAGCCTCGCGATGCGGCCCTCCTACGACGGGGCGGACATCGGCTACCAGGCCGAGCAGTTGCTCCGCAACGCCCAGATCCAGGCCGAGCAGCTGCGCGCGGACGCCGAGCGCGAGCTGCGGGAGGCCCGCGCGCAGACGCAGCGCATCCTCCAGGAGCACGCCGAGCAGCAGTCGCGGCTCCAGGCGGAGCTGCACGCCGAGGCGGTCAACCGGCGCCAGCAGCTCGACCAGGAGCTGGCGGAGCGCCGCCGCACGGTCGAGAACCACGTCAACGAGAACGTGCAGTGGGCCGAGCAGTTGCGGGCCCGCACCGAGCAGCAGGCCCGCCGCCTCCTCGACGAGTCACGCGCCGAGGCCGACCAGACGCTCGCCGCCGCCCGCGCGGAGGCCGAGCGGGTCGCCGCCGAGGCCCGCCGCCGCCTGACCGACGAGGCGGAGAACGCGAGCGCCCAGGCGCAGGCGCTCCTCGCCCGCGCCCGCCAGGACGCCGAGCGGCTGTTGAACGCGGCGTCGGCGCAGGCCCAGGAGGCCACCGACCACGCGGAGCAGCTGCGCTCGTCGACGACGGCCGAGTCGGACGCCGCCCGGCGCCAGGCGAGCGAGCTGAGCCGCGCCGCCGAGCAGCGCATGAGCGAGGCCGAGGCCGCGCTGCGCGAGGCCCGCGCCGAGGCCGACAAGGTGCTGACCGAGGCCAAGGAGGCGGCGGCCAAGCAGCTGGCGACCGCCGAGTCCGCCAACGAGCAGCGCACGCGGACGGCCAAGGAGCAGGTGGCACGGCTCGTCGCGGAGGCGACCAAGGAGGCGGAGGCCACCAAGGCGGAGGCCGAGCTGCTCGTCGCCACCGCCCGCGCGAACGCCGAGCAGCTCATCGCCGAGGCCAAGGAGAAGGCCCGTACGGCGACGGCCGAGGAGACGGCGAGCGAGCTGGCGAAGGCGGCGCGCACCGCCGAGGACGTGCTCAACAAGGCGTCCGAGGAAGCGAAGTCGACGACGAAGGCGGCGGCCGAGGAGGCCGAGCGGATCCGCGCCGAGGCCGAGGCCGAGGCGGACCGGCTGCGCGCCGAGGCGCACGACATCGCCGAGCAGCTCAAGGGCAGCGCGAAGGACGACACCAAGGAGTACCGCGCCAAGACGGTCGAGCTGCAGGAGGAGGCGCGGCGGCTGCGCGGCGAGGCCGAGCAGTTGCGCGCCGAGGCCGTCGAGGAGGGCGAGCGGATCCGGGCCGAGGCCCGTCGCGAGGCCGTCCAGCAGATCGAGGAGTCCGCGAAGACGGCCGAGGAGCTGCTTGCCAAGGCGCGGGCCGACAGCGACGAGCTGCGCACCGCGGCGACCGCCGAGAGCGAGCGGGTGCGCACCGAGGCGATCGAGCGGGCCACGGCGCTGCGCAAGCAGGCCGAAGAGACCCTGGAGCGTACGCGCGCGGAGGCGGAGCGCTTCCGTACCGAGGCCGAGGAGCAGGCGGAGGCCGTCCGCGCCGAGGCGGAGCGCGCCGCGCAGGAGCTGAAGGACGACACCGAGCGCGCCATGAGCGCCCGGCAGGAGGAGGCCGCCGCCGAGCTGGCCCGGCTCCACACGGAGGCCGAGGAGCGCCTGGCGGCTGCCGAGACGGCGCTGAGCGACGCCCGCGCGGAGGCCGGGCGGCTGCGCAAGGAGGCGGCCGACGAGAGCGAGCGCCTGCGCGCGGAGGCGGCGGAGCGCGCCCGTACGGTGCAGGCGCAGGCCGAGGCGGAGGCCGAGCGGCTGCGCACGGAGGCGGCGACGGACGCCGCGACGGCGCGTTCCGAGGCGGAGAACGTGGCGGTGCGGCTGCGCTCCGACGCCGCGACCGAGGCCGAGCACCTCAAGACGGAGGCGCAGGAGACGGCGGACCGCATCCGTTCCGAGGCGCGGAACGCGGCGGAGCGGATCGCGACGGAGGCCGCCGAGACGCTGGCCGCCGCGCAGGAGGAGGCCGCCCGCAGGCGCCGCGAGGCCGAGGAGACGCTCGGCAGCGCGCGCGAGGAGGCCGACCAGGAGCGCGAGCGGGCCCGCGAGCAGAGCGAGGAGCTGCTCGCGGTGGCGCGGGCGCGCGTCGAGGAGGCGCAGGCCGAGGCGGCCCGGCTCGTCGCGGAGGCGGACACCCGGGCGACCGAGATGGTGGCGGCCGCCGAGCAGACCGCGCAGCAGGTCCGGGACTCCGTGGCCGGGCTCCAGGAGCAGGCGCAGGAGGAGATCACCGGGCTTCGCTCGGCCGCCGAGCACGCGGCGGAGCGCACCAAGCAGGAGGCGCAGGAGGAGGCGGACCGGGTCCGCGCCGACGCGCACGCGGAGCGCGAGCGCGCCACCGAGGACGCCGCCCGCGTCCGCAGCGAGGCGAACGCCGAGGCGGAGGCCGCGAAGACGCTCGCCGAGCGCACGGTCGCGGACGCGATCGCCGAGGCGGAGAAGTTGCGCTCGGACGCCTCCGAGCACGCCCAGCGGGTCCGTACCGAGGTCTCCGACCTGCGGGCCGCCGCCGACCAGGACGCGTCCCGTACGCGCGCGGAGGCCCGCGAGGACGCGAACCGGATCAGGTCCGACGCCGCCGCGCAGGCCGACACCCTGATCACGGAGGCGACGGCCGAGGCGGAGCGTCTGACGGCGGAGGTGAACGCGGAGGCGGAGCGTGTCCGCGCCGAGTCCACCGCGAAGGCCGAGGAGCTGGTGGCCGCCGCGACCGCGGAGGCCGAGAAGCTGCACGCCGAGTCGACGGCCGCGGCGGAGCAGTTGGCGAACGACACGCGCGCCGAGGCGGACCGGGTCCGCGCCGAGTCCGTCGCCCAGGCCGAGAAGCTGATCTCGGACGCGACCGGGGACGCGGAGCGGCTGCGCGCCGAGGCCGCCGAGACGGTCGGCTCCGCGCAGGCGCACGCGGAGCGGATCCGCAGCGACGCCGAGCGGGTCAAGGCGGACGCGGCGGCGGAGGCCGAGCGGCTGCGGACGGAGGCGCGCGAGGAGGCCGAGCGCACCCTGGACGAGGCCCGCAAGGACGCCAACAAGCGGCGCACCGAGGCCGCGGAGCAGGTCGACAAGCTCATCACGGAGTCCACCGCCGAGGCGGAGAAGCTGACGCGCGAGGCGCGGGAGGCGGCGCAGAAGACGACGGCGGACGCCGAGGCGCAGGCCGACACGATGGTCGGCGCGGCCCGCAAGGAGGCCGACCGCCTCGTCGCCGAGGGCACGGTCGAGGGCAACCTGCGCGTGGAGAAGGCCCGTACGGACGCGGACGAGCTGCTCGTCGGTGCCCGCCGGGACGCGACGCAGATCAGGCAGCGCGCCGAGGAGCTGCGCGACCGGATCACGGCCGAGATCGAGGAGCTGCACGAGCGCGCGAGGCGCGAGTCCGCGGAGGCCATGAAGAACGCGGGCGAGCGGTGCGACGCGCTGGTCAAGGCCGCGGAGGAACAGCTCGCCGAGGCGCAGGCCAAGGCCAAGGAGCTGCTCAGCGACGCCAATTCGGAGGCGAGCAAGGTCCGTATCGCGGCGGTGAAAAAGGCCGAGGGCCTGCTCAAGGAGGCGGAGCAGAAAAAGGCCGAGCTGTCGCGCGAGGCGGAAAAGATCAGGGCCGATGCGGAGGCCGAGGCCACGGCCATGATCGAAAAGGGCCGGCGCGAGCTCGATGTCCTGGTCAGGCGCCGCAAGGACATCAATGCCGAGATCTCCCGTGTCCAGGACGTGCTGGAGGCGTTGGAGACTTTTGAGACGTCGTCCGGCGGCGGGGGCAAGGACAGCGGCGTCAAGGCTGGGGCCGCGGCGGGCGCCACACGTTCGAGTGGCAAGGGGGCTGAGGGCTAGCCAAGAGCACCACTACCGTGCTTCGCACTGACCTTCGACCCTGTATCTGGCAAGTACTTCCGGGGCCACGCCACTCAAAAGGAGTGTCATTCTCCAGATCAAACGGGCATACGCTCGATGACACGCCGCTACGACCCCTAGGATTCCCCCTATCACCTCACCGGTCTCATTCGACAGGAACCCCATGAGCGACACTTCCCCCTACGGCTTCGAGCTTGTGCGGCGTGGGTACGACCGCGCTCAGGTGGACGAACGAATCTCCAAGCTCGTCTCCGACCGTGACAGCGCTCTTGCTCGAATCACTGCTCTGGAAAAGCGCATCGAGGAGCTCCACCTCGAGACGCAGAACGCCCAGGCCCAGGTGAACGACGCGGAGCCGTCGTACGCCGGGCTCGGCGCGCGCGTCGAGAAGATCCTCCGCCTCGCCGAGGAGGAGGCGAAGGACCTGCGCGAGGAGGCCCGCCGCGCCGCCGAGCAGCACCGCGAGCTGGCCGAGTCCGCCGCCCAGCAGGTGCGCAACGACGCCGAGGCGTTCGCCGCCGAGCGCAAGTCCAAGGCCGAGGACGAGGGCGTCCGGATCGTCGAGAAGGCGAAGGGCGAGGCGACCCAGCTCCGCACCGACGCGCAGAAGGACGCGCAGCAGAAGCGCGAGGAGGCCGACGCCCTCTTCGAGGAGACCCGCGCCAAGGCCGCGCAGGCCGCCGCCGACTTTGAGACGAACCTGGCCAAGCGCCGCGAGCAGTCCGAGCGGGACCTGGCGTCGCGTCAGGCCAAGGCCGAGAAGCGCCTCGCCGAGATCGAGCACCGCGCCGAGCAGCTCCGTCTGGAGGCGGAGAAGCTGCGCACCGACGCCGAGCGCCGCGCCCGCCAGACGGTGGAGACCGCCCAGCGCCAGGCCGAGGACATCGTGGCCGACGCCAACGCCAAGGCGGACCGCATCCGCAGCGAATCCGAGCGTGAGCTCGCCGCGCTGACGAACCGTCGCGACTCGATCAACGCGCAGCTCACCAATGTGCGCGAGATGCTGGCCACGCTCACGGGGGCGGCTGTCGCTGCCGCTGGGGCCCCGGCCGATGACGAGCCCGCCTCGCGGGGTGTGCCTGCGCAGCAGTCCCGGTAATTCTGGTTGTGGGGTGACTGCGGGACCGCCGTGGCTGGTCGCGCAGTTCCCCGCGCCCCTGGCGGGGCTGGGCGCGCCCCGCGGCGGAGCCGCTGATCGAAACAGCCCCGCGCCCCTGGGGCGACTGAAGCCCCCTGCGCTGAACAAGTGGCAGGGGGCTTTTTCGCGCCGTAGCGTTGCCGCATGATCGAGGTTGCGGGGCTCACCAAACGGTACGGCGAGAAGACCGCCGTCGACGACCTGACGTTCTCCGTGCGGCCCGGCATCGTCACGGGCTTCCTGGGGCCGAACGGCGCGGGCAAGTCGACCACGATGCGCATGATGCTCGGCCTGGACAATCCGACCGCCGGCACGGTCCGCATCGACGGCAAGCACTACGCCCAGTTGAAGAACCCCTTGCGCCACATCGGCGCGCTCCTGGACGCCAAGGCGATGCACGGCGGCCGCAGCGCCTACAACCACCTGCTCTGTCTGGCGCAGTCCAACGGGATCCCGCGCAGCCGGGTCGATGAGGTCCTGGACACGGTCGGCCTGACGGCGGTCGCCAAGAAGAAGTCCAAGGGGTTCTCGCTCGGCATGGGCCAGCGGCTCGGCATCGCGGGCGCGCTCCTCGGCGACCCGCGCATCCTGATGTTCGACGAGCCGGTCAACGGGCTCGACCCCGAGGGCATCCACTGGATCCGCACCCTCATGAAATCGCTCGCCTCGGCCGGGCGCACGGTCTTCGTCTCCTCGCACCTGATGAGCGAGATGGCGCTCACCGCCGACCACCTCGTCGTCATCGGCCAGGGCCGGCTCCTCGCCGACACCACCATGGCGGACTTCATCCGGCAGAACTCGCGCAGCTACGTACGGCTGCGCTCGCCCCAGCGCGAACGGCTCCTCGACGTGCTGCACGAGGCGGGCATCACTGTCGTCGAGGCGGGTGACGGCGCCCTGGAGGTCGACGCGCACTCCGCCGAGGAGCTGGGCGACCTGGCCGCGAGCCATCGGCTCACCCTGCACGAACTCAGCCCCCAGCAGGCCTCGCTCGAGGAGGCGTTCATGCGGCTGACCGCCGAGTCCGTCGAGTACCACGCCCACTCGGGCTCGCCCGCCGCCCCGCAGTGGGGCGCCGACGCCAACCGGAAGGGGGCCTGAGATGGCCGTCGCCCAGGTCCTGCGTTCCGAGTGGACGAAGATCAGGTCGGTGAACTCGACGGCCCTGACCCTCGGCCTCGCCGTCGTCGTCTCCGTCGGCCTCGGCATGCTGATCAGCGCCCTGTCGAAGAACGAGTTCGACAAGCTGTCCGCCGAGGACAAGCTGACCTTCGACCCGACCTTCACCGCCTTCTCCGGACTCACTCTCGGCCAGCTCGCCCTCGTGGTCTTCGGCGTCCTGGTGGTGGCGAGCGAGTACAGCACGGGCATGATCCGCACCTCGCTCGCGGCGGTCCCGCAGCGCGCCACGTTCCTCTTCTCCAAGATCGCGGTCGCCACGTTGCTCGCGCTCGTCGTCGCCCTGGTCACCAGCTTCGCCGCGTTCTTCCTCGGCCAGGCGATGCTCGGGAACCACAGCACGGACCTCGGCTCCCCGAACGTGCTGCGCGCGGTCATCGGCGCCGCCCTCTACATGACGCTGATGGCCATGTTCGCGATGGGCGTCGCGGCGATCCTGCGCTCCCCCATGCTGTCGCTCGGCATCCTCATGCCGTTCCTCTTCCTGGTCTCCCCCATCCTCGGCAACGTCTCCGCGACGAAGAAGGTCGCCCAGTACTTCCCCGACCAGGCCGGTTCGAAGATCATGCAAGTGGTGATCCCGCCGGACGACGACACCCCGTACGGGCCCTGGGGTGGGCTGCTGATCCTGGCGCTGTGGGCCGTGGTGGCCATGGTGGTCGGTTACGCGCTGCTGAAGAAGCGCGACGCGTAGCGCCTCGGGAGGCTCGGGCAGGGCCGCCGAACCCTTTACTCACTCTTGGCCGGAACCGTCAGCGCCCGGATATCCTCCTAACCCTTACGGGGGCGTGTGCCCCGACGTCCTGAACCTTTCAGAACCTTCCGATGGGTGCGGAGAATGATCGAGGCAGTCGGCCTGACGAAGCGCTACGGCGCCAAGACGGCCGTGTACAACCTTTCCTTCCAGGTGCGGCCGGGGACCGTCACCGGCTTCCTCGGGCCCAACGGTTCGGGCAAGTCGACGACGATGCGTATGATCCTCGGCCTCGACCAGCCGACCACCGGGCACGTGACCATCGGCGGCTATCCGTACAACAAGCTGCCGAACGCGCCGCGGCAGGTCGGCGCGCTGCTCGACGCCAAGGCGATGCACGGCGGCCGGGCCGCCCGCAACCACCTGCTGTGCCTGGCCCAGCTCGCGGGCATCCCGGCCCGCCGCGTCGACGAGGTGCTCGGCGTCGTCGGCCTCCAGGACGTCGCCAAGCGGCGCTCGAAGGGCTTCTCGCTCGGCATGGGCCAGCGGCTCGGCATCGCCGCCGCGCTCCTCGGCGACCCGCAGGTCCTCCTCTTCGACGAGCCGGTCAACGGCCTGGACCCCGAGGGCATCCTCTGGGTCAGGAACCTGATGAAGACGCTCGCCTCCGAGGGCCGCACCGTCTTCGTCTCCTCGCACCTGATGAGCGAGATGGCGCTCACCGCCGACCACCTCATCGTCATCGGGCGCGGACAACTGCTCGCCGACATGAGCGTCACGGACTTCATCTCGCACAACTCGGCCGACTTCGCCCGGGTCCGCACCCCCGACAGCGAGCCGCAGCAGCGCGAGAAGCTGACCGCCGCGCTGACCGAGGCGGGCGGCCAGGTGCTGCCCGAGCAGGACGGCGCGCTGCGGGTCACGGGTCTGCCGCTGCCGCGCATCAGCGACCTCGCGCACGACGCCGACGTACGGCTGTGGGAGCTCTCCCCGCACCAGGCGTCCCTCGAGGAGGCGTACATGCGGATGACGCAGGGCGCCGTCGACTACCGCTCCACCGCCGACCAGCTCGCCGGGTTCCAGCAGCCGCTGCCGCCCGGCGCGCTGCCGCCGCAGCAGATGCCGGTCGTGGGGCAGGGCCAGCCGGGCTGGTACGCCCCGCCGCCGCCCCAGGCGCAACCGCAGCCGGCGCCCGGCGCGAACCCGTACGCGGCGCCGGTCGCACCCGCGCAGGCCCCCGCGCCCGCCCAGGCGCCCGCGCCCCAGCCGCCCGCCGCCGCTCCGACCATGGACAAGGACGACGCCCGATGAGCACGCCGCCCCCGCCCTACGCCGCCCCGCAGCAGCCCCCGGCGATGCCTGTCGGGCAGGCGCTCCCGGGCTCGTACACCTCACCGATCCCCGTGCGCCGCGCGCACCTCGGGGACGCGCTCGCCTCGGAGTGGACGAAGATCCGCACGGTGCGCTCCACGATGTGGACCCTCGGCGTGATGGTGCTGCTCATGCTCGGCATCGGCCTGGCGTCGGCGGCGATCGTCGCGGCGGCCGACAGCAGCACGGAAGTGGGCCCGGACGATGTGCTCGGCCTCGGCTTCTTCGGCGTGCTCCTCAGCACCATCTGCGTGATCACGCTCGGCGTCCTGACGATCGCGTCGGAGTACGGCACCGGCATGATCCGTACGACGATGACGGCCTGCTCCAGCCGGAGCCGGGTGCTGGCCGCGAAGGCGATCGTCTTCTTCACGCTGGCCTTCGTGCTGACGACGGTGCTCGCGGTCATCGTGTCCGTGCTGCAGGTCGGCATCCTGGATGTCGGCTCGCCCAGCGGCTCGCAGTGGTTCAAGGCGACCGTCGGCGTGGGCCTGTTCGTCGGGCTGCTCGGTCTGCTGGGCCTGGCCGTCGGCACGCTCGTGCGGCACTCGGCGGGCGCGATCACCATCATGATCGGCATCGTGCTGCTGCCGCTGGTCCTCGCGATGTTCATGTTCTCGGACTCGCTCAAGGACCTCCAGCAAGCCCTCTTCGAGTACTCGATCCCCAGCCAGCTCGCGGTGCTCTACGGCGACTCGGTGGCGGGCGGCTCAGGACCGTCCGGCTGGGACCCGCTGTGGATCATGGGTGTGATCACGGCGGTGGCGCTCGGCGGCGCCTTCCTCACCCTCAACAACCGCGACGTGTAGCGCGGCCTCAGTACCGCGGCGCGCTCCGGGACCGCTGCACCTTCGTGGTGCGGCGGTCCTTCGCGTTCCAGCACGCCTTGTGCCAGTGGCGGCGGTCGTCCACGCCGCCGTACTCCGGCCACGCCACGACGTGTGCGACCCGGGACGGGATCTCCTGGTCGCAGCCCGGGCAGCGGTACGTCTTGCCGGCCGCGCTCGCGCCCGCCACGTGGCGTACGCACCACTCCTCGCCCTGCCAGCTCTCCGTGGACTGGAACCCGCCGTAGCGCTGCCCCTCGTCCTCGCTGCTGCCTGTGGACGGCCCGCCGGCCTTCGGACGGTTGCGGCGCGGGGACACGGCTCACCTCACGGAGTGTGCGTACGGAGTCGGGGTGCGTGTCCAGCGTACGCCGCGCCGAGTGGGGTACTCGCCGGGTCACCCTGTCAAGGTTCTGCGGAAAATCCTCCAATCCGCATGCGTAGCCGTGCCCTTGGCACTTGTCAGCCGTTATTGCCTTCAGGGGGAGTGCCGCGTCGGCGCCAAGGAAGGCAGGAAGGCGATGCGCGTAGGAACATTCGTACTGGCAGCCCAGTTCCCGGGCCAGGGACAGGGGGAGGCGCTGCACCGCGCGGTGCGGTCGGCCGAGGTCGCCGAGGAGGCCGGTCTTGACTCGGTGTGGCTCGCCGAGCACCACTTCGTGCCGTACGGGACGTGCCCGTCGGCGATCACCCTCGCCGCCCTGCTGCTCGGCCGCACGCAGACCCTGCGGGTCGGCACGGCGGTGAGCGTCCTGCCGACGGCGCACCCGGTGGCCCTGGGCGAGCAGGCGGCCCTGCTGCACCTCACCTCCGGCGGGCGGTTCTCGCTCGGCGTCGGGCGCGGCGGGCCCTGGGTCGACCTGGAGGTCTTCGGCGCGGGCGTCGAGGCGTACGAGCAGGGGTTCCCCGACTCGCTCGACCTGCTCCTGCGCTGGCTGCGCGAGCCGAGGGTGGCGGGCGAGGGCGAGCGGTTCGCCTTCCGCGAGGTGCCGGTGGTGCCCCGCCCGGCGGAGGCGATCGGCGGGACGGACCCGGCGGGCCCCGAGGTCGTCGTCGCGTGCACGTCGCCGAGGAGCGTGCGGCTCGCCGCCGAGCGCGGACTGCCCATGCTCCTCGGCATGCACATCGGTGACGAGGAGAAGGCCGAGATGGTCGCCCTGTGGCGGCGGTGCGCGCTGGAGGCCGGGCGTCCGGCCGCCGACATAATCACGGCGCCCCATGTCTCCGCCGGGGTCGCCCAGGTCGGTGACGACCGCGCGGAGGCCACGGAGGCTCTCCTGAAGGCGATGCCGGGCTGGCTGAAGCAGGGGCTCGACGCCCATGTGACGGTGGACGGGCGGGCGCGGTCGATGCGGGACCCGTTCGCCTACACGGAGTTGTTGTGCGGGCTGCATCCGGTCGGCACGCCGCAGTTGTGCGCGGACCGGCTCGCGGCCACGTCCGAGCGGACCGGCATCACCCGGTTCGCGCTCCTGGTCGAGGGCTCCGGCGACCTCGCGACGACGGAGGAGAACGTACGGCGTCTGGGCGCGGAGGTACTGCCCCAGCTCGGCTGAGGCCGGTCGCTCGACACCGCCCCGCCGCCATGCCTGTCGTCCCGTACTGATGCACCTCCCGCGTACGGGACGGCAGGCATTCCGGGTTCAGCCGTCAGCAGTCACGGAGTTCCGGTGACTGGTTGAGCAACTGATTGCGGACCGAGGTGAAGCGGGCCAGCGTCTCGTCCACCGCCGGGTCCTGCGGGAACACCGCGACCCGGTGGCAGTTCTGGAAGGCGAGCCGTACACCGAAGTGCCGCTGGAGGGCGCCGCGAATCGCGTCACTCGCGAGCGCGCGCAGCAACTGCCCACGTGCCTGCTCGTTGGGCGGCGGCGTCTGGTTGTCGGCGAACTCTCCGCCGTCGACCTTGAGCTGAGCCACCAACGAGCTGACCATCTCCCACGCGTAGGGCAGGGAGGTCCGGACGCAGTCGACGAAATCCGCTTCGTCGACCTCGCCTCGCTCGGCCTGTTCCAACAGTGCCGGTGAGACGTCGAGCGACATGGGTTCTCCTCTCGCACCCCCAAGGGAGCGGGGGTTGACGGACAGACCAGGAGCCCACGGCACGACCCTCCGAACACGCAGCGTGCACGCGCCGCGACCTCCTGCTTCTACGGTAGGCAACGCATCCGGGCCGCAACAGGGCGTGCAACGCCTGGTTCGCACACAACCGGCCAATAACGAACGGGTGGGTTCCGGATGATAAAGGGCGTCCACCGGGGCTCCCAGGGCGTCATGGGGGCCAAGGGGCGGGCGAATCGCGTCGACGGGCGGGCGTCGAGTAGCGTTGCCGACCATGCGTCTTGTCATCGCCCGCTGCTCCGTGGATTACGCGGGCAGGCTCACCGCCCATCTCCCCCTCGCCCCGCGCCTCATCCTCGTGAAGGCCGACGGCAGCGTCTCCATCCACGCGGACGACCGCGCCTACAAGCCCCTCAACTGGATGTCGCCGCCGTGCACCCTGAAGGAGGGCACCGGGGACGACGCGGGCGTCTGGACCGTCATCAACAAAGCGGGCGAGAAACTGATCATCACGATGGAGGAGATCCTGCACGACTCCTCCCATGAACTGGGTGTCGACCCGGGGCTCATCAAGGACGGCGTGGAAGCGCACCTCCAGGAGCTGCTCGCCGACCGCATCGAGACGCTCGGCGAGGGCTACACGCTGATCCGGCGCGAGTACATGACCGCGATCGGGCCCGTCGACATCCTGTGCCGTGACGCCGAGGGGCGGACCGTGGCCGTCGAGATCAAGCGGCGTGGGGAGATCGACGGGGTCGAGCAGCTCACGCGCTACCTGGAGCTGTTGAACCGGGATCCGCACCTGGCGCCGGTCCGGGGCATCTTCGCCGCCCAGGAGATCAAGCCGCAGGCCCGGGTTCTCGCGACCGACCGGGGTATCGGCTGCACCGTCCTCGACTATGACGCCATGCGGGGTATCGAGGACGACAAGCTGCGGTTGTTCTAGAGCCGGCCAGGGGTGCGGGGGGCTGCGCGCCCGGCCATGACGAAGCCGCAGCCGCGTCTGCTCGGTACATGAGCAGACGCGGCTGCGGCTTTGTCGTGGCTGAGCGCGCAGTTCCCCGCGCCCCTTACGGGGCTTCGGTCGCGCTTGATGTGAGGGGGGCCGAGTTGGTGGTCGTGCCCGGGGGTGTCTGCGGCGGGGTCGTCGTCGGCGTCGGCGTCGGCGTTGGGGTCGGGGTGGGCGTAGGGGTCGGCGTGGGCGTCGGCGTGTGCGACGTCGGCGGCCTGCTCGTGGGCGGCTTCGACGTCGGCGGCCTGCTCGTCGGCGAGTGGCTCGGGGTCGTCCCCGGGGTGTGGGGCGTGCCGGAACCGCTGGGGCTGCCCGACGGCGAGACGCTGGCCCAGGACGTGGGCGTCGGGTCGTCCGCCGTGCCCACGATGCCGTCCGCGCCGGGGTCGCTCGGGGCCGAGGAGGCGGAGCCGCTCGTGCCGCCGCCGCGCGGGGCCTCCTCCGCGCCGAGGTCGCCGGTGTTCTCCTCCGCCGTCGCGGACGGCTTCGTGCCGACCTTGTCGGAGGGCGGGTCGTCATTGCCGGACGTGGCGCCCAGTGTGACGACCGTGCCGAGCACCGCCACGAGGAGCGCGCCGGCCCCGGCGGCGACGAGGTTGCGCCGGGTGCCGCGGATGATCGACCTGCGGGTGGGCGGCTTGCCGCCGACGACCGTCGGGGCGGGTACGGGCGTGGGCACGGGCGGCACCTTGCGGGTGGCGACCGTGTCCGGTTCCTGGGGCGGCACGGGCAGCGGGTACGCGGCCGGGACGCCGCCGGGCGGCGACGCCGACTCCTCGTGCATCGCGTCCGGGACCTCCTCGCCCGCGGCGGTGCGCCCGCCGGGCAGGACGCCGCCGGAGCGGTCCGCGACGAGCGCGAGCGCGCGGCGGCCCGCGATCGTGCCCCGCTTGTCGGCGAGGGCGCCGCGCAGGCCGATGGATGCCTCCAGTTCGGCGCGGGCCCGGTCGAGGTTGCCGCCGAGGAGCGCGAGGATGCCCAGCTCGTGGTGGAAGTAGGCCTCGTCGGGCACCTCGCCGGAGAGCCGGGACGCCTCCTGGCCGGAGCGCAGCGCGCGCTCCCAGGCGCCCCAGGCGAACCCGGCGGCGAAGGCGGGGGCGGCCGCGCGGGCCAGCTCGACGGCCGGGCTCGTCCCGTCCTCGGGCGGTGTGGTGCCGGGGACGAGGACGGTCAGCGCGGCGAGCACGGCGTCGGCCTCGGCGGCGACCCGCTCGGGGCCGACGGAAGGGTGCGCGGCCCACCAGGCGTAGTGCCGGGCGGCGGTGTGCGCGTACTCGACGGTGTCCTCGGCGAAACCGACGGCCTCCAACTGCACCCGCACGCCGGAGGCGAGGCGGTAGCGGCCGCCGACGGAGGTGACGAGGGCGCAGGAGACGAGTTCGGCGAGCGCGGCGTCGGCATGGGTGTCGCCGACGAGGGCGGGGAGGTGCGCCTGGTGCGGAACCTCGCCGCCGAGCGCGACGGCGAAGCGGAGGGTGGCGCGGGCCGAGGCGCTCATCCGGGAGGCGAGCAGCGCGGCGGGCGCGGCCCCGTCGGCGAGGGAGGGCAGCGGGACGTCGGGGCCGTCCTCGACGTCGTAGGAGGTGTCGAGGAGGGGGGCGTCGGCGGGTTCGGCGTCGGGGCCCTGCTTCAGGCCGAAGGCGTCGAAGCCGTCGGGGTCGGCGCGGAGCACGTCACGCTGGCGCAGCAGGGCGCCGGCCTGCGCGAACCGCAGGGGCAGGCCCTCGGACTCGAACCAGAGGTCACCGGCCCACTGCGCCTCGTCCTCGGAAAGGACGCGGCCGACGGCGCGTTCGAGGAGTTCGAGTCCGGCACCGCGGCTGAGGCCGCCGAGGAACACCTCTTCGACGAGGGAGTCGGCGGACGGCGCGGCGACGTCGGGGGTCGCCGCGAGCAGGAAGGCGCACTCGGGCGTGGCGTCGAGGAGCTCGTCGAGCGCGGCGCCGCCGAACTCCAGGTCGTCGAGGACGACGACGGCGCCGATCTCGTGGACGAGTTCGAGCAGGAGGGCGCGGTCCGGGCGGTGCAGCGGGGCGTCGTAGACGGTGGTGAAGAGGTCGTGCAGGAGGTCGGCCGGGGTGCGGCGGTGGCCGGAGAGGCGGACGACACCGTCGGGCGCGATGTCGGCGCAGTCCTCGGCGACCTGGTCGAGCAGCGCGGTGCGGCCGGAGCCCGAGGGCCCGGTGAGCCGGACGGAGCGGCCGCGCGCGAGGAGGCGGGCGAGGCGCTCGCGCTCCTCCTGGCGCTCCAGGAGGGGGAGGCGGGGCAGCGCGGGCCCGGGCGGCAGCGGCGGGCGGGCGGCGCGCGCGAGTTCGGCGCGGTCGGCGGCGGCGCGCTTGGCGGGCCGGGCGGGGCGCCGGTCGGGCGGGCAGGCTTCGATCTCGCTGCCGTCGACGGGGTTGACGGTCAGGAGGTAGTCGCCGGAGACGAGCTGCACGGTGCGGGCGAGTGCGGGCGACGGCTGGCCGAAGTCGGGCGTGAACTGGTCGCGCGGTGGGCGCCTGCCGCCGGCGGACGGGTCGTCGCGCTGGTCCTGGCCGAAATTATCCGGTCCGAGGTTGTTCGGGTCCATGGTCAAAGCCCCCCAAAAGCGTGGTGCGCCTTCTGCCCTCCCGGCCTGTGCACACTGCGCTGTCGCTTCTGGTCCGGTCCCGCGTGGCGGGTTCGTCATGACGCGGGCGACCGAACCCTAGACCTTGGCACAGTATCTATGAACACTCGGGGTCCCGCGCCGTCCGAGACGTCACAGTCTCATGAGGATTGTGGGCGCTTCCCACAGGAACGGCGTATTCATTCCCAGGGTGACACACCGGTCCCGCCCCGGGTCACACCCGGGGCAGCGATCCGACGCCGATGCCGCCTTCGATGGCCAGGATCCGGTGCAGCCGGGTCGCGACGAGGAGGCGCTGCAGCTGGGGCGGCACGCCGCGCAGCACGAGGCGGCGTCCGCAGCGCCCGGCGCGGCGGTGGGCGCCCATGATGACGCCGAGTCCGGTCGCGTCCCACGAGTCGAGTTCGGAAAGGTCGAGCACGAGGTCGCCGAGGCCGTCGTCGACGGCGGTGTGCAGGACCGTACGGGCGTCCGCCGCGCTGCGGACGTCGAGGCGGCCCCCGACGACCAGCTCGGCGTGGTCGCCCCTGATGTGCATATGCGCTCCCCGTGTGAGGCGGAAGTACTCGGGTACTCAGGTGGTCAGTGGTCCGGGTGATCGTGGTCCGGGTGATCTGGGTATGTCACAGCAACTGACGGGCCCGGTGAGCCAGAAGTTGCCGTCTGTAAGCGAACCGATACCGAATTCACCCCGACGGGTGACATGGCGTCAGGCGCCGCGTCACGCGTGCTTGTAGAAGCCCTGCCCGCTCTTGCGCCCGATGTCACCGGCGTCAACCATCCGGCGCATCAGCTCGGGCGGCGCGAACTTCTCGTCCTGGGTCTCGGTGTAGATGTTGCTGGTGGCGTGGAGCAGGATGTCGACGCCCGTGAGGTCGGCGGTGGCCAGCGGTCCCATGGCGTGGCCGAAGCCGAGCTTGCAGGCGATGTCGATGTCCTCGGCGGTGGCGACGCCCGACTCGTAGAGCTTCGCGGCCTCGACGACGAGGGCGGAGATGAGTCGGGTGGTCACGAACCCGGCCACGTCGCGGTTGACGACGATGCAGGTCTTGCCGACGGACTCGGCGAACTCCCGCGTGGTGGCGAGGGTTTCGTCGCTGGTCTTGTGGCCCCGCACGAGTTCGCAGAGCTGCATCATCGGCACCGGCGAGAAGAAGTGCGCGCCGACGACGCGCTCGGGGCGCTCGGTGACCGCCGCGATCTTGGTGATCGGGATGGCGGAGGTGTTCGAGGCGAGCACGGCCTCCGGGCGCACGAGCTTGTCGAGCGTGCGGAAGATCTCGTGCTTGACCTCCAGCTTCTCGAAGACGGCCTCGACGACGATGTCGGCGTCGGCGGCCGCGTCCAGGTCGGTGGTCGTGGTGATGCGGGCGAGCGCCTTCTCGGCGTCCTCGGCGGCGAGCCTGCCCTTGCTCACGAACTTGTCGTACGACGCCTTGATGCCGTCGGTGCCGCGGGTCAGGGCCTCGTCGGTGACGTCGCGCAGGACGACGTCCCAGCCCGCCTGGGCGGAGACCTGAGCGATGCCGGACCCCATGAGGCCGGCTCCGATGACGGCGAGCTTCCCTGCCACGTGCGCTTCCCCTAACCGCGTCGTCACGTACCGCGCGACCGCTTCTGTGCGTTGCTCCTTTTGCGGACCCTAGCGTCCGTGAGGGGCCGTGTGACCGCTTAGAGATGCGCGTCACGTCTCGAATGACGGACATCACACCGGCGCGGGGCGCCCGGTGTCATCAGGCGTCGCGGACGGCGTAGTTGAGCACCTTCTCGCTCAGAAGCCCCTCGATGTCGTCCAGGACGTCGAGCATCTCCCGTGAGACGGCGGCGGGGGTGCCGCCGTCGAGCATGCGCCGGCCGATGGCCGCCATGACGGTCGAGTGGATCCAGCCGATCTGACCGGCGATCAGATCGGGCAGCGGGTCGGCGTCGTCCGCGCCGGTCTCCTCGCGCAGGGTCGCGGTCAGGTTGTCGTGGACCTCCTGCTGGATGGCCCACAGACGGGAGCGCAGGGCGGGGGCGGCCTGCACGACGCGCATGAAGGCGCTGTAGCCGTCCATGAGGCCGACGCGCGGCGAGACGGCCTCGATCTCCTCGCGCAGTTCGCGCAGGACGGCGGTGGCCGCCGACTCCCCCGGCGCGCGCCCGCGCACCCAGCGGGACATGCGGTCGACGACGCCCTTGGAGCGGTCGAGGAACAGATCCTCCTTGGCCGGGAAGTAGTTGTAGACGGTGTTCACGGAGACGTCCGCGGCGGCCGCGATCTCGGCGACGGTCACCGCGTCGAAGCCCCGCTCCACGAACAGTCCGGTCGCGACGTCGGAGATGTACTGCCTGGTCTGCCGCTTCTTCCGCTCCCTGAGCCCTTCTGCCATGCCGTGATCGTACCGATCGGATGGGCCCACTGAAATTTTGGGGACGTTGCAAAATTTCAATGACTCTGTTTTTCTGGCCCGCATGGCAGTCATCAGCGCGTCCGGCCTCGCCCGGACCTTCCAGACCAGGCGCGGCCCGGTCGAGGCCGTCCGCGGAATCGACCTGCGCGTCTCCCCCGGCGAGATCCTCGGCTTCCTCGGCCCGAACGGCGCGGGCAAGACCACCACCCTGCGGATGCTCACGACCCTGCTCGCACCGACCGGGGGCGCGGCGACCGTCGCGGGCCGCGACCTCGCGACCGACCCGGCCGGGGTGCGGCGCGCCGTCGGCTACGTGGCCCAGTCCGGCGGGGTCGACCCGACCGTCTCCGTACGGGAGGAGCTGGTCACGCAGGGCCGCCTGTACCGGCTGACGAAGGCTCAGGCGACCGCGCGCGCCGAGGAACTGGCCGCCGATCTCGGCCTCACCGGGCTGATGGACCGCAGGACCGCGGCGCTCTCCGGCGGCCAGCGGCGCCGCCTCGACATCGCGATGGGGCTCACGCACCGCCCGCACGTGCTCTTCCTCGACGAGCCGACGACCGGGCTCGACCCCGGCAGCCGCGCCGACCTGTGGGACCTCGTGCGCAGGCTGCGCGCCGAGCACGGCACGACCGTCTTCCTCACCACGCACTACCTCGACGAGGCCGACGCGCTCGCCGACCGGATCGTCGTCGTCGACAAGGGAGTGGTCGCCGCCGAGGGCACGCCGAGCGCGCTCAAGCTCCGGTACGGCGGCTCCGCCGACGCCACCCTCCAGGACACCTTTCTGGCCATCACCGGACGCGGACCGGCGCCGGTGGACCAGGCCCCGGTGGCGGTGTGAACGCGATGAGGACACTCGCCTCCGACACGCTCCTGATCTTCGGCCGGTACGCCCGGCAGACCCTCTCCTCCAGGTTCCAGATGCTCTTCGGCGTCCTCATGCCGCTGCTGTACCTGCTCTTCTTCGGGCCGCTCCTGACCGGTCTGCCGCTCAGCGCGGACGGCGACTCCTGGCAGGTCCTCGTGCCGGGGCTGCTGCTCCAGCTCGGCCTGTTCGGCGCCTCGTTCTGCGGGTTCGCGGTCATCCTGGAGAAGGGCTCCGGCATCGTGGAGCGGATGCGCGTCACGCCGGTCAGCCGGCTCGCGCTGCTGCTCGGCCGCGTCCTGCGGGACACGCTGCTCTTCCTGTTCCAGGCGGTGCTGCTGGTGCTGGCCGCGTGCGCGATGGGCCTGCGGGCGCCACTGGCCGGCATCCTGATCGGCTTCGGGTTCACGGCGCTCCTGACCGTCTCGCTGGCGTCGCTGTCGTACGCGCTCGCGGTCAAGGTCGACAAACCGCAGGAGTTCGGGCCGGTCGTCAACGCGGTGACGATGCCCTCAATGCTCCTGTCGGGGCTGATGCTGCCGATGGCGCTCGCGCCGGGCTGGCTGGACGCGCTCTCGCACGTCATGCCGGTGCGCTATCTGGTGGACGCGGTCAGGGACGCGTACGTCGGTCAGTACGCGACGGCGCACATGCTGTACGGGACGGTCGCCGCGCTCGCCTTCGCCGCGCTCGCCGTGACGGTCGGCACACGCGCCTTCCGCGGCGCGGGGAGCTGACTACGCTGGCCGGATGGTCAATCTGACGCGCATCTACACCCGTACCGGAGACAAGGGCACCACCGCCCTCGGCGACATGAGCCGCACCGCCAAGACCGATCTGCGGATCGCGGCGTACGCGGACGCCAACGAGGCCAACGCCGTCCTCGGCACCGCCATCGCGCTCGGCGGCCTCGACGAGGAGGTCGTCAAGGTCCTCACGCGCGTGCAGAACGACCTCTTCGACGTCGGCGCCGACCTGTCGACGCCGGTCGTCGCGGACCCCGAGTACCCGCCGCTGCGTGTCGAGCAGTTCTACGTCGACAAGCTGGAGGCGGACTGCGACCGCTTCAACGCCGACCTGGAGAAGCTGCGCTCCTTCATCCTGCCCGGCGGCACGCCCGGCGCGGCCCTGCTGCACCAGGCGTGCACGGTGGTGCGCCGCGCGGAGCGCTCCACGTGGGCGGCGCTTGAGGTTCACGGCGAGACGATGAACCCCCTGACGGCGACCTACCTCAACCGCCTCTCCGACCTCCTGTTCATCCTGGCGCGCATCGCGAACAAGGAGGTCGGGGACGTGCTGTGGGTGCCCGGCGGAGAGCGTTAGGCCGTACCCGCCGGCTTCTTCTTCGGAAACACCGTGTAGCTCCCCGCGATGATCACGTTGATGGCGATCACGACCAGCATCCTCTGCTGCCAGGCTTCGAGGGAGCTGGTCGAGCCGTCCTCGCCCACGTACCAGATCGCGCCCTGCAACAGGCCCATCGCGATGAGCGCGGCCAGCGTCCACAGGCCGGCGACGCGCCACTCGTGCAGGGCGCGCGCGGTGCCGTACTTCGGGGTCGACGGGGGCGGACCGCCCGCGAAGCGGTGGGCGACACGGACGTCGACCCACTTGACCGTGTAGTGGCCGAGCGCGATGGAGTAGCCGATGTAGACGGCGGCGAGGCCGTGCTTCCAGTCGGGCTCGGCGCCGTTCTTCAGGTCGATGGCGGTGACGACGAACAGGAGCACTTCGAGGAGCGGCTCGCACAGCAGCACCGCGACGCTCGCGCGCGGCATCCTCGCCCAGTAGCGCAGCGCGAGCCCGGCGGCCAGCAGCACCCAGAAGCCGGCCTCGCAGATGATGATCAGCGTGACGATCACGGTGGACTCCTCTCGTCCTTCACCTCAAGGCTCGCCGCCACACGTCCCGTGATCGTCGTCGTCAGTGACGAATCGCGACTGCATCCTTCGATGTAGCGGCGGGCCGCTCCGCTTCGTCCCCGCGCTCCATGCCGTCGCTGGATCGTCCGTGTTGGATGGGGTCATGCACCTGCCGCCGCCCCGCCCGCACCGCGACGACGTCCGGATCGCCGCCGTGGGGCTGCTCGGCGGTCTCGCGCTGTGGGGCATCGGGCTCGGCATGAACACCGGACGCCTGTTCGACGGCGCGTGGCTGCTTGTCCCGCTCGTCCTGATGTCCGCCCTGGAGCTGCTGCGCCGCACCCGGCCGCAGTTCGCCGTGGTGGCGGGCACGCTCGTCCTGGTCGCGGACCAGTTCACGCAGGGCAGCCTGGCGACGGTCCTGATGTTCACGGACCTGATGTACGCGGGGGCCCTCTACGGCACCCCGGCGATGGCCCGCCGCCTGCCCGTCTCCACCGGTCTGGTCACCGTGGCCGCCACGCTCGGCTTCCTGGCCTGGTGGCGCGAGCCGGAGGCGGTCCTGGTGGGGGTGGCGACCGGCCTCGTCTCGTTCGGCCCCGCCGCCACCGGCGTCCTCGTCCGCAACCACCGCGACCGCGCCGCCGAGGAGCGGCTGCGCGCCGAGCAGACCGCGCTGCTCGCCGAGATGGACCGGGCGCAGGCGGTCACGGCGGAGCGCGCGCGGATGGCCCGCGAGCTGCACGACATGGTGGCGAACCACCTCTCCGCCATCGCCATCCACTCCACGGCCGCGCTCTCCATCGACGAGCCCGCCACCACCCGGACCGCCCTGGAGACGATCCGCGAGAACAGCGTCGAGGGGCTGGCCGAGATGCGCCGCCTCATCGGCATCCTGCGCGACGACAGCGGCGACACCGAGCCCGCCGCCGCCCCCACGCTCGACGGCCTGCGCGCCCTGGTCGAGCAGTCCCGCGCGAACGGGCTCGACGTCGCCCTCACCCTGACCGGAGCGACCGCGGGGCTGCCCGCGCCCGTCGAGCTCGCCGCCTACCGCATCGTCCAGGAATCCCTCACCAACGCGCTCAAGCACGCCTCGCCTGGCCGGGTCACGGTCGCCGTCGAGCGCCGGGGCGACGAGCACGTCGAGGTGCGCGTGAGCAGCCCGTACGGGGACAGGGACGGGCCGCGCGCACCCGGTTCCGGGGCCGGACTCGTCGGCATGCGCGAGCGGACGGCCCTGCTCGGCGGCGCCTTCGGCGCGGGCCCCGAGAGCCTCCCCGACGGGGGCAAAATCTGGCGGGTGAGAGCCGTGCTGCCGCTGGAGAACCCCGCACCCGAAGGAGAGTCCGCGTGATCCGAGTACTCGTCGCCGAGGACCAGACCGCCGTACGCGCCGGGCTCGTCCTGATCCTGAACAGCGCCCCCGACATCGAGGTCGTCGGAGAGGCGGCGGACGGCGAGGAGGCCGTGGAGCGGGCCCGCGCGCTCCGCCCCGACCTCGTGCTCATGGACGTACAGATGCCGCGCCTCGACGGCGTTTCGGCCACGCGCGCGGTCACCGGCGAGGGGCTCGCGGACGTGCTCGTCCTGACCACGTTCGACCACGACGCGTACGTCTTCGGGGCGCTGCGCGCGGGCGCCGCTGGGTTCCTGCTCAAGAGCACCGACGCGAAGGACTTGATCGAGGGCGTGCGGACCGTGGCGCGCGGCGAGGGGATGATCGCGCCGGCGGTGACCCGTCGCCTCATCGCGGAGTTCGCCACGGGCGCCGGACGAGCCGAGCCGCCCGCCGCTCCCCCGGAGCTGGAGACGCTGACGCGGCGCGAGCGCGAGGTGCTGGGGCGGCTCGGCGAAGGGCTGTCCAACGCGGAGATCGCGGCGCGTCTCGACATGGCGGAGGCCACCGTGAAGACGCACGTCAGCCGCTTGCTGGGCAAGCTGGGGCTGCGGAGCCGGGTGCAAGCGGCGGTGCTCGCGCAGGAGTTGGGTCTGTAGAGGTTTAGGCGCTGCTCAGCAGGTTGGCCGAAACCCGTAATTGGTTTAGACCTTGACCGCTGGTCCAGACCTTTCTATTCTCGCCGCACTGCGGTGAGCACACCCCCCACTTACGGTGCTCACGGGCGTCGCAGGGTTCCGTCCCCCGTCAGAGCGAACCCAGGAACACCCGAGGAGCCAGCAATGCGCTCAAGTGACGTACCCCGTCGAAGACTTCGGCACCGCACCACCGCGGCCCTGACCACCCTGCTGCTGCCCGCGGCGGCGCTGGTCGGCCTCGCCACCCCCTCCCAGGCCGCCGCCGAGGCCAGCGCGGTCACGGCCACCTACGCCAAGACCCAGGACTGGGGCAGCGGCTTCGAGGGCAAGTGGACCATCAAGAACTCCGGCGCCACGAGCATCAGTTCGTGGACCGTCGAGTGGGACTTCCCCTCCGGCACGAAGGTGACCTCGGCGTGGGACGCCACCGTCACCAACTCCGCCAACCACTGGACCGCCAAGAACCTCTCCTGGAACGGCACCCTCGCCCCGGGCGCCTCCATATCCTTCGGCTTCAACGGCTCCGGCACCGGCGCCCCCACGGGCTGCAAGCTCAACGGCGGCTCCTGCGACGGCGGCGACGTGCCCGGCGACGCGGCACCCTCCGCGCCCGGCACCCCGACCGCCTCCGCCATCACCGACACCTCGGTCAAGCTCTCCTGGTCGGCCGCCACCGACGACAAGGGCGTCAAGAACTACGACGTCCTGCGCGACGGCGCCAAGGTCGCCACGGTGACCGGCACCACCTACACCGACACCGGCCTCACCGCGGGCACCGACTACTCGTACACGGTCCAGGCCCGCGACACCGCCGACCAGACGGGCCCGGTCTCCGGCTCCGTCAAGGTCCACACCACTGGCGGCGGCACCGACCCGGGCAACCCGGGCACCGGCGGCAAGGTCAACCTCGGGTACTTCACCGACTGGGGCGTCTACGGCCGCCAGTACTACCCGAAGAACCTGGAGACCTCCGGCTCGGCCGCCAAGGTCACGCACATCAACTACGCCTTCGGCAACGTCCAGGGCGGCAAGTGCACCATGGGCGACGCCTACGCCGACACGGACATGGCGTACACCGCCGCCAACTCCGTCTCCGGCCAGGCCGACACCTGGGACCAGCCGCTGCGCGGCGCCTTCAACCAGCTCCGCCAGCTCAAGGCCAAGCACCCGAACCTGAAGATCCTGTGGTCCTTCGGCGGCTGGACCTGGTCCGGCGGCTTCGGTGAGGCCGCCAAGAACCCGGCCGCGTTCGCCGAGTCCTGCTACAACCTGGTCGAGGACCCGCGCTGGGCCGATGTCTTCGACGGCATCGACATCGACTGGGAGTACCCCAACGCCTGCGGCCTGACCTGCGACACCTCCGGGCCCGCCGCGCTGAAGGGGCTCACCTCGGCCCTGCGCGCCAAGTTCGGCACGAAGAACCTGGTCACCGCCGCGATCACCGCCGACGGCTCGGCCGGCGGCAAGATCGAGAAGACCGACTACGCGGGCGCCGCCCAGTCCCTCGACTGGTACAACGTCATGACGTACGACTTCTTCGGCGCCTGGGACGCCAAGGGCCCGACGGCCCCGCACTCCCCGCTCACCTCGTACAACGGCATCCCGCAGCAGGGCTTCACCTCCGCGGACGCCATCGCCAAGCTCAAGGCCCAGGGCGTTCCCGCGTCCAAGCTGCTGCTCGGCATCGGCTTCTACGGCCGCGGCTGGACCGGCGTCACGCAGAAGGAGCCGGGCGGCACGGCGACCGGCCCGGCGGCCGGCACGTACGAGCAGGGCATCGAGGACTACAAGGTCCTCAAGACCAAGTGCCCCTCGAACGGCACCATCGCCGGTACGGCGTACGCGCACTGCGGCACCGACTGGTGGTCCTACGACACCCCCGCGACCATCGCCTCGAAGATGAGCTGGGCGAAGTCGCAGGGTCTGGGCGGCGCGTTCTTCTGGGAGTTCTCCGGTGACACCACCAACGGGGAACTGGTCAGCGCGATCGACTCCGGCCTGAAGTAGTCACCCGGGGTTCTTAAAAGACCGAAGCCGGGCTGGTGGGAACGCCCCCCACCAGCCCGGCTTCTTCCATGCTCAAGCAGAAATGGCCGCTAGGCCACGTTCACCCGCTGCCCGGGCGGGGCCGCCTCCAGCCACGCCAGGAAACCGGTCAACGCGTCCTCGCTCATCGCCAGTTCGAGGCGCGTGCCCCGGTGCGTGCACGCGAGGACGACGGCGTCCGACAACAGCGCCAGTTCCTCCTCGCCCTCCGGGGCGCGGCGGCCGGTGACCTCGATGGCCGCGCGCTCCAGGATGCGCTTGGGCCGGGGCGCGTAGGAGAAGACGCGGAACCACTCGATGCGGTCACCGTTGTAGCGGGCGATGCCGTAGCCCCAGCCCTTGCCGGAGGTGTCCTCGGCGTCGGGGCCCGGCGCGTCCCACCGCAGGGAGCAGTCGAAGGTGCCGCCCGAGCGCTGGATCAGCCGGCGCCGCAGTCCGAAGACAAAGAGCCCCAGCAGTACGAGTACGACGACCGCGACTACGCACAGCACGAGAACGAGGACCATCTGCACCGACCTCCTCGCTTCTCGACAGATCCACACGCCAGATAACGGAACAGCAAAAACAGGTGTAGATGGCCTCAGCCGCGACCCGTTCCGGAGAGCGTATCTCCGGTCGGGCCGCGGCTGAGTCGCGTCTACTGGCTCGCTGGGGTCAGCGGGCCGCCACCGCACGCAGTCGGACATCGGCACGACGCTCGGCGGACGCGTCCGCGTCCGACTTCGCGCGCTCCAGCGCCCGCTCCGCCCGCTGGACGTCGATCTCGTCCGACAGCTCGGCGATCTCGGCCAGCAGCGACAGCTTGTTGTCCGCGAACGACAGGAAACCGCCGTGGACAGCAGCCACGACCGTCCCCCCGTCGCTCGTACGGATGGTCACCGGGCCCGACTCCAGCACACCGAGCAGCGGCTGGTGACCGGGCATGACGCCGATGT
Organism: Streptomyces sp. NPDC046939; assembly: GCF_040644575.1. NCBI lineage: Bacteria > Bacillati > Actinomycetota > Actinomycetes > Kitasatosporales > Streptomycetaceae > Streptomyces > Streptomyces sp. NPDC046939. The sequence goes on from NZ_JBEYWV010000003.1 coordinate 58,746, forward strand.
CGCCGGACGTGGTACGCGCGACGACCAGGGTGGCCTCGCCGGACCAGACACTGCGGTCCGCGGCGACGAGCTCGACGTGCAGCTCAGCAGCCAAGGTGGGCTCCTCGGGTCACCACCCGGCAACGCTCGCTGCCGGGTGTTGGGTCAAAGTCTAGTGGGCGTTGCGGGAGGGCCGGGAACGGACCCGGCCCTCCTGCTCGTCTCGGGGTCAGGAGACGCCGAGCTCCTTGGCGTTGGCCTTGAGGTCCTCGATGCCACCGCACATGAAGAACGCCTGCTCCGGGAAGTGGTCGTACTCGCCGTCGATGATCGCGTTGAAGGCCGCGATCGACTCGTCCAGCGGGACGTCCGACCCGTCGACGCCGGTGAACTGCTTGGCGACGTGGGTGTTCTGGGACAGGAAGCGCTCCACGCGACGGGCGCGGTGGACAGTGAGCTTGTCCTCCTCGCCGAGCTCGTCGATACCGAGGATCGCGATGATGTCCTGGAGGTCCTTGTACTTCTGCAGGACCGTCTTGACGCGCATCGCGGCGTCGTAGTGGTCCTGCGCGATGTAGCGCGGGTCCAGGATGCGGGACGTGGAGTCCAGCGGGTCCACGGCCGGGTAGATGCCCTTCTCCGAGATCGGACGGGAGAGCACCGTCGTCGCGTCGAGGTGGGCGAACGTGGTGGCCGGGGCCGGGTCGGTCAGGTCGTCCGCGGGGACGTAGATCGCCTGCATCGAGGTGATCGAGTGACCACGGGTCGAGGTGATGCGCTCCTGGAGGAGACCCATCTCGTCGGCCAGGTTCGGCTGGTAGCCCACCGCGGAGGGCATACGGCCGAGCAGCGTCGAGACCTCGGAACCGGCCTGCGTGAAGCGGAAGATGTTGTCGATGAAGAACAGCACGTCCTGCTTCTGCACATCGCGGAAGTACTCCGCCATGGTCAGACCGGCCAGGGCGACGCGCAGACGCGTCCCCGGCGGCTCGTCCATCTGGCCGAAGACCAGCGCGGTCTTGTCGATGACGCCCGACTCGCTCATCTCGTCGATGAGGTCGTTGCCCTCACGGGTGCGCTCACCGACACCGGCGAACACCGACACACCGTCGTGGTTGTTGGCGACGCGGTAGATCATCTCCTGGATGAGCACCGTCTTGCCGACACCGGCACCACCGAACAGGCCGATCTTTCCACCCTTGACGTACGGGGTGAGAAGGTCGATGACCTTGACGCCGGTCTCGAACATCTCGGTCTTCGACTCGAGCTCGTCGAAGTTCGGGGCCTTGCGGTGGATGTTCCAGCGCTCGCCCGTGTACTGCTCGTCGACGTTCAGGACCTCGCCGAGGGTGTTGAACACCTTGCCCTTGGTGAAGTCACCGACGGGCACCGAGATGCCCGTGCCCGTGTCGGTCACCGCGGCCTGGCGGACCAGACCGTCGGTCGGCTGCATCGAGATCGCGCGGACCAGGCCGTCGCCGAGGTGCTGGGCGACCTCGAGCGTCAGCGTCTTCTTCGCGCCCTCGTTGGCCGGGTCGGCCACCTCGACGTGAAGGGCGTTGTAGATGTCCGGCATCGCGTCGACGGGGAACTCCACGTCGACGACCGGGCCGATGACCCGGGCGACGCGGCCCGTGGCAGCGGCCGTCTCAACTGTCGTCGTCATTACCTGTCACTCCCCGCGGTCGCGTCGGCCAGAGCGGCAGCGCCGCCGACGATCTCGCTGATTTCGTTGGTGATCTCCGCCTGGCGGGCCGCGGAGGCCAGCCGGGAAAGCGTGTTGATGAGGTCGCCCGCGTTGTCGGTCGCCGACTTCATCGCGCGGCGCGTGGCGGCGTGCTTGGAGGCAGCCGACTGAAGCATCGCGTTGTAGATGCGGCTCTCGACGTAGCGCGGCAGCAGGGCGTCGAGGACGTCCTCCGCCGACGGCTCGAAGTCGTACAGCGGCAGGATCTCGTCGCCCTTGGACGCGGTCTCCTCCGCCACCTCCTCGAGGCGGAGCGGCAGCAGCCGGCTGTCGACGGCCGTCTGCGTCATCATCGAGACGAACTCGGTGTAGACGATGTGGAGTTCGTCCACGCCGCCCTCGGCCGTGTCCTTCTCGATGGCCTCGATCAGCGGGCCCGCGACCGTCTTGGCGTCCGCGTACGTCGGCTCGTCCGTGAAGCCCGTCCACTGCTCCGTGATCTTGCGCTCACGGAAGTTGTAGTGGGCCACACCGCGACGGCCGACGATGTACGTGTCGACCTGCTTGCCCTCGCCCTCAAGGCGCTCGGTGAGCTGCTCCGCGGCCTTGATGGCGTTGGAGTTGAAGGCGCCGGCCAGGCCGCGGTCGCTCGTGAGGAGCAGCACCGCGGCACGGGTCGCCGACTCCGCCTCGGTGGTCAGCGGGTGCTTGGTGTTGGAACCAGTGCCGACCGCCGTGACCGCGCGGGTGAGCTCGGTCGCGTACGGCGTGGAGGCCGCCACCTTGCGCTGCGCCTTGACGACGCGCGAGGCGGCGATCATCTCCATCGCCTTGGTGATCTTCTTGGTCGCGGTGACGGATCGGATGCGACGCTTGTAGACCCGGAGCTGGGCTCCCATGAGTCAGGTCCCTTCCTTACGTCACTTGGAGACGTTGACGGCCGGCGCGTCCTCGCCGAGAAGCTTGCCGTCCGAGGTCTCGAACTGCTTCTTGAACTCGGCGACGGCGTCGTCGATGGCCTGGATGGTCTCCTTCGGCATCTTCGCGCCCTCCTTGATGGAGGTCATCAGGCCCTGCTCCTTGCGGTGCAGGTACTCGATGAGCTCGCGCTCGAAGCGACGGATGTCCGCGACCGGCACGTCGTCCATACGGCCGTTGGTGCCGGCCCAGATGGAGACGACCTGGTCCTCGGTGGCCATCGGCTGGTACTGAGCCTGCTTGAGCAGCTCGACCATCCGCTGACCGCGCTCCAGCTGCGCCTTCGACGCGGCGTCCAGGTCGGAACCGAAGGCGGCGAACGCCTCCAGCTCACGGAACTGGGCCAGGTCGACGCGGAGGCGGCCGGACACCTGGCGCATGGCCTTGTGCTGGGCCGAACCACCGACACGCGACACGGAGATACCGACGTTCAGGGCCGGGCGCTGGCCGGCGTTGAACAGGTCGGACTCCAGGAAGCACTGGCCGTCGGTGATGGAGATGACGTTGGTCGGGATGAACGCCGAGACGTCGTTGGCCTTCGTCTCGACGATCGGCAGACCGGTCATCGAGCCCGCGCCCATGTCGTCCGAGAGCTTCGCGCAGCGCTCCAGCAGACGGGAGTGCAGGTAGAAGACGTCACCCGGGTAGGCCTCGCGCCCCGGCGGGCGGCGCAGGAGCAGGGAGACGGCGCGGTAGGCGTCGGCCTGCTTCGAGAGGTCGTCGAAGATGATGAGGACGTGCTTGCCCTCGTACATCCACTGCTGGCCGATGGCCGAACCGGTGTACGGCGCCAGGTACTTGAAGCCGGCCGGGTCGGACGCCGGGGCGGCGACGATGGTCGTGTACTCCAGAGCGCCGGCCTCTTCGAGGGCACCGCGCACGGAGGCGATGGTGGAGCCCTTCTGACCGATGGCGACGTAGATGCAGCGGACCTGCTTCTTCGGGTCGCCGGTGCGCCAGTTGTCACGCTGGTTGATGATCGTGTCGACGGCCAGGGCGGTCTTGCCCGTCTGGCGGTCGCCGATGATGAGCTGGCGCTGGCCACGGCCGATCGGGGTCATCGCGTCGACGGCCTTGTAGCCCGTCTCCATCGGCTCGTGCACCGACTTGCGCTGCATGACCGTGGGGGCCTGCAGTTCGAGGGCGCGGCGGCCGGACGTCTCGATGTCGCCGAGGCCGTCGATCGGGTTGCCGAGCGGGTCGACGACGCGACCCAGGTAGCCCTCGCCGACGGCGACGGAGAGCACCTCACCGGTGCGGTGCACCGGCTGGCCCTCCTCGATGCCGCTGAACTCGCCGAGGATGACGGCGCCGATCTCGCGCTCCTCAAGGTTGAGGGCGAGACCGAGGGTGCCGTCCTCGAACTTCAGCAGCTCGTTGGCCATGGCCGAGGGGAGACCCTCCACCTTGGCAATGCCGTCGCCGGCCACGGTGACCGTACCGACCTCCTCGCGCGAGGCCGCGTCCGGCTTGTACGCCTGGACAAAGTTCTCCAGCGCGTCCCGGATCTCCTCCGGCCGGATCGTGAGCTCCGCCATCTGGGTTCCCTGCTCTCCTTGTTGGGCCCGAAGTGTTCTTGGGGGGTCTGGGGTCAGCCCCCAGGAATCCTCTGCACGGCCCAACTAGGGCCGTCGGTAGTACGTGGTGAGGAAGGTCAGCCGGCCATACGGCGGCTGGCCTCCTCGATGCGGTCCGCGATGGAGCCGTTGATGACCTCGTCGCCCACCTGCACCTTGACCCCGCCGAGGACCTCGGGGTCCACGTCCAGGTTGAGGTGCATCTGGCGGCCGTAGAGCTTCGCCAGGGACTGGCCCAGGCGCTGCTTCTGCAGGTCGCTCAGCGGGACCGCCGTGGTGACGACGGCCACCATGCGCTCCCGGCGCTCGGCGGCGAGCTTGGAGAGGGACTCGAGTCCCGCTTCCAGGCTACGTCCCTGCGGCGCGGTCACAAGACGCTCGACGAGGCGCTCCGTGGTCGGCCGTGCCCGGCCGCCGAGAAGCTCCTTGACGAGGCTGCCGCGGGCGGCGGCCGACGCGGTGCGGTCGGTGAGCGCGGAGCGGAGCGCGGTGTTCGAGCCGACGATCCGGTCGAACCGGAACAGCTCGTCCTCGACGTCGTCGAGGTCACCGTTCTTCTGCGCCGCGGTCAGGTCCGCGGTGTTCGCCAGCTCCTCCAGGGCGTCGACCAGGTCGCGCGAGGCCGACCACCGGGCGCGGACGAGACCGGCCACCAGGTCGACGGCCTCGCCGCTGACCTGGCCGCCGAGCAGCCGGCCCGCGAGCTCGGCCTTGGCGTCCCCGGACTGCGACGGGTCGGTGAGGACCCGGCGCAGCGAGACCTCGCGGTCGAGCAGCGCGGTGACCGCGGCCAGGTCGCCGGCGAGCGCCGCGGCGTCGACCGACGTGGCGTCGGTCAGCGCGTCCAGGCGCTCACGCGCGGCGACGAGGGCCTCGCGGCTCGCTCCGTGCACGGTCATCGAGCAGCCTCTGCCTTCGTCGCGGCGTCGTCGAGCCCGTCGAGGAAGCGGTCGATCGTGCGCGACTGCCGGGCGTGGTCCTCCAGGGACTCACCGACCAGCTTGCCGGCCAGTTCCGTGGCCAACTGGCCGACGTCCTGGCGCAGCGCCTGCGCGGCGGCCTTGCGGTCCGCCTCGATCTGCGCGTGACCGGCGGCGATGATCTCCTCACGCTGCCGCTGGCCTTCCGCGCGCATCTCGGCGATGAGCGTGGCGCCCTGCTCCTGCGCCTCCTGGCGCAGCCGCGCGGCCTCGTGCCGGGCCTCGGCGAGCTGAGCCTTGTACTGCTCGAGGACGCTCTGGGCTTCGGTCTGAGCGGCCTCGGCCTTCTCGATACCGCCTTCGATGGCCTCGCGACGCTCTTCCAGAACCTTGTTGATGTTCGGGAGGAGCTTCTTGGCGAGGAAGCCGAAGACGATGACGAAGGCGATCAGGCCGATGACAAGCTCGGGGATCGGCGGGACGAGGGGATTCTCCATCTCCTCGGCCGCGATCGTGAGCAGCTGGCTCATTTCAATGCCTTTCGTCTAGTCGGCGGTTCGTGAATCCGTTGATCACGGGCCGTAGACGAACGGCATGACCAGGCCGATGAGGGCGAGCGCCTCACAGAAGGCGAAGCCGAGGATCTGGTTGGCGCGGATCAGGCCGGCCGCCTCGGGCTGACGGGCCAGGGCCTGCGTGCCGTTACCGAAGATGATGCCGACGCCGACGCCGGGGCCGATGGCGGCAAGGCCGTAACCGATGGAGCCGAGCGAACCGGTAACAGCGGCAAGGGTCTGGGACATGCCAGTTCTTCCTTTTCTGTGCGAACCGGTGGGGGTTGGCCACCGGACGTCTGAGGGGGTCTTGGTGGGGTCGCTCAGTGGTGTTCGGCGAGCGCGCCCTGGATGTAGGTGCACGTCAGAAGGACGAAGACGTACGCCTGAAGTGCCTGGATGAAGAGCTCGAACGCGGTCATCACGATGGTCATGACGAAGCTGACGCCGGCGTAGGCGATGCCGATGCCGTTCAGCAGGTACCAGCTGGCGATCGTGAAGAGCAGCAGCAGCGTGTGTCCGGCGAACATGTTCGCGAAGAGTCGCACGGCGTGCGTGAAGGGCCGCACCACCAGGTTCGAGAAGAACTCGATGAGCATGGCCAGCGGCAGGACCGGGCCGAGCGACTTGTCGTAGCCGGTGACGTTCTTGAAGAAACCGACGAACCCGTGGCGCTTAAAGGTCAATGACACCCAGAGGATGTAGACAATCGCGGCGAGTACGGCCGGGTAGGCGATGATCGACGTGACCGGGAACTGGGCGACCGGGATGATCGACCAGAGGTTCATCATCCAGACGAAGAAGAACAGCGAGACGATGAGCGGTACGTACTTCTCGCCCTCCTTCTTGCCGATCGTCTCGTAGACGACGCCACGCCGGACGAAGTCGTAGCCCGCCTCCGCGACCATCTGCAGCTTGCCGGGGACCATCTTGGGCTTGCGAAAAGCCGCCCAGAAGAAGCCGACCACGACGATCGAGCCGAGCAAGGCCAGCAGCATCGGCTTGTTGAAGTACATGTTGCTGTCCGCGTCGCCCCACAGGGGCTCGAACAGGAACGAGTGCAGGCCGGGAGCCGGGAATCCACACCCATCAAAAATGTGGCAGTCGGTCTCGAAGGCGAGCACCTGCGTCGGGTCAGCACTCACCGCGGGCTCCTTCAGCGTGGCGCATAGGTACGGCAACCTCGTTGTGTCGGCGCGGCGAGCAGCCGCGGTTCGGCACGGGACTGGTGGTTCGGATGTGGGGGCGGCGGTCGGGCATCGAGCCTCGCGCTACAGCAGGCGTCAGCTCAGTTGCCCGCGCCCGCGATGCCGCAGTTGGCACCGGACGATAGCAGGGTCGTGAACCCCCACTTATCCCGCCCCTACGCTTCACGACTTCGGCCCCGTCTTCTCGGGCTTCTCGCCCTTCTGGGAGTCGGGCTCGACGTAAAGGATCTTGGCCTTCATGTGGGCGCGCGTCTGCGCGCCGATCCACGCGAGGGTCGAGACGACGAGGGCGATCGCGAAGGCCCTCGGGTTGAACATCGTCGTGTCCTTGAAGAGGGCCATGAAGATGACCATCAGCAGCAACTGGGCCGCGTAGAGCATCAGGCCCATCATCTGGAACAGGTGCGGAAGAGACTTGGCGGTGCGCTCGAGGACCACGAGGCCGAGCCCCATGAAGAAGATCGCCACCACCGTGCCGACGAGCGCGCCGAGGGCCCCCTTGCCGCCCGCGACCGCGGCGCTGACCACGATGGTGATCGCGCCGACGGCAGCCGTCGGTACGGCGGTTTTGAGAAGGGTCCGTGCGTCGTGGGACGGCATGGCGGCAGCTCCGCTTTTTGATGGGGGCAGGGTGTCGTCATGGACGAGCGTAGTCCGGGGCCGAGAGAGAGATTCGGGCCGAGGGACCGTCGCACTACGGTCTTTCGGCTCTATCCCCGGGCTTCGTGAACGGTATCACAAACTATTTGATGCGGTCTTTACCTAGGACGTGTGCCAACCGTCACACGTGAGAGGGAACCTGCGCGTCTGCGCGCCACGACGGTCAACTTGTCTGGTATTGGGACGCTTTACGGGTGCGCGTCAGCGAGACGTCCCGGCTTTACGCCGATCCGTGATGCGCGAACGGGCGCCGATCGCTGTCGCTCCGTTGACGCCCGCCGGGACCGGGGTGCGGGGCTCGTCCGGCTCGGTGGTGTCCGGGGTCTCCGGGGACGGTTCGGGGCGGGGGCGGCGGCGGTAACGCGGGGGGACGACGCGTTGGGCCCACACGGGGACGCGGGGGGTGAAGCGGGGCAGGAGGAGCAGGATCAGGCCGACGAAGCTCAGGGCGACGATCGTCAGGACGACCCACATTCCGGATGCGGAGTGGACCGAGTAGGCGACCGCGCCGAAGGCGATGAGCGCCGACCAGAAGTACATGATCAGGACCGCGCGGCTGTGGGAGTGGCCGATCTCAAGGAGGCGGTGGTGGAGGTGGCCGCGGTCGGCGGCGAAGGGCGACTGCCCGTTCCAGGTGCGGCGCACGATCGCGAGGACGAGGTCCGCGAACGGGATCGCGATGATCGTCAGCGGCATCACCAGCGGGATGAAGACCGGGAGCATCGCGTGCGTGGTGTCGCGGGTCGAGCCGCCGAGGTTGAGCTTGAGGGCGTCCGGGTCGATCTGGCCCGTCATGGAGATCGCGCCGGCGGCGAGGACGAGGCCGATGAGCATCGAGCCCGAGTCGCCCATGAAGATGCGCGCGGGGTGCATGTTGTGCGGCAGGAAGCCCAGGCACATGCCGATCAGGATCGCCGCGAAGAGCGTGGCGGGGGCGGCGGCCTCGATGCCGTAGCCGTACCAAATGCGGTAGGCGTACAGGAAGAACGCCGCCGCCGCGATGCAGACCATGCCCGCCGCGAGCCCGTCGAGCCCGTCGACGAAGTTCACCGCGTTGATGGTGATGACCACGAGGGCCACTGTCAGGAGCGTGCCCTGCCATTGCGTCAGGCCGACCGTGCCGACGCCCGGGATCGGCAGCCACAGGATCGTCAGACCCTGCATGACCATGACGCCCGCGGCGATCATCTGCCCGCCGAGCTTGATCAGCGCGTCGATCTCGAACTTGTCGTCCAGGACACCGATCAGCCAGATCAGCGCGGCCCCGGAGAGCAGCGCCCGCGGCTCGTTGGACGAGTCGAAGACCTTGTCCAGGTTGGTCAGGTGGTCGGCGACCAGGAGGCCCGCGCACAGGCCGAAGAACATGGCGATACCGCCGAGCCGCGGTGTGGGTTCCCGGTGCACGTCACGCGCCCGGATCTCCGGCATCGCGCCGGCCACGATCGCGAACTTCCGCACCGGGCCTGTGAGCAGATAGGTCACCGCGGCCGTGATGCAGAGCGTCAGCAGGTATTCACGCACGGGCTTCCCCACAGGTATCGCTGGCCATCTCAGCCCCACACCCTAGTCTCGCGTGGTTGATGGTGTGGACTTCCGGGTAGCGAAGATGGTTGCACGAGTGACCGTACGGTGACGCCACCAAGGTCGGACAGGGGCACTTCCGGCCTCATCGGCGGGTGTACGGGGGGAAGCCCGCCGTCAGTTCGCGGACCTGGCCCCGTACCGCCCCGGGGTCGAGATCGCCGCGTACGACGCCCGCGAGGAGTTCCGCGATCCGGGCCATCTCCTCCTCCCCCATGCCCTGCGTCGTCACCGCGGCGGTGCCGAGGCGCAGCCCGCGGCCGTCGCCGTGCGGCAGGGCGCAGGTGTCGAGGACCATTCCGGCGGAGGCCAGCCGGCCGCGGGCCACTTGGCCCAGTACGCCCAGTGGTGCCGGGTCCAGCGTCACGAGGTGGGTGTCGGTGCCCCCGGTGGTCACGGCGAAGCCCTGGGCCACGAGCGCCCCGGCCAGCGCCTTCGCGTTGGCGACGACCTGATGCGCGTACGTGGTGAAGGCGGGTGCCGCCGCCTCGCCGAACGCGACGGCCTTCGCGGCGATGGTGTGCATCTGCGCGCCGCCCTGCGTGAACGGGAAGACGGCCCGGTCCACCCGGTCCGCGAGCCCGGCGCGGCACAGCAGCATGCCGCCGCGCGGGCCGCGCAGCACCTTGTGCGTGGTCGCGCAGACGATGTCGGCGTACGGGACGGGGTTCGGGGCCGCTCCCCCGGCGACGAGCCCGATGGGGTGGGCGGCGTCCGCGACGAGGCTCGCGCCGACGTCGTCGGCGATGGCGCGGAACGCCGCGTAGTCGATGTGGCGGGGGTAGGAGATCGAGCCGCAGACGATGACCTTGGGGCGGTGGGCGCGGGCCGTGTGGTGCACCTGGTCGTAGTCGATGAGGCCGCTCTCGGGGTCGACCCCGTACGGCACGAAGTCGAACCAGCGGCCGGAGAAGTTGGCCGGGGAGCCGTGGGTGAGGTGGCCGCCGGAGGGCAGGCCCATGGCGAGGACGGTGTCGCCGGGGCGCAGCAGGACGGCGTACGCGGCGAGGACGGCGCTGGAGCCGGAGTGGGCCTGGACGTTGGCGTGCTCGGCGTGGAACAGGGTTTTCGCGCGTTCGACGGCGAGGCGTTCGGCGACGTCGACGAGTTCGCAGCCGCCGTGGTGGCGGAAGCCTGGATAGCCCTCCGCGTACTTGTTGGCCAGCGGGGAGCCGAGCGCTTCGAGGACCGCGGGCGAGACGAAGTTCTCGGCGGCGATCAGCTGGAGGGAGTCGGCCTGGCGGGTTGCCTCGCCGGCGATGACCTCGGCTAGTTCGGGGTCCTGGCGGGTCAGCTCCGCCAGGGGTGCGGGATCAGTGGTGACCGGCATGGTCGGCTCCGGGCCTGCGTATGGGAGGGGTGCTTCCCAATGTAGGTCCGGAGCGCCCGGGGCGCCTGGGCTCGGGCAGTCGGCCTACTTGACGCCGGTCAGCGCCGCCACCACCGGGTCGAGCGCCTCGCTGATCTCGCTGCCGACCGAGCGGAAGAACGGCAGGGGTGCTCCGTACGGGTCGTACACCTCGTCGGCCTCGACGCTCGGGGCGAGGAGCCAGCCGCGCAGCGCCGCCGCGGCGCGGACCAGGGAGCGGGCGCGTTCGACGACGCCGCCCGCCTTGGTGTCGAGCGGGTCGGGCAGGGTGGCCGGGTCTATGGCCTGCACGAGCCGCGTGAACTCCTTCAGCGTGAAGGTGCGCAGGCCCGCGCTGTGGCCCATGGAGATGACCTGGGCGCGGTGGTCGCGGGTCGCGGTGAGGACGAGGTCGGCCCTTATGACGTGGTCGTCGAGGAGTTCGCGGCCGACGAAGCCGGAGGCGTCCGCGCCGAGCTCGGCGAGGACCTGTTCGGCGTTGGCCTCCATCGGGGCGCCCTCGTGGCCCCAGGTGCCCGCGCTCTCCACGATGAGGCCGCCGGCCAGCGGGTCGCCGAGCCGGTCCGCGAGGGCGTGCCGGGTCAGCCGCTCGGTGATCGGGGAGCGGCACACGTTGCCGGTGCTGACGTGGAGGATGCGGAAGGAGTCGCCGGGAAGCGCGGGCGGCGCTCCGTGGCCGGTGCCTATGCCACGCCCCGTCTCAGGGGCTGTCAATTCGCCACCTCGAGGTCGGGTACGACCTTGCGCAGCTCGTCGGCGGAGAGCGCGCCGGCCCGCAGCAGGACCGGGACCTTGCCGGTGACGTCGACGATCGAGGAGGGGACGATGCCGGGGGTGGGGCCGCCGTCGAGGTAGACGGAGACGGAGTCGCCGAGCATCTCCTGGGCGGCGTCGCAGTCCTCGGGGGCGCGGTGGCCGGTCAGGTTGGCGGAGGAGACGGCCATGGGGCCGACCTCGGTGAGCAGCTCGATGGCGACCGGGTGCAGCGGCATGCGGACGGCGACGGTGCCGCGGGTCTCGCCCAGGTCCCACTGGAGGGACGGCTGGTGCTTGGCGACGATCGTGAGGGCGCCAGGCCAGAACGCGTCGACCAGCTCCCAGGCCATCTCGGAGAAGTCCGTGACGAGGCCGTGCAGGGTGTTCGGGGAGCCGATGAGGACGGGGCTCGGCATGTTGCGGCCGCGGCCCTTGGCCTCCAGGAGGTCGCCGACCGCCTCGGCGGTGAAGGCGTCGGCGCCGATCCCGTACACCGTGTCGGTGGGCAGCACGACGAGTTCGCCGCGGCGGACGGCGGACGCGGCTTCGCGCAGACCGGTCGCGCGGTCGGTCGCGTCATTGGTGTCGTAACGCCGTGCCATTTAGCGGGCCTCCTGCTCGAATGCCTGTACTGCGGGTGTTGCTGCCGGTACGGAAGGGTGGTCGGGGGTCACGGCATCGCCTTGCGGGCGGTCGCGAACCTCGGCCGGTTGTTCAGGTCGGGGTGGTCGGCGGCGTCCGCCCAGCCCCGCTCCTCGGTGAAGATCCACGGCACGAGGCCGCCCTGCGTGTCGGCGTGCTCGATGACGACGACGCCGCCGGGGCGCAGGAGCCGGTGGGCGGTGCGCTCGATGCCCCGGATCAGGTCGAGGCCGTCCTCGCCGGAGAACAGCGCCATCTCCGGGTCGTAGTCGCGGGCCTCGGGGGCGACGTACTCCCACTCGGTGAGCGGGATGTACGGGGGGTTGGAGACGACGAGGTCGACCTGGCCGTCGAGGTCCGGGAAGGCCGTCAGGGCGTCTCCCTGGCGCAGGTCGACCCTGGACCCCTCGACGTTCTTCCGCGTCCACTGGAGGGCGTCCTCGGACAGCTCCACGGCGTGCACGCGCGAGCGCGGGACCTCCTGGGCGAGGGCGAGCGCGATGGCGCCGGAGCCGGTGCACAGGTCGACGATGAGCGGTTCGACGACGTCCATCGCGCGGACGGCGTCTATGGCCCACCCGACGACCGACTCGGTCTCCGGGCGCGGCACGAAGACACCGGGTCCGACCTGGAGCTCCAGGTAGCGGAAGTAGGCGCGTCCGGTGATGTGCTGGAGCGGTTCGCGCGCCTCGCGGCGCGCGGTCGCCTCCCAGTAGCGGGCGTCGAAGTCGGCGTCCTTGACGGTGTGCAGCTCGCCCCGCTTCACGCCGTGCACGAAGGCGGCGAGCTCCTCCGCGTCGTTGCGCGGCGAGGGCACGCCGGCGTCGGCCAGCCGCCGGGTGGCCTGGGCCACTTCCGCGAGCAGCAGGTTCACGCTGGTCCTCCGAGCTGTACGGGGAGCTGTACGGGTGGGGTTACGCGGCGGCGAGCTTGGCTGCCGAGTCCGCGTCGACGCACGCCTGGATGACGGCGTCGAGGTCACCGTCGAGCACCTGGTCCAAGTTGTACGCCTTGAAGCCGACGCGGTGGTCCGAGATGCGGTTCTCCGGGAAGTTGTACGTGCGGATCTTCTCGGAGCGGTCGACGGTGCGGACCTGGCTGCGGCGGGCGTCCGCGGCCTCCTTCTCCGCTTCCTCCTGCGCGGCCGCGAGCAGCCTGGAGCGCAGGATACGCATGGCCTGCTCCTTGTTCTGGAGCTGGCTCTTCTCGTTCTGGCAGGAGGCGACGACGCCGGTGGGGAGGTGCGTGATGCGCACGGCGGAGTCGGTCGTGTTGACGGACTGGCCGCCGGGCCCGGAGGAGCGGTAGACGTCGATGCGCAGGTCGTTCGCGTTGATCTCGACGTCGACCTCCTCGGCCTCGGGCGTCACGAGGACACCGGCGGCGGAGGTGTGGATGCGGCCCTGGGACTCGGTCGCCGGGACGCGCTGCACGCGGTGGACGCCGCCCTCGTACTTCAGGCGGGCCCAGACGCCCTGGCCGGGCTCGGTCGCGCCGTTGCCGCCCTTGGTCTTCACGGCGACCTGGACGTCCTTGTAGCCGCCCAGCTCGGACTCGGTGGCGTCGATGATCTCGGTCTTCCAGCCGACGCGCTCGGCGTAGCGCAGGTACATGCGCAGGAGGTCGCCGGCGAACAGGGCGGACTCGTCGCCGCCCGCGCCGGCCTTGACCTCGAGGATGACGTCCTTGTCGTCGGACGGGTCGCGGGGCACCAGGAGGAGGCGCAGCTTCTCGGTGAGCTCCTCGCGCTGCTTCTCCAGCTCCTTGACCTCGGCGGCGAAGTCCGGGTCGTCGGCCGCCAGCTCCTTGGCGGTCTCGATGTCGTCGCCGGTCTGCTTCCAGGAGCGGTACGTCGCGACGATCGGGGTGAGCTCCGCGTAGCGCTTGTTCAGCTTGCGCGCGTTGGCCTGGTCGGCGTGGACCGAGGGGTCCGCGAGCTTCTTCTCCAGATCGGCGTGTTCACCGATGAGGTCCTCGACTGCCTCGAACATCTCCGGCTCCTGCGTTCATACGGGGTGACTGTGTCGTTGCGACACGAGAAGGGGGCTGCACCGCAAAGCGCCGGTCCCGGCGCCCCGCGATCGGGGCACCGGAGACCGGCGCTGAAGCCTCGCTACTTGTTGCCGACGGCAGCCTTGCCGAAGCGGGCCTCGAAGCGGGCCACACGGCCACCGGTGTCGAGGATCTTCTGCTTGCCCGTGTAGAACGGGTGGCACTCGGAGCAGACCTCGGCACGGATGGTGCCGGAGTCGATGGTGCTCCGCGTGGTGAACGAGGCGCCACAGGTGCAGCTCACCTGGGTCTCGACGTACTCGGGGTGGATGTCGCGCTTCAAGGTGTCTCCTAGGTTCGGGAGGGCGCCGGGTCGCTGACGCGGATTGCGGGAGCGTGAACCGGAGCCGACGTACCAGTCTGCCAGGACTGGCCGTATCTCCCAAAACGGGGGTGGGCCCGGATCTATTCCGGCGGCCCGGGGATCATCCGACGACGCCGTCCGCGGCGCCCTTCGCGGTGCCCTCGACGGCCGCCCTCGGGACCGCCCGGTCGGCCTTGAGCGCCTTCCACACCAGGTCGGCCTTGGCCTGGTCGACGAGGACGCGGTTGGCGTCGGCGGTGTCGTACTGGACCGGCAGCGTCACCATGTTCATGTCGCCGGAGCCGATGCCCTTGAGGCTGCCCGCGAACGAGGTGAGGTCCCGCACGGAAGCGAGGTCCGAGTCGGTCGTCACGGACTTGGTGGCGGTGTTCGCGAGGTCGTAGAGCTTCTTGGGGTTGCCGAAGACGCCGATGTGCTTGATCTGGTCCATCAGCGCCTTCATGAACGCCTGCTGGAGCTGGATGCGGCCCAGGTCGCTGCCGTCGCCGACGCCGTGCCGGGTGCGGACGAGGCCGAGCGCCTGCTTGCCGGTGAGCTGATGGGTGCCCGCGCCGAGGGTCAGGTGGCTGTCGGGGTCGTCGATGGCCTTGCTGGTGGTGACCTGCACGCCGCCGAGATCGTCGACGAGCTGCTCGAAGCCGTTGAAGTCGACCTCGACGTAGTGGTCCATGCGGATGCCGCTCATCGACTCGACGGTCTTGACGGCGCAGGCGGCGCCGCCGGTCGAGTAGGCGGAGTTGAACATGGCGTCGCTCTGCGCGGGGTGCTCGACGCCGTCCTTGTCGGTGCAGGCGGGCCGCTCGACGAGGGTGTCGCGGGGTATGGAGACGATGCTCGCCTTCTTGTGGCCCTGGTAGACGTGGACGACCATCGCGGTGTCCGAGCGGGCGCTGCCGTCGTCGGTGCCGCCCCCGGCCTTCTTGTTGGCCCCCGCGCGGCTGTCGGAGCCGAGGACCAGGATGTCCTCGGAGCCGTTGTCGACATTGTCGGGCCGGTCGGTGCCGAGCGCCTGGTTGATGTCGACGCTTCTGATGTTGCCGTTGAGGTGGAGGTACAGGTAGCCGAAGCCGGTGCCGCCGAGGACGGCGGCGCCCGCCGCGCTCCACGCGACGACGCGCAGCGCCTTGGAGCGGCCGGAGCGCGGTTTGCGGCGGCGGCCCTTGGCGCGTCGGCGCCCGGGCTTGCTGTCACTGTCCGGCATGGGTTCCTCGTTCGCTTCGTCTGCTTCTCGCCCGGTCCGTGTCTCACTCCGTGTGACGGCGGACCGCCCTGAAGGGTTGCACAGCGTGCTGTGTCCACAGCGCGGACACGGCCGTCACGGAGCGTGCCGGGCGAACCCCGTATCCCCGCTCCCACCTGCGCGTTCTTCCTCCTGCGGCGCATGGGTCACAGGGGCCCCACCTGCTGACGCCTGTGGTGAAGGTCTCCGGTGGGAGTACGGGAAAGGGCTGGGCCCCGTCGCGTTCGGCGACGGGGCCCAGCCCTTGGCGGTGCGGTGAAGAACGTCAGTCGTTGCCGTTGCCCGGCGCCGGCGTCGTCTTCTGGATCTGGAGCAGGAACTCCGCGTTGGACTTCGTCTGCTTCATCTTGTCGAGGAGCAGCTCGATCGCCTGCTGCTGGTCGAGCGCGTGCAGCACACGGCGCAGCTTCCAGGTGATCGCCAGCTCGTCGCTGCCGAGCAGGATCTCTTCCTTGCGGGTACCGGACGCGTCGACGTCCACCGCCGGGAAGATGCGCTTGTCGGCGAGCTTGCGGTCGAGCTTCAGCTCCGCGTTGCCCGTGCCCTTGAACTCCTCGAAGATGACCTCGTCCATGCGGGAGCCGGTGTCCACGAGCGCGGTGGCGAGGATGGTCAGCGAGCCGCCGTCCTCGATGTTGCGCGCGGCACCGAAGAAGCGCTTCGGCGGGTACAGGGCGGTCGAGTCGACACCACCGGACAGGATGCGGCCGGAGGCCGGGGCGGCGAGGTTGTACGCACGGCCCAGACGGGTGATCGAGTCGAGCAGCACGACGACGTCGTGGCCCAGCTCCACCAGGCGCTTCGCACGCTCGATGGCGAGCTCGGCGACCGTGGTGTGGTCCTCGGCGGGGCGGTCGAAGGTCGAGGAGATGACCTCGCCCTTCACCGACCGCTGCATGTCGGTGACCTCTTCCGGACGCTCGTCGACGAGGACGACCATCAGGTGGCACTCGGGGTTGTTGTGCGTGATCGCGTTGGCGATCGCCTGCATGATCATGGTCTTGCCGGTCTTCGGCGGGGCCACGATCAGACCGCGCTGTCCCTTACCGATGGGCGCGACAAGGTCGATGATGCGGGTCGTGAGCACACCCGGGTCGGTCTCCAGGCGGAGCCGGTCCTGCGGGTAGAGCGGGGTGAGCTTGTTGAACTCGGGACGGCCGCGGCCGGACTCGGCCGCCATGCCGTTCGCCGAGTCCAGGCGCACCAGCGCGTTGAACTTCTCGCGGCGCTCGCCGTCCTTGGGCTGGCGCACGGCACCGGTGACGTGGTCACCCTTGCGCAGGCCGTTCTTGCGGACCTGGGCGAGGGAGACGTAGACGTCGTTGGGGCCGGGGAGGTAGCCCGACGTACGGATGAAGGCGTAGTTGTCGAGGATGTCGAGGATGCCCGCGACGGGGATCAGGACGTCGTCCTCGGAGACCTGCGGCTCGTTGCCGAAACCCTCGTCGCGGCCTCGGCGGCCACGGCGGTCGCGGTAGCGGCCACGGCGGCCGCGACGGCCGCCGCCGTCGTCGTCGTAGCCGTCGTCCTGCGGGCCGTTGTTACGGTCGCGATCCTGGCGGCCGCCGCCCTGCTGCTGACGGTCCTTGTTGCCCTGGCCGCCCTGGTCGTCGCCCTTGCCGCGGCGGTCGCGGTCGCGGCCACCACGGTCGCCCCGCTCACCACGGTCGCCCCGGTCACCGCGGTCACGGCGGTCGCGCCGGTCACGGCGGTTCTCGTTGCCGCCGTCCTGGCCGCCGTCGTTCCGGTTGCCGTCGCCGCCGTCCTGCTTGTCGTTCTTGTCGGGGCGCGGCTCGGTCTTCGTCGCGGTCTGGGCCTCGGCGGCGACCGTCTCCGGGCTGCCCGCCTCGGCGGTCGCGCGGCGACGGCGGCGCTCACCGGCAGGCTGCTCGTCCCCGGCGCCCTGGCCGGGAATGTCGATCTGCTGCTGGCCCGCGGCCTTCTTCGCCTTGGCCGCGCCGCTGTCGGGGGCCTCGGCCTTCTCCGCCTTGGCGTCCGCCTTGGCCTGCGCGGCGTCGGCCGCGGGCTCCTCGCCGGTACGGGCCTTGGAGGTGGCCCGGCGCTTCGGCTTGGTCTCGGCGGAGTCGCCGCTCTTGGCGGGGGCGCCGCCGCCCGCCTGCGCCTCCTTGATGACCTCGATCAGCTGGCTCTTGCGCATCCGCGCGGTGCCCCTGATGCCGAGGCCCGATGCGACCTGCTGCAATTCGGCCAGCACCATGCCGTCGAGGCCGGTACCGCGGCGCCGCCGGGAGCCCGAAGCACCGGTGGCAGGCGCAGCGGACGCATCCCCTGCGGACGCGGCGGGCGCGGCAGCGGAGCTGTCGGCAGTCACGCCCATCAGATCGGTGGTGTCGCTCACGAAGGGTCCTTCCCTGGAGCGGACGTCGGCCTTCTGGCTCGGCGACCGGTCGTGCTGTCCGGCGGTGGTCCTGCAATGACGGACCGTGCCGGGGCGGTTGTCCGCCGATGAGGCGGAAGAATTCATTGGTGACGGCGATTCGCGATGTCCGCGGGTGCACTCGATCTCTGTGTCACGCGGTTCGGTCACACCGGTTCCGGAGCATGCTCGCCGTCGTTCAGCACCGCGTCCTGGCATAGAAGGACGCTGTGCGGAATTGCTGGGGAGGCTCCCGGAAGAATGGCTGTCCCGGACGGGGACACACAGCACCGCGCCATGGCGAGGTCGGGTGCAGACTTGAGGTTAACACTACCGGATCCAACAAACATTCCCCCTCTCGAAATCCGGCAACCGTACGTATTGATCAATCCGGCGAGGATCCGAGCGGCAATACGCTCGCCCCGCCCGCGTCGAGGGCCAGGCGATTGGCCGCCCATCCCTCTCCGGCGAGCCGGGCGACCTTGTCGGCCGCACCGTCCTCCACCAGGGCGATGACCGTCGGCCCCGCCCCGGAGATCATCGCGGGCACCCCGTCGGCCCGCAGCCGCTCGACGAGCGCCGCGCTCTCCGGCATGGCCGGGGCCCGGTACTCCTGGTGCAGCCGGTCCTCGGTGGCGGGAAGCAGCAGCTCGGGGCGGCGGGTGAGCGCCTCGACGAGGAGGGCGGCCCGGCCCGCGTTGGCCGCCGCGTCCACATGGGGGACGGTGCGCGGGAGCAGGCCGCGCGCCATCTCGGTGAGGACGGGCCGGCCGGGCACGAAGACGACCGGGACGACCGTCGGCGCGGCGTCGAGGCGGATCGCGCGGCCCGCGCCCGATTCCGTCCAGGCGATGGTGAAGCCGCCGAGCAGGCAGGGGGCCACATTGTCGGGGTGGCCCTCGATCTCGGTGGCGAGTTCGAGGAGCGCCGCGTCGTCGAGCCGGGCGTCGCCGCCTATCGTCACGGCGCGCGCGGCGACGACCGCGGCGACGATGGCGGCGGAGGAGGAGCCGAGGCCGCGGCCGTGCGGGATGCGGTTGGCGCAGACGATCTCCAGGCCGCGCGGCTGCCCGCCGAGCAGGTCGAAGGCGGTGCGCAGGGACCGTACGAGAAGGTGCGACTCGTCGCGCGGCAGGGTGTCGGAGCCCTCGCCCGCGATGTCGATGTTCAGCCCGGAGTCGGCGACCCTGACGACGACGTCGTCGTACAGCCCCAGCGACAGGCCGAGGCTGTCGAAGCCCGGGCCGAGGTTGGCGCTGGTTGCGGGGACGCGCACCCTGACGGCGGCGGCGCGGAACGCGGGACCGGCCATCGCTCGATGACTCTCCTTGAGCTGCGGGATGTTTCGAGAACTTCCGAGACTTCCGATGTCTTGTGCTGCGTACGGCTCCACCCGCGCCGCTGACGACGGCGCCGCGGCGGAACTTCGTCGGGGAACGACGGAACGGCGGCGGCACCGCGGCATATGCGGCGGGCGGGTTCGGTACAGCCTATCGAAGGAAGGTTCTGTGGCGACATAGGGCGCACAGGAGGCGCACGATGCGTGTCGTGAGCCCCCCGTGCACCCCCTCCGCTGATCGGATACGTACCCGTACGAATCCTGTACGGAAACGTACAGTTGACGGCGTATCACGGCCGGAGCGCGGCGTGTCGGCGCCGCGCGTCACTCCGGGGCGACGGAGCTCAGGCGAGCCCGAGCCGCGACGCCGCCGCGGCCGCGTCGACCGGCACGGTGACCGGCTGCGGCGCGCCGGAGACGGCCCAGTCGGGGTCCTTCAGGCCGTTGCCGGTGACGGTGCAGACGATGCGCTGCCCCCGGTCGACCTTGCCCTGCTCGGCGGCCTTCAGCAGACCGGCGACGGACGCGGCGGACGCGGGCTCCACGAAGACACCCTCCTGGGACGCCAACAGCTTGTAGGCGCGCAGGATCTCACGGTCCGTCACCTCATCGATGAAGCCACCGGACTCGTCGCGCGCGGCGAGGGCGTAGTTCCAGGAGGCGGGATTCCCGATGCGAATCGCAGTAGCGATGGTCGACGGGTCCTTCACGACCTCGCCGCGCACGATCGGCGCGGAACCGGAAGCCTGGAACCCCCACATGCGCGGCGTACGGGAGGCCACCGAATCGGCGGCGTACTCCTTATAGCCCTTCCAGTAGGCGGTGATGTTGCCCGCGTTGCCGACCGGCAGGACGTGGATGTCGGGCGCGTCGCCGAGCGCGTCCACGATCTCGAACGAGGCGGTCTTCTGCCCCTCGATCCGGAACGGGTTGACGGAGTTGACCAGCGCGACGGGGTAGTTCTCCGACAGGCTCCTGGCCAGGTTCAGACAGTCGTCGAAGTTGCCGTCCACCTGGAGGATCTTCGAACCGTAGACCAGCGCCTGGCCCATCTTGCCGAGCGCGATCTTGCCGCGCGGCACGAGTACGGCGCAGACCATGCCGGCGCGCACCGCGTAGGCCGCGGCGGAGGCGGAGGTGTTGCCGGTGGAGGCGCAGATGACGGCCTGCGCGCCCTCCTCCTTGGCCTTGGTGATGGCCATGGTCATGCCGCGGTCCTTGAAGGAACCGGTCGGGTTGGCGCCCTCCACCTTCAGGTGGACCTCACAGCCCGTGCGCTCGGAGAGCACCTGCGCCGGCACGAGCGGCGTGCCGCCCTCGCGCAGCGACACGACCGGCGTGGTCCCGGTCACCGGGAGCCGGTCCCGGTACTCCTCGATGATGCCGCGCCACTGGTGGGTCATTCCGGTCATCGCTGCTACTCCCCTTCAACACGCATGATGCTGGCGACACCGCGCACGGTGTCGAGCTGACGCAGCGCGTCCACGGTCCCGGTGAGGGCCGCGTCCGCCGCGCGGTGGGTGACGACGACGAGGGACGCCTCGCCGTCCTTCCCCGACTGCCGCACGGTGTCGATGGAGACTCCGTGCTCGGCGAAGACCGTCGCCACCTGCGCGAGGACACCGGGCTTGTCGGCCACGTCGAGGCTGATGTGGTACCGCGTCACGGAGTCGCCCATCGGTGAGACGGGCAGTTGCGTGTACGCGGAGTCGCCGGGTCCCGTCGCGCCGTTGAGGCGGTTGCGGCAGACGGCGACGAGGTCGCCGAGTACGGCCGACGCGGTGGGCGAGCCGCCCGCGCCGGGTCCGTAGAACATGAGCTGCCCGGCGGCCTCGGCCTCGACGAACACGGCGTTGTAGGCGCCGCGCACGGAGGCGAGAGGGTGGTCGAGCGGAATCATGGCGGGATGCACGCGAGCGGTAACGGAACCCCCGTCGGCAGCCCGCTCACAGATGGCGAGCAGCTTGATGGTGCACCCCATCTCCTTCGCGGAAGCGAAGTCGGCGGCGGTGACCTCGGTCATGCCCTCGCGGTAGACGTCGTCGAGACGCACCCGCGTATGGAAAGCGATACCGGCGAGGATCGCGGCCTTGGCGGCGGCGTCGAACCCCTCGACATCGGCGGTCGGGTCGGCTTCGGCGTACCCCAGGGCGGTGGCCTCGTCGAGGGCCTCCTGGTACCCGGCGCCGGTGGTGTCCATGGCGTCGAGGATGAAGTTGGTCGTGCCGTTCACGATGCCGAGCACGCGGTTGACCTTGTCACCCGCGAGTGACTCGCGCAGCGGTCGGATCAACGGAATGGCTCCGGCGACCGCCGCTTCGTAATACAGATCGCGCCCGTGCTCGACGGCGGCCGCGTGCAGGGCCTCGCCGTCCTGGGCGAGCAGCGCCTTGTTCGCCGAGACGACGGAGGCGCCGTGCTCGAAGGCGGTGGTGATGAGGGTGCGCGCGGGCTCGATCCCTCCGATGACTTCGACGACGACGTCGATGTCGCCCCGTTTGACGAGCGCGGTGGCGTCGGTGGTGACCAGGGCGGGGTCGATCCCCTCCCGCACCCTGGAGGGCCGCCGCACGGCGACCCCCGCGAGCTCGACCGGGGCACCGATGCGGGCGGCGAGGTCGGCGGCGTGCGTCGTCATGATGCGCGCCACCTCTGAGCCGACTACCCCACAGCCCAGCAGCGCCACCTTCAGCGGACGCGTACGCATCATCCGACCTCGTTTCCCTACGGCATTTTTTGTACGGCGTTCATGTACGCCGTTTTCACACGGCATTCTCGTACGACATCATTTTCGTACGACGTCTTTGTGCGGTGCACCCAGTCTCACCCACCGGACCGGGGTTTCTGTCCCCGGTCCGGATGGCGAGACACCTATTTCATCATCCGACGTCGAGGCGCAGGAGATCTTCCTCCGTCTCGCGGCGGACGATCACCCGGGCCTCACCGTCGCGCACGGCGACGACGGGCGGGCGAAGAGCGTGGTTGTAGTTGCTGGCCATGGAGCGGCAGTACGCGCCGGTGGCCGGCACGGCGATGAGATCACCGGGCGCGATGTCGGCGGGCAGGAACGCGTCCTTCACGACGATGTCCCCGCTCTCGCAGTGCTTGCCGACGACGCGGACCAGCATCGGCTCGGCGTCGGAGCGCCGGGAGACGAGCGCGACGGTGTACTCGGCGTCGTACAGGGCGGTCCTGATGTTGTCGGACATGCCGCCGTCCACGGACACGTACGTCCGCAGCCCTTCGAGCGGCTTGACGGTGCCGACGGTGTAGAGCGTGAAGGCGGTGGGCCCGACGATGGCGCGCCCGGGCTCGACGGAGATACGAGGAGTCCGGAGCGAGGCGGCCTCGCACTCACGGGTGACGATCTCGCTGAGCGCCTTGGCGATCTCCTGCGGCTCGCGGGGATCGTCATCGCTGGTGTAGGCGATACCGAGCCCACCCCCGAGGTCGATCTCGGGAAGCTCGATCCCATGCTCGTCCCGCACTTCGGCGAGCAGCCCGACGACGCGCCGGGCGGCGACCTCGAACCCGGCCATGTCGAAGATCTGCGACCCGATGTGCGAGTGGATGCCGATGAGCTCGAGCCCGTCGAGCTTGAGGGCACGCCGCACGGCCTCGGCGGCCTGCCCCCCGGCGAGCGCGATCCCGAACTTCTGATCTTCATGGGCCGTGGCGATGAACTCATGGGTGTGCGCCTCGACGCCGACGGTCACGCGGATCTGCACGCGCTGCCGCTTGCCGAGGCTGTCGGCGATGTGCGCGACGCGGACGATCTCCTGGAAGGAGTCGAGAACGATGCGCCCGACACCGGCCTCGACGGCCCGCCGGATCTCGCCCTCGGTCTTGTTGTTGCCGTGGAAGGCGATGCGCTCGGGCGGCATCCCGGCGGAAAGGGCGGTGGCCAGCTCCCCCCCGGAACAGACATCGAGATTGAGCCCTTCCTCATGCAGCCACCGCACGACGGCACGGGACAGAAACGCCTTCCCGGCGTAGAAGACATCGGCATCGGGCCCGAAGGCGTCACGCCACGCGGCGCACCGGGCGCGGAAGTCATCCTCGTCGAGGAAGTAGGCCGGAGTCCCGAACTCCTCGGCCAGCCGGGCGACTTCGATGCCGCCGACGCGGACGCCGCCCTCCGGCGTACGGGCCACGGTCTGCGCCCAGACCTTCGGGTCGAGGGCGTTGAGGTCGGCGGGCGGGGCGGTGTAGTGCCCCTCGGGCAGAACGTCGGCGTGGCGGGGTCCTGCGGGGTGTGCGGAACGGCTCATGACTGCGGGGCGCTCTCTTCGTCTCTCGTGTGCCGGAGCTGTGTGCCGGAGCTATAGATGTGCGGGGGCGTCGATGCCGAGCAGGGACAGGCCGCCGGCCAGCACCGTCCCGACGGCTTCGGCGAGCGCGAGCCGGGCGCGGTGGGCGGCCGAGGGTTTCTCCTCGCCCAGGGGGAGGGCGCGGGCGTATACGTCCGGGTCGGAGAGAAAGGCGTCGGCGAGAACGACGAGGTGCCGGGCGAGCCGGTCGGGGGCGCGGTGGCGCGCGGCGCTGAGCAGGATGCGGGGGTGGTCGGTGAGGGGGGTGAGGAGGGTGAGGAGGTAGGGGTGGTTCGTGGGGGCGCTGCTGGGTTCGGCGCTGGAGTGCAGGTCGGCGGGGTTGCGGGTGAGGGCGGCGGCGAGGATGTCCTGACGGCCGGACGAGTCGGCGAGGGCGGTGGCGAGGATGCCCTGACCGCCGGACGAGTCGGCGAGGGCGCTCGCGAAACCGAGATCGGCGGCGTTGCGGGTGAGGGCGTGGGTACGGGCGTGGGCGTACCGGACGCGGAAGAGGGGGTTGGACTCGCGCTGGGCCAGGTGCGCGGCACCGTTCTCGCTGAGGTCCGGGTGATCGTGCGGGGCGGGGTGGAGAAGGGCCCACCGTCCGGCGTCACGCCCGAGGGGGCCGGGGTCGGCGGGCACGGGCCGGAAGGTGACGTCGCGCGGGTCAGCGGCGTGGGCGACGCGCACGTCGGCGCCTTGGCTGCGCCCTATGCGGCTGATGGCGTCGGCGAGGATCTCGGCGCGGGGTTCGCGGGGAATGCGCAGGTCGATGAGGTGCCCGCGGAGGGCTTGCCCGTGCCCGTAGGCGAGCCCGTGGCGCTTAATCCGGAGAAGGAGGTCGCGGGTGGCGTCGGCGGGGGCGCCGGGGCTGAGGGTGAGATTGAGGAACCCCGGCCCGGAGACGTCGACGGTGTCGATCCCGGGGCTGTCGGCGAGACGCGGCTGGAGAATGTCGGCGACCTGCCGGGGGGGCCGGCCGGCTGGGCCGGCGAGTTGCAGGGCGACGTTGGTGGCGTAGTCGCCGTGGCCGCCGGGCCGGGGCCGCTCGATGACGATACGGGGCCGCCCGGTCCGCGCCCCTGGGTCTTGTCCCAGCTCGGGAGTGGGCTCCAGTGCCCGCTCCAACAGTTCCAGGGCCCCGGCACTCAGCTCACCGTCGTCCACCGCGCGGCGCACGGCGTGCAGCACGGTGTGGGAGATCTCGGCGGGGGTCACGGGGTCAAGCGTAGGGGAGGAGGGGGGTGGGTAGGCGAGTTCATTTGGCGGATGGTCCGGGATGCGGACGCGGGTGGCTCCGCCGGGGGTGGGTCAGGTGGGCCCGGGGGTGGGGTGCGGTGCGGACGCGGGCGGCTCGACGGGAGGGAAACGGGTCAGGCGCCGGGGGCGGGGTGGGCGTGCTCTGGTGGATCAAGGGGGTTCGAGTGATCGCCAGACCGCTGAGGGGGTTCGTCGCCCGGGGGGTTCTCACTGGTTCGCCGGGGGTCACCGACGGAGTGGACGTGGCTCGGTGCCTGCTGGGAGCCGGAACGGCTGTCGTGGTCACCCGGCTCATCGATGGCCGGCACGGCATCGGGGGCGGGGGCGACATCGGGGACGGACGCGGCGCCAGCGGGGGCGACTGGGACCACCGGGGCCGCCGGGGCTGCCGGGGTCACGGGAACCATCGGTGCTGCGGGTGCTACCGGAGCTGCCGGAGCCACAGGGCTCCTGTGCCCGCGCCGCCGCAACTCCCCCACAACGCGCACCAGCTCATTGGGCTCGAACGGTTTGGCCAGAAAGGCGTCGACGCCGACTTCAAGCCCGGCGTCGACCTCACCGGGATTGCACGCGCTGACGACGACGATGGGCAGCTCACGAGTCCGAGCATCGCCGCGCAGCCTTGCAGCGGTCCGAAGCCCATCGAGCCGCGGCATGACGACATCAAGGGTGACGACATCGGGCTGCACCTGATGGACGACGTCGAGGCATTCGGCACCGTCAGCGGCGGTCACGACCTCGAAGCCCTCCAGCTCGAGGTTGACCCTGATCAATTGCCGGATGACCTTGTTGTCGTCGACAACGAGGACCCGGCCCGAGGCGCCTGGCACAACTTGAGAGTAGGTCGACACCCACCACCGCGTCCGGGTTTTCCCCACTTCCACCCCGTACAGGGGAACTGAGCCCGTCCCACACCCCGCCACCCACCCCAATACCTGTTCCTGAGGACCCCGGATGAGCTGGTAGTGTTCTACCCGTCGCCGCCCACAGCGGCGGCAACGCCCCCGTAGCTCAGGGGATAGAGCAACGGCCTCCGGAGCCGTGTGCGCAGGTTCGAATCCTGCCGGGGGCACAGAAGCCGGAACAGCGCGATCAAGCCGCTGACCAGCCGAAGTGTCATATACAAAGAGCCGGACCCAGTCCCACTGGGTCCGGCTCTTTGTTGTTGCTGCGCACTGATCGCGATAGACCTGCGATAGCGGGACCCTCCCGGCCTCAGCTCGGAGTCAGCCCAGGCGGCTCCTTGAGTCGATCAACGTCAAGCCAGAAGAGGTTCCTCATCCGCTCGTAGTCGTAGACACTTCCCCGAGAGTCTCGTTGCACCGTCAGCAGGTCGTGCTTCTCCAGCTCCTTGGTTGCCTTGGTCCAGGTGTCGTGGGAGAGGCCATAGAGCCGACGCCTCTCTGCCGAGACGTAGTGGGGTTCACTGTGGCCACCCAGTGCATCTATGAGAACAAGCATCAATGCGATCGCCGTCGGTGACAGTTCCAGCATCCAGCCTTCTGTCCAGAACTCCACAGGCACCCGCATGTAGCGGCCTTCCTCAATGGGACGGACATACTCGCGCCCGTTCCCATCGGCGCTGCGCAGAGTGATCGCAGGCGGACCACCCCAACGCGGGGTCAGCTTGATGAGTTCGTTCTCCGCAAGCCACTTCAGGCCGCGCACCACGTTTCGATCGCCCTTCGCCGGATCCAGCGCCAGCAACTTCGCCCACGACTTCGGCGTGGGCGGCGCCTTGAGATCGAAGGGCTGCCTCGTAGCCATCATCGTGATGCACAGGTAGAGCCGAAGCCTGACAGAGCCCCCGCGGCCGCCCTGAATCATGCGAGCCAGCGGCGCGGCACGCCCTTGCTCCGCTTTGGCGGTGACGAACTCCGGCGGAAACGGCACCACAGTGCGCTTAGACCTCATCGCTACTCTCCTCAAGAGTTCTATCGCATCGGCGCGCAAATCGGGATTCTCCAAGATTTTTTGCCTTCCTGCAGGAGGAACAGGGGTGCGGGGGTATCGGGGTCCGGGGGTCTTGGGCGTTCCTCCTATAAGAATTCCAGCACAGCTCCCAAAACGCAGCAGTACAGCAACAAAATAGGTACAGCGAAGAGGGTATAACCCTCCCGCCTTAGCGCAATCCCCCTCCTTCGCAAGCGCAACACACCCCATTTGACCTGCGACTTTACCTCCTGAGAGCCTCTTTGTGCGGGCAGCGACTGCCAGACATCTAGTCGCTACAAGCCCCTGAATCCGATCGAGAGGACCCACGCACCATGGCCAACATCGTCACGGCACTCCGTGGACTTTGGGCAGCGATCATCATGACCGTCTCCCTGACCATCGCCATTGCCACTACAGGAATCTTTTGGAGCACGGGCATGCAGGTGCCCGGAGCTCTGGCTGCCGGTGGCGCTGCCTTCCTTGGCGCTGCGACGCTCGGGATCACAGTTCGAAGGTTCGTTGCCGGTTGGTAGACGAATATGTTTTCACTCTGCCTGGATCAATGCAGTTCGTAAGGAACAGCATGCTCCGCCCGCTCAGCAGCGAATGCCGGACAACGGCACACAGCCCGGCATTCACTGCATCGGCACCAGCGGGCGTCACCGCCTCGACCCTCTTGCCAGTCGATTTCCTTTTCGATCTTCTTGCTCATGGCCTCCTCCTGGCCGTAGATGCACCCCTCTTAGACGCGGTGGATGACCTCAGGTGAGTTGCCAACCCGCCTAACGACCTCGTGCATGGTTGGCAGTCTGGCGTCGTGGCGGCATGGTCGATTCATGGCAGGCGTTGCCCGTTCGATGATCGCCAACCGGTCGCGGATCACAGGGCTGACCAGAGATGTGATCGCGGAATTCGTCACCGAGATCGGCCCGTTGTGGGCTGACGAGCAGTACCGGCGGCTTGCGGGCCGGCCACGGCGACGAGCCGTCGGAGCGGGGGCCCGCCACAAACTGGTCTTCGTGGACCGGCTGCTCGCCACGCTCGTTCACCTCCGCCATGGAGTCACCCACGACGTGCTGGCCTGCTGGTTCGGCGTGGACCGGTCCAACATCACCCGCGCGATTGGCGAGATCCGCCCGCTGCTAGCGAGCGCGGTTGCACAGTGGGACCGGGCGTCCGCCTGCGCACGCTCGCTGACGTGATCGACCATCTCGGGGCCAGCGGGCAGAGCGCCATCACCGACGCCACCGAGGTCCGCGTCCGCCGCCCCGCCCAGGGCACGGAAGGCCGCGACCGCTTCGTCTCTGGCGAGAGCAAGCAGAAGGCGGTGAAGGCCCTGGTGGTCACCGATGACCAGGGGCAGCTGCTGTTCAGCGGCGCTCTGAAGTCCGGGAGCTGTCCCGATATCACTCAGGTCCGCGACGCGGGACTTGTGGAACTGCTCGGCCAACACCGTGACCTGCGCATCCTGGCTGATGCGGGCTATCAGGGCCTGGGCGCCCAGACCGGCGACCAAGTGATCACGCCACCGCACCGCAAGTTCAAGAAGAACGCCCCGACGTGGCGGGAGGAGAGGTTCATACAGCAGCGCAAGGCCCACTCATCGCGACGCATCCGGGTCGAGCACGGCATCGCCCACCTCAAGAACTGGCGGGCATTGACCCGCCACCTCGGCCGGTGTTAACTCCTCGACGAACTCGTCCCGGCCATCCGGACTCGCGTCAACCCACCGACAACCACCCCGGCCGGCCGCAGCAGCGTGAGAAGCACAGCCTTGCCGCTTCACGACGCCCGCTCGCTAACCATGCACAAGGTCGTTCGCAGGCCGTTTCCCTCCATCTGGGCAAGGACACGGCGTACGGCAGTCCGGGAGGCTCCGAACCGCTCACACAGTTTTGCTTCAGACAGGTATGCATCGCCCACCGAGAGCGACCTCTCTGCGATCAAGGCGATCATCCGATCTACAACAGAGGGTCGGTCACCACTGCGGACAACCTGCCATCCGATACCCGGAGCCGGCTCAACGACTCCGTCGGCTTCAAGGACCTTGAGGACACGACGGACGATGTTGCGAGAAACACTGTGGAGGCGCATCAGGGTAGCCTCCGACGGCAGCGTATCGCCGGATGCAATCTGCTCACGCAGGGACTCAGAGACCTGCAAATACGTACCCCGCGAACTCGCCTGCGGCACGTGCCCTCCTCCCGTCGATCCCTCAGACAGCGTGTTGCCAGTCTGCCATGTGAAGGCGTCTTGCCCGATGGCTCATTCTAGGCTTTGGAGATGCTCGGCAATCAAGCGCTTGCGATCCGGTTCATGGAACGGCTCAAGAAGCCGCTGAGCCTCCTTTAGCGCAGAGCGGCCGCGCTCCTTGTCGCCGTGCGTCACCAAGGCCAGTCCGATGGCAGCCATGACCGTCCCCTCTCCGTGACTATCTCCCGCGTCGCGAAACAACTGCTGAGCAGATTGATAAGCCTCAAGTGCTGCCCTGAGGTCGGAAGTCAAAATGATCGCGTTCCCCAGATTGAGGAAACACATTGCTTCACCCTGACGATCCCTTACGTCTCGATAGGCCGCGATCGCCGCACCGAGATAATTTGCCCCTTCTTTAAGAAGGGCAGTGGAAAGATCCCGTGTGGCCCGTTGCATTAGCGTGGTTCCGAGTTGGGCCAGTGTCGACGCTTCTGCCTTCCTGGCCCCGTTTCGAGCATGGATTTCGAGGGCCTGCCGTAGCACCTTCTCGGCCTCTTGAAACCTGCCCGACTCGCGAAGAGAGATCCCTGCATTAGTGAGGGCGAAACCATCACCTTCTCCATGCTCTCCTCTAAGCCTCATGGCCCTTTCCAAGGGTTCCATGCTGGCCTCAACGCCGACCAAATCCCTCAGTGCGCCACTTAGATTGATAAGTGCTCGCGCCTCGGCATCACAATCCCCAAGAGAGCGCGCGAGAGCTACTGACTTGTTGAACCAGCGCACCGCGTCTCGATATTTCCTCATAGAGGTGTATACGATGCCGAGATTATTATAGCCGCTAGCTAGACGCGACCGGTCTCCGCTTCTCTTTACAGCTTCTATCCCGACAGAAAGGACGGACAGAGAGGAAGAAAAGTCTGCCACATTAATCAGGTACGGCACAACCGATGCTGACAAGTCTGCGCTCGTGTTAGATTTTTCCAACTCTGCAGCAATCTTTGCGCCAGCAACCAAGTTCGACGCCTCGACAGCAAGCCACTCCATAGCTGCAGCACGGTCCGCAAACCCGTCAGACGACTGCTTTTGGGGGTGGCCATTAATCCACTCAGCCGCAAGTTCAGCCCTATCCGAAAGATAGGAGACGACCCTCACTTGAGCAGCATCACGCGACTCCTTGCTATCGACGCTCTGCACCTGTTCAGCTGCATAGAGCCGGACCAAGTCATGCATCCTCCACCTGCCGTGGCCATGACCCGTCTCGACTAGGTGGCAGTTAAGGAGGTGCCGCAGAGCCCGCTTCGCCTTCAGATGCTGGGTGTCGAGCAGGAGAGCTGCCGCTTCTACCGATAGGTCGGCACCTGGGCTAAGCGCGAGCAACCTGAACGCAGCCGCATGGAATTCATTCAGCCGCACATAGGATCGCTCGAAAGCCGCACGGACGGCAACATCTTCGTGTTCCAGACCCTCAAGCCGCTGTTCTTCTTGCGCGAGCTCACTCGCCAGTTCCGTTACGCTCAATTCTGGGTCAGAGGCCAGAATGGCACCAACAATACTTAGCGCCAAAGGCAAGTGACCGCAGAGCCTCGCCAAGTCAAAACTGCCTCCCGAGGGCAGTTCCCTTCTCGCTTTCACCTTGACCAGGTCTACTGCGTCTTCGGGTGATAGCACATCGAGTCGCACGTTAACTGCGCCGGGAAGCAGTGGCGCGATTGCATTACGAGATGTAATGATGACTCTATGAATGTGAGAACTAGGGATGAGCGAAAGGACTTGCTCTGGATCGCGAGCGTTATCCAGCAGGATCAAAACGGGTAGTTTTGCGCTCGCCCGCTTCTCCAACTCGGCATGGAACTGCGGACCAACATTTTCCGGGAGGGGGTCAATTGCATCAACCCCCAGGGCTGCAAGTACTGGCGAATAAATCTGGTGTGGATATACGGAGAGATCAGATAGCGCATCATATCCGCGAAGATCGACGGATACAGCACCACCTGGAAAAAGTTTCCGGTCCATAGCTAGGCGAGCGGCACGGGTGGCGAGCTCGGTCTTACCAATGCCGCCGAGCCCCGATAGCACTAAGACAGTACCGGAATCAGCGACGCCATCCACTGTCGACTGAAGGTGAGCGAGGATGCGTTCGATCTCTCCGCCACGCCCTACAAAATCACCTCGCATGAGCCCAGATTGACTCAGTGGAATAACCGTGGGTGGAACAGCGGGATTGCTGCTGTCATTGACGTAGAGGTCGCGCCCCGCCTGATATACGCATGCCTGCCCGGACGCCTGCGCGTCAAGCGTCACGCGCCTGTCGGAATCGCTCATGACTCTTGAATGTGCTGGTCGCGCCCCGCCTGGTATACGCGCCCATTTCCAGTCGCGTGAGCGTGCATCTGCACGACATTACTGCCCGTCGTATTCCGCGGGGACAGTTCGTCCAGCAGCGCTCGCAGCTCTTCTGCAACGCTGGGCTCAGTAAGAAGCAGCCGTCGGACTCTGCCTTGCCACTCCGCCCGGAGCTCAGCCTCCGTCTGTGGGTCCTCACCACTGTGTGCCGCCAGTAGATCTTCGCGAGTCTGATCAAGCTCACCAGCCACGGTGTCAGCCCGCTCCGGGGACACCCTCCGCCAGATGGCTACGACCCCGTCACGTGTGCGCTGCCAGGCGTCCGTGGCCATGAGCGTAACGATGGTTGTACCAGCAGTCCCCGCAAGGGCAGCTATTTGTGGATCCATCAAGGCCCCCAACCTCTCAGGTGGCTTCACAGCCCGACCGAAAGACCAAAAGTTACCGGTGGCAGGAGAAGCTTCGCCAGTCGCCCTCGCCTTGCCGCTTCACGCTGATCGAGACGTCTCCGGCTCGGTAAGCGGGCGGCCGTCGACCAGCGATCCGTCGCCTCGTGTCCGCCACGGTCGCGAGGAGTGCGCACGATACGCGATAGAGATCGTCGCAAATCAGCCTACCCGGACGAGAACCAGCAGGTCAGCGGATGTTTCTGCCAGCTTTCACGCATGCCTTCCGGAGCCGTGTGCGCAGGTTCGAACCCTGCCGGGGGCACCGTAGATAAGGTGCCCATGACCCCGTCACCAGCGGAAACGCTGAGGCCGGGGTCTTCGCGTATGTGCAGGCGTACGCCCTCTGAAGCGGCCACAAGTCGAGGTCCATGGACGAGACGTGGACGGGAGCCCCGAACGTCGCACACCAGCCCGGCGACACGCTTGCATCAGCAGCAGGCGAGACGGGCGCCCCATCACGCCGGCCAGGCGTCAGCGACTACGAAGGAGACGACTGTTCCACCGAGGTAGCTGGGTCCGGAGCACCAGGAAAACGCGATGGAGTCGACCAGGAGCAGCCCTCGCCCGTGGACGTCGTCCGCCCCTGGATGCCGCAGCCGAATGTTCCCGAGAAGCCCGGGTTGTGCACGTCAACGCGAAGCGAGGCCCCCTCGCGGTACCACTCAACGCGCACCGACCATGGGTCGTCGGACTTCCCGTAGCAGATGGCGTTGGTCACCAGCTCCGAGATCATCAGTGTGCAGTCGTCGATCGAGCAGGCCGGGTCATACGGAGCAATGAATTTCCGGAACCAACGCCGCGCACGGGGCACGGACTGTGGCTCCGGATGCAAGGTCATCGATCCGAGCCGCGGCGAGTCCTCACAGGGGGATGGTCGATCGTGTAGGCCATGCGTACTCACTCCATGCCGCTGCCGACCAGGTGGCCCAGGCACTTCGCCGCGCAGCGGAACAAGCGCGCAGGATTACGGCAACCAGGGGACCGAACAGGTCAACCAGCACCTGATACCCACTGAGTTCCAGCCCTTTCTACGGGTTCAAGCACTCAGCGAGCCTTTCTACAGCGGCGTCGCCGCCTGCAAGGTTGCGAACAGGGTTACTGCTGAGCTTGCTGATGCTGTTGCTGACATGAGTGTTCCGGCCAGGGCGCCCCATGCCGCCGCCCCGATGGCCGTGAAGAGGGGTGGCCAAGTGCGTGGGGCCGGGGGCGGGTTCAGCAAGGCTGCCACTCTGCGGGGGATTGGGCCCGGGGGTGATGCGAAGGGGGTGCCCGAGGGGGTGGGGGTGGTCAGGAGGGCCGCCTTGCCTACCGCTTGTGCTGTGAGCCTGCGGTTGCCTACCGCTCGTGCCGCCTCCTCGTCCGCCCAGCGTTCCACCGTGTACGTCACGCTCGTGTGCAAGGGGCGGAGGAACGGGTTCGCTCGGGCTGCCAGGGCCGTGAGGAGGAGGTGGCGGTGGTGGTGGGATGACTGGTGGGCTCGTTCGTGGGCGAACAGGGCTCGGCGTTCCGGTGAGTTCAGCCCCGCCAACATGCCCGTTGAGACGATGATTTTGCCGGTGGGGAGGGTGTGGGCGTAGGGGACCGTGTCCCTTAGGACCGCTATGTTCTGGTGGGGTGGGAGGGGGGAGAGGGCCTGCAACGCCTTGCGGGTTGTTGCGTGGCGGTGGCCTAGGAGTGTTGCGCATGCGATCACTGCCGCTGCCAGGCCGGCTATTGCCGCCTTGCCCACCACCTCGTCGTGCGGGACCGCCGCGCGTACCTTCGGGTCCGCCCAGCCGTCCGGCA
Organism: Streptomyces sp. NPDC046939; assembly: GCF_040644575.1. Lineage (NCBI taxonomy): Bacteria > Bacillati > Actinomycetota > Actinomycetes > Kitasatosporales > Streptomycetaceae > Streptomyces > Streptomyces sp. NPDC046939. Next base: position 92,265 of record NZ_JBEYWV010000003.1, read on the forward strand.
GGGGGTTACCCGGGAGTTGGGCCGTGCCGACTATTGCCAGCAGCGCCAGGGAGAGTGTGCTGCAGATGGCCAGGACGGCCGCTGCCGCCGTCAGGAGCAGCGTCGCCGCTCGTGGGTGCAGGTGGCGTTCCGCCAGGCGGGAGACCGGCCATGCCGTCAGCGGGAGGATCAGGGGGAGGAAGACTGCGACGCCCATCGGGTCAGGCGTCTCCCGTGTTGTGCGTGTTGCTCGTGTTGTCCTGCGGTGCCAGCAGGTTGCGCAGGAGTTGTTCGTCGCCCTTCGACAGGCTTGATACGAAGCTTGCCAGTACCGCCGCTCTGTTCGACTCCGCGTCCAGGACTCTGCGCATGCGGTGCGCCGCCAGGCCCGCCTCGTCCGAGGCCGCCGTCCAGGTGAAGGAGCGGCCCTGGCGTTCGCGGGTGACCGCGCCCTTCGCCTGGAGGCGGGTGAGGATCGTGATGACGGTGGTGTAGGCGAGGGTGCCGCCCAGGCGTTCGCGGACCCAGCCGGCCGTCACCGGGTGCGGGGCCTCGCACAGGGCGGCCAGTACCTGACTCTCCAGTTGGCCCTGGCCACGCCTGCGTCCGGTTTCGTCCTGGTTCGTCACGGCGCGCCTCACCCTCCTCGTCACCGTCATCGTAGGTCGCCTCGGCGCGTGAAACGGGGGCCGTTCGGCTTCGTGTGCGATGTCCGGGTTCGTCGGTGGGACGCGTGTGACGGGCGCCACGCGTGACCGGCTCAGGTTTACGGGTGCCTCGGTAGGTGACTACGGTGCGTTGAATGTCTCGCAGCCACATGAACCCCGTAAACCCTAGAAGACGCGAAATCTGGAGCCGGGGTTCCACGCGGGAGGGAACGTGAGCGAACAGGTTCGACTGAGCGCCACGCGAGCGCCCCTGCCGCCACAGCAGCCGCAGCAGCAGTCGGCAGACGGTCCTTCGGCTCCCTCGCGTGGATCGGCCCCCGCCGCCGGTCAGCACAAGCCGCGCGCCTCGCGTGATTCCTACTTCGACAATGCCAAGTACCTGGCCATCGTGCTCGTCGCCATGGGGCACGCGTGGGAGCCCCTGCGGGACGGCAGTCGGGCCGCGTCCGCGTTGTACATGACCGTCTATGCCTTCCATATGCCCGCGTTCATCGTCATCTCCGGGTATTTCTCGCGGAGTTTCGACGCCGGTCCGGGGCGGATCAAGCGGCTCATCACCGGTGTCGCCGTGCCGTATGTCGTGTTCGAGGCCGCTTACACGGTCTTCAAGCGGACCGCCGGGGACGATCCCGACTATCCGTTCAGTCTGCTCGATCCCTGGTATCTGACGTGGTTTCTGATCGCCTTGTTCGTGTGGCGGATGTCCACGCCTATCTGGGGAGTTGTTCGCTGGCCGCTGCCCGTCGCCCTTGGTATTGCCGCGCTCGCCTCCGTTTCCCCCGATATCGGGGATGACCTCGACTTGCAGCGGGTCCTTCAGTTTCTGCCGTTCTTCGTGCTCGGGCTTCGGCTCAAGCCCGAACACTTTTGGCTCGTGCGGCGGCGTACCGTGCGGATTGTGGCCGTGCCTGTCTTCGCCTCGGCCGTGCTCTTCGCCTACTGGGCCGCTCCCCGTATGAACGCCGCCTGGTTCTATCGGCGCGACAGCGCGCAGGAGTTGGCCGCTCCCGGGTGGGCCGGGGTCGTCATGACGCTCGCCATGTTCGGGTGCTCGATGCTGCTCGTCGCCTGCTTCCTCGCGTGGGTTCCCGGGCGGAGGCTGTGGGTTACCGCGCTCGGCGCCGGCACGTTGTACGGGTATCTGCTGCACGGGTTCCTCGCCAAGGTGTCCCGGTTCTGGGAGTGGTACGACGTGCGGTGGGTGCATACGCCGCTGGGGCAAGTCGCTGTGACGGTCATCGCCGGTGGCGTTGTCACCCTTTTGTGCACGCCGCCTGTGCAGCGTGTGTTCCGGTTCGTCATGGAGCCCAAGATGGAGTGGGCGTTCAGACGGGATGCCGCCCAGGTGGCCCGCGGGCGGTAGCCCTCGCTCCCCCGCTCCCCCGTTCAGGCCGAGGTTTTCTTCCGGGGCGTCGACTTCTTCTTCGTCCCGGTCGAACCCGACGCCGCATTCTTCGTGCCCGTCGCCTTCTTCGCGGCACCGGACGTCGTCGTCTTCTTTTTCGGCGTCGCCGGTGCCGCCTTCTTCTTCGCGGGCGCCTTCTTGCGCGTGCGGCCCTCCATCGACGTCACCTCCGCCATTTCCTCGCCCGGGGAGTCGCCCCGCGCCTCCTTCGCCGCCCGTACGCTCCGCTCCAGTACGGCCACCAGGTCGATGACCTTGCCGTCGCCGCCCGGGGACGGCTTCGTGGGCTCCGCCGGGAGTTCGCCGGACGCCTTCGCCGCGATCAGTTCCTCCACCGCCGCCCGGTAGTCGTCGTGGAGGGAATCCATGTCGACCTCGCCCAACGTGTCCATCAGAGCGTCGGCCAGGTCGAGTTCGGCGTCGCGGACCGTGACGTGGGTGTCGGGGGCCACCTCGTCGGGTGAGCGGATCTCGTCCGGCCAGAGCAGGGCGTGCATCGCGATGACGTCGTCCACCACGCGCAGCATGCCCAGGCGCTCCTTGCCGCGCAGGGCGAACTTCGCGATCGCCACCTTCCCGCTCTGCTTCAGGGCCTCGCGGAGCAGCGTGTATGGCTTTGTGGCGTGGACGCCGTTCGCGGAGAGGTAGTACGCCGTGTCCATCTGGAGGGGGTCGATGCGGTCCGCCGGGACGAAGGCCAGGATCTCGATCGTCTTCGCCGTGTGGGTGGGCAGCGCGGCCAGGTCCTCGTCGGTGATCGGGATGACGGTGCCGTCGGCGTCCTCGTAGCCCTTGCCTATCTCCGCCGTCTCGACCTCCTTGTCCTCCAGCTCGCACACCTTGCGGTAGCGGATGCGGCCGCCGTCCTCCAGGTGGACCTGGCGGAAGGAGACGGAGTGGTTCTCGGTGGCGGTCATCAGCTTGATGGGGATGCTGACCAGGCCGAAGGAGATGGCGCCGTTCCATATGGAGCGCATGAGCGGTCTCTCCCTTCCCGTTCAGTCCGGTCCCGCCCAGTACCGTCCAGTCCCGTCCGTCCCGTTCGACAACTCACCGGGCCGCCGATCGGTCCGTCCGACGCGCCCCTTTGGCGGGGAATGTCAGAGTATTACGGTATGACGCCGATCACAGAAGTGGAGGGGCGGCGGCTGCCGCTCAGCAATCTGGACAAGGTGCTCTATCTGGCCACCGGGTTCACCAAGGGCGAGCTGCTGCACTACTACGCGACCACCGCGGAAGCCTTGCTGCCGCATCTCCACAACCGGCCCCTCTCCTTCCTGCGCTTCCCCGACGGGCCCGACGGCCAGCACTTCTTCGCCAAGAACGTGCCGCCCGGGGCACCCGACTGGGTGAAGACCGCCGAGGTTCCGCGCTCCGACGGCGTCTCCCGGCAGGTCCTCGTGCAGGACCTCGCCTCCCTCATGTGGGCGGCGAACCTCGTCACCGAGCTGCACACCCCGCAGTGGCAGGTGGACGCGCCCGCGCAGGCCGACCGGCTCGTCCTCGACCTCGACCCCGGGGCGCCCGCCGACATCGTGCAGTGCTGCGAGGTGGCGCTGTGGCTGCGGGAGCGGCTCGCGGAGGACGGGCTGGACGCGTACGCCAAGACCTCCGGGTCCAAGGGGCTGCATCTGCTCGTGCCGCTGGTCCTGGTGCCGTCCGAGCGGGCCAGCGCCTATGCGAAGAGGCTCGCGCAGGAGGCGGAGGCGGAGCTGGCGGGGCTCGTCGTGCACCGGATGACGCGGAGCCTTCGGCCGGGGAAGGTGTTCGTCGACCACAGTCAGAACTCCGCCGCGAAGACGACCGCCGCGCCCTATACGTTGCGGGCGCGGCCCGAGCCGACCGTCTCCGCGCCCGTGACGTGGGAGGAGGTCGAGGCGTGCCGGGACAGCGGGGACGCGCGTGACCTGGTCTTCCTGGCCGAGGACATCGCGCCTCGGCTCCAGCGGTACGGGGATCTGCTCGGGCCGCTCAACGACGCCGAGCGGGCCGGACGGCTGCCGTCGGCCTGAGAGCGGCTGCCGTTCTCCTGCGAGGGGCGCGGGCCGTTGGCCCCCGGGCCCACCGCCCCGGTGCCGACCCCGGGCCGCCGTCACGCCCGCCTCGGGAACACCGCCCGCAACCGGCCCGGGCCGCCGTCACGGTCGCCCCGAAAACACCGCCCCGCAACCGGCCCGGGCCGCCGTCACGGTCGCCCCGAAAACACCGCCCCGCAACCAGCCCGGGCCGCCGTCACGGTCGCCCCGGGAACACCACCTCGTAACCGGCTCAGGCCACCCTCACACCCACCCCGGAAACACCACCCGCAACCAGCCCAGGCCACCACCACGCCCGCCCCGGAAACACCGCCCCCGCAACCAACACCAACCCCCTACACCCGCCCCCACGTCCCCCGATCCCGTGCCATCGCGTGCAGCGCCTCCACGTCCGCCGGTTTGAGTTGGCCGCCCGTCCTTGCCAGGCCCGTGACCTCCGGGTCCGTCAGCAGGCGTACGCCCCTCGGGGCCACCTGTACCTCGACGAAGGACGGTTCCACCAGGACCAGGCCCGCCCGTACCTCCGCCGTCAGGGCGAACGACGCCCGGGACGCGTCCGCCCGTACGTCGCGGAGCAATGGGCGGGGCTCTCCCCGACCCGCCGTCACCTGCGGGTCGTTCACCCGCACCCGCTGCCGGTACGCCGGGAGGACGTGCAGCGCGAACAGGCCGCCGGGGCCGATCACCAGGTGGTGGATGAGGCCGCCGCCCGGCAGCGGTACCGAGTGCAGTACGCGCCAGCCCGCGCCCTCCAGCGCGTCCAGCGCCTCGCCGACCGTCTGCTGCGCGGCCAGCGCCCGGCGCCGGGGATCCGTACGGAGTCTGCGCTGGGGGGCCGGGTCGCGGTCGAGGGCGATGAGGAGGGCCTCGCCGGGGCGGTTCGGGGCGAGGTCGTCGTCCGGGTGGAGGCTGAGCCGGGCCAGTTCGACGGGGGTCGGCACCGGCGGGGGCCCGACGGCCACGTGCCCGGCGATGAAGGGGCGCAGCGCCGCGAGCACCGCTTCCCTCTGCGACTCGGTGAGGAGGTTGACCCGGCCCGCCTCCCGGTCGTACCAGGCGACGTTCCTGCCATCCTCCCCGTACACGTAGAGCCGTTCCTGGCCGTGCCGCCAGGTCGGTATGACGCGCAGTCCGTTCATGGCCCATCACCCCCCGACCATGGGAGCAGCAAGCCCGCCGCAGGGCAAGAAGGCGGGGTGTGCCGGAGCGCGTGGGCGGGCCGCGGGGCAGCGGAAAAGGACTTCCCCGCCATTGTGGCCAATAAGGTGTACTGGACGACACCCTTCTCATCCGCTACGGCAGGAGTGCAGTGACGCGCAGGCGCCCCGGTCCCACCGCCCTCACCGCTCTCGCCGTGTCCGCCGTCGCCCTGCCGCTACTCGCGGGGTGCGGGGACGCCGGCGGGCTCGAAGGCGCGGGCGCGACGCCCACGGCGGTGGGGCCCCGTGACCTGTGGCCGACGCTCACGCCCGCGTCCGCGCCCGCCGACGACTACGGGGCCGGTGAGACCGAGGTGGTCAAGGGCGTCGACGTGCCGGGCGGTGATCTGCGGAAGGTCGACCCGGTCGCCGTGGTCCGCGCGCAGGCGGACGCCGACCCGGAGACGTACAAGGATCTCGCGGACGGGCTCGCCCGCTGCGGCACCTCGGGACGCGACGGCACCTCGGGACGCGGCCGCACCGGGGAGAGGGGGTGTCCCGTGCTGCGCGCCTACTACTCCGATCTCACCGGCAACGGCCGCGAGGACATGGTCGTCGGTGTGCGCGCGCCCAAGGGGCAGCTCCTCGTGCGGGTCTACATGTATGCGGACGGCAAGCTGATCCAGATCATGGACGACGAGGACGCGGTGATCAGCGTCCAGCTCGCCGACCGCAGTGTCGTCGTGCGCGCGGTCGCCGACCTGTCGGGCTATGAGTACCGGACCTCGTGGTCGTACGACAGCCATCAGCGGGCGATGCTGCCGACCCGTGACGAGATCGTGCGTACGGGGCCGCCGACGTCGCCGGTGCCGGAGACGCCCTCCGGGGACGCCACCCGTCCGGGGACACCCTCGGCGAGTCCCTCATGAGGCGGCGGGCCCGGCGGCTGGCCGCGCTGCCCGCGTGGACGGCGTCGCTGACCTGGAAGGCCGTGGCGTTCCTCGCGGTGATCTGCTGTGCGCTCGCGGCGCTGCTCGGCGTCCTCGTGCACGTCTCCGTCACGAATCAGACGGTGCGGGAGGCGCGGGAGCGGGCGTTGTCGCGTCTTGACGAGGCGACGGCCGCGTTCCGGGCGGGCGGGCGGCAGGTGCCGGGCGCGGCGCTCGATCCGCCGGGTCTGCCCGCGTCGCTGCGGAAGCTGGCGGTGAGCGGGCAGCGCGGCACGATGGTGGCCCGGTACGAGTCGCGTCCCACGATGTGGGCGGCGGGTCCGGCGGCGGGCGGCAAGGCGCTCGCCGTGCAGATCGACTATTCGCAGGGGGCCCGCACCATCGACGGGCTCGACCGGGCGATCCTCGGCTCGTCGGCGCTGGCCATCGGGGCGACGCTGCTGGTCGGCGCGTTCGCCGTGACCCGTGTGACGCGGCGCCTGCACACCACGGCGCGGGTGGCCCGGAAGATCAGCGCGGGCGCCCTGGACGCGCGGGTCAACGATCCGCGCACCCGTGACCCGCACCGCCACCAGGACGAGGTCGCGGCGGTGGCGGGGGCGCTGGACCGCATGGCGTCGTCGTTGCAGGCCCGGATCCTCACCGAGCAGCGGTTCACGGCGGACGTCGCCCATGAGCTGCGTACGCCGCTGACCGGACTGCACGCCGCCGCCGAACTGCTGCCACCGGGCCGCCCCACCGAGCTGGTGCGGGACCGGGTGGCCGCGCTGCGCACGCTCACCGAGGACCTCCTGGAGATCTCCCGGCTCGACGCGCGCAGCGAGCGGGTCGATCTCGACGCGACGTGGCTGGGTCCGGTCGCCGAACGGGTCGTACGCGCCACCACCGCCACCATCACCACCGGCCCGTCCACCATCACCACCGCCCCGTCCGCCGATACCTCCGCCCGGTCCACCGACGCCACCACCTCGTCCGCCGACACCTCCGCCCCGTCCACCGACGCCTCCGCCCCGTCCGCCGACGCCACCGCCCCGTCCACCGATGGCACCACCTCGTCCACCGATGGCACCACCTCGTCCACAGACGCCACCGCCTCGCCCACCGACCACACCACCCCGCCCACCGACACCTGCGCGACCTCGGTCGTCGTCGTGCGTGACGTGTGCGTGGTCACCGACCGGCGGCGCCTGGAGCGTGTCCTCGGCAATCTCGTCGCGAACGCGCACCGGCACGGCGCGCCGCCCGTCGTGCTGACCGTGGACGGGCCGGTGATCACTGTGCGCGACCACGGCGACGGCTACCCGGACTACCTGGTGGAGCACGGGCCGCAGCGCTTCCGCACCGAGGGCGGCACGAAGGGGCACGGGCTCGGTCTCACCATCGCGCTGGGGCAGGCCGAGATCCTGGGCGCGCGACTGGACTTCGCGAACGCTCCGGGCGGCGGCGCGGTGGCGACGCTGACCCTGCCCCACGAGGAGCCCGTCGACTGATCCGGCCCGGCACCCCTCACCCCAGCGGCCGTGTCCTCACCCCTCCGGCGGCCGTCGCCGTGCGCATTCCGTCCGCCGACCCTTAGGTATAGGCGGGGCCCAGCCGCCGGGCCGGCCCTGTCCGCATGCCCCAGGAGGTCCCCATGCACGTACAGAAGACGCACGTTCAGACGGCGCACGTCCGGAGAGTCGCCCTCGTCCTCGCCGCGCTGTCGCTCACCGCCGCCGGCGCCTCCCCCGCACTCGCCGACGGCACCCCGGGCGGGAAGCACGAGCAGAAGCAGACGCAGGCTCAGAAGCCCGCGCAGGCACCGCAGCAGACGTCGGCTCAGAAGCCCGGGCAGAAGCCGGCGCAGAAGCCCGCGCAGAAGCCCGCCCAGAAGCCGGAGCCGGGGCAGAAGCAGCAGAGCCCGCAGCAGGAGAGCGCCCCCGTCTACAAGGGCCGCGTCAACGCCAAGACGGGTCTGCTGCTGCGCGACTCCCCGACGCGCGGCAGCAAGGTCGTCCGCTCGGAGCCGTACCACGCGGTCGTGCACATCAAGTGCAAGACGGGCGGCCAGAACGTGGGCGGCAACCGTCTCTGGTACCTGCTGACCGACGGCACCTACGCCTGGGGCGCCGCGAAGTACATCGACAACATCGGCGCCGCGCCCCGCTGGTGCTGACATAAGCGGATATCGGGGACCGGCTTGCTACGTTCCCCGCATGACCGGTTCTCCGGGTGCGCGGGCCCAGCCGCCGGTTCCCGCCGTACGGGTCCCCCGGCGCCGCGGCACCGAACTCGCCCTGATCGTCCTGGCCGTGCTGCTCAGCGTGTACGGCTACTGCGACGTGGGCCTCGCCAGGAACGGCTCCCTGCCGCCCGGCGCCGCCGGTTACGGCGCCGGGCTCGGGGTGCTCGCGCTGCTCGCGCACGTCGCCGTCCGGCTCCGGGCCCCGTACGCGGATCCGCTGCTGCTGCCGATCGCGGTGCTCCTGAACGGGCTCGGGCTGGTCCTCATCTACCGGCTCGACCTGTCGACGCCGGGCGACGAGGCGGCCTTCACCCAGTTGATCTGGTCGACGCTCGGCGTCGGGCTGTTCATCGTCTGCGTCGTCCTGCTCCGCGACCACCGGGTGCTCCAGCGGTACGCGTACCTGAGCGTCGTCGTGGCCCTCGCCCTGATGATCCTGCCGATCCTCTTCCCGGCCGTGAACGGGGCACGGATCTGGATCCGGATCGGCGGTTTCTCCATCCAGCCGGGCGAGTTCGCCAAGATCCTGCTCGCGGTCTTCTTCGCCAGCTACCTCGCCGCCAACCGCACCGCCCTGCGCTACACCGGCAAGAAGCTGTGGCTGCTGCAACTGCCGACCATGCGCGTCTTCGCGCCGATCCTCGCGATCTGGCTGCTGAGCGTCGGTGTGCTCGTCCTGGAGACCGACCTCGGGACCTCGCTGCTCTTCTTCGGGCTGTTCGTCGTCATGCTCTACGTGGCGACGGGCCGCGTCAGCTGGATCGCCATCGGGCTGCTGCTCGCCGCCGGGGGCGCGTTCGTCGTCGCCTCCTTCGAGCCGCACGTGCACGGCCGGGTCGAGGACTGGCTGCGCCCCTTCGCCTCCGTCGACGCGGGGGACGGCCCCGGTCAGCTCGCGCAGTCGCTGTTCGCGTTCGCGGCGGGCGGGATGCTCGGCACCGGTCTCGGGCTCGGGCACTCGATCCTCATCGGGTTCGCCGCCAAGTCCGACTTCATCCTGGCGACGCTCGGCGAGGAGCTGGGCCTCGCGGGCCTGACCGCCGTGTTCCTGCTCTACGCGCTGCTCGTCGAGCGCGGCTACCGGGCCGGTCTCGCCCTGCGCGACCCCTTCGGCCGGCTCCTGGCGGTCGGTCTCGCCTCGATCATCGCGTTGCAGGTCTTCGTCATCGCGGGCGGTGTCATGGGGCTCATCCCGCTGACCGGCATGGCGATGCCGTTCCTCGCGCAGGGCGGCTCCTCGCTCGTCACCAACTGGATCATCGTCGCGATCCTGGTCCGGGTCAGCGACCGGGCCCGCTCCGCGCCGCTCCCGGTGCCTGCGGAGGCCGCCCCATGACCAAGTACATCCGGCACGCCGCGGCCTTCTGCCTGCTCCTGCTCGTCGCGCTGCTCCTGAACGCGGCCCGCGTCCAGGTCTTCCAGGCGTCCTCCCTCGACGACAACGCCGCCAACCGCCGCCCCGTCATCGCCCGCTACAGCCAGCCCCGCGGCGACATCCTCGTACGCGGGAAGCCGATCACCGGGTCCAGGGACACCGGGCAGTCGCTGCGCTACGAGCGCACGTACAAGAACGGGCCGCTCTACGCGCCCGTCACCGGGTACGCCTCGCAGACGTACGGCACGACGTTCGTGGAGAGCGCCGAGGACGGCATCCTCTCCGGCACCGACCCGCTGCTCGCGCCGATCCCCGTCTGGAACGAGATCACGCGCGCGCGGCAGACCGGCGGCGACGTGGAGACGACCCTGCTGCCCGCCGCGCAGCAGGCCGCGTACGCGGGGCTCGGCGGCAGGAAGGGCGCCGTCGCGGCGGTCGATCCGTCGGACGGGAAGATCCTCGCGCTGGTCTCCACACCCTCGTACGATCCGGCGGAGATCGCCGGGACCGGGCGGGCCGCGACCGCCGCGTGGTCGCGGCTCACCGCCGATCCGGACCAGCCGATGCTGAACCGGGCGATCCGGCAGACGTATCCGCCGGGGTCGACGTTCAAGGTGGTCACGGCCGCGGCCGCGCTCGAGAACCGGGTCGTCGCCTCCCCCGCCGAGCGGACCGACACCCCGTCCCCGTACACGCTGCCGGGCACCACCACCCGGCTGACCAACGAGTCCTCCTCCGCCACCTGCGAGAACGCGACCCTGGCGTACGCGCTCCAGGCGTCCTGCAACACCGTCTTCGCCCACCTCGGTGTCGACGTCGGACTCTCCGGCATGGTGCGGACCGCGCGGAGGTTCGGGTTCGACGACAACGGTGTCGAGATCCCGATGAGCGTGGCCGCGTCGCACTTCGACACCGACATGAACAAGGCCCAGCTGGCGCTCTCCTCCATCGGCCAGTACGACACCCGGGCCACGCCGTTGCAGATGGCGATGGTCGCCGCGGCCGTCGCCAACGGGGGGACGCTGATGTCCCCCCACCTGGTCGAGAAGGTGACGTCGAGCGACGGTTCCACGGTCCGCACCACCTCCGGCAGGACCTACAAGCAGGTCATGTCGGCGTACACGGCGAACCGGCTCCAGCGGATGATGGTCGACGTCGTCACCAAGGGCACCGGCACCAACGCGCGCATCCCCGGGGCGACCGTGGGCGGCAAGACGGGCACCGCTCAGAACGGTGTGCGCAACGAGGGCGTGCCCTACGCCTGGTTCATCTCCTACGCCCAGGCCGCCGACGCGTCCCGGCCGCAGGTGGCGGTCGCCGTGGTGGTCGAGGACGCGGCGGCGGACCGCGCGGACATCAGCGGCGGCGGCAGCGCGGCACCGATCGCACGGGCGGTGATGCGGGCGGTACTGAACACGGCCGACGGGTAGCACCGAACGCGGCCGCCGGGTGGCGCGAACGGTGCGCGGCGCCGCTGTACGCGGCACGTCCGTCAATTCTCCGCGCCCCCGTACGGGCAGAAGCAGCTCTCAGCCCTCCGCGCCCGCCCTGATCGCCTCCTCGACCTCCGCGACCCGCTCGCTCTCCTCGGTCGCGAACCGCTCCGCGTCCAGCTTCTCGGCGATCTCCTCGTCCTGGTGCATGAGGGCGTCGAGGTTGGAGTTGCCCATCTCGAAGACGCCCATGTCGACGTAGGCCTGCTGGAGGCGCGGCCCCCACAGGCCGATGTCCTTGACGCAGGGCACGATCCGCGAGAACAGCAACTGCCGGAACAGGGCCAGGAACTCGGACTGCTCGCTGTACTCCTCGGCCTGCGCCTTCGGGATGCCGAAGTCCTCCAGGACCTCGACGCCGCGCAGCCGGTCGCGCATCAGGTAGCAGCCCTCGATGACGAACTCCTCGCGTTCGCGCAGTTCGGCGTCGGTGAGCTGCTTGTAGTAGTCGCGCAGCGCCATCCGCCCGAAGGCGACGTGGCGGGCCTCGTCCTGCATCACGTAGGCGAGGATCTGCTTGGGCAGCGGCTTGTCGGTGGTGTCGCGGATCATGCCGAACGCGGCGAGCGCCAGCCCCTCGATGAGGACCTGCATGCCGAGGTAGGGCATGTCCCAGCGGGAATCGCGGAGGGTGTCGCCGAGCAGCGCCTGGAGGTTGTCGTTGATCGGGTAGAGCATGCCGATCTTCTCGTGGAGGAAGCGGCCGTAGATCTCGGCGTGCCGCGCCTCGTCCATCGTCTGCGTCGCCGAGTAGAGCTTGGCGTCGAGGTCGGGGACGGACTCCACGATCCGCGCCGCGCACACCATCGCGCCCTGCTCGCCGTGGAGGAACTGGCTGAACTGCCAGGAGGCGTAGTGCTTGCGCAGCTCGCCCTTCTCCTTCTCGGTCATCTTCGCCCAGTGGGGCGTGCCGTACAGGGACATCGCCTCGTCCGGGGTGCCGAGGGGGTCGCAGGGGTCGACCTCCAGGTCCCAGTCGATGCGCTTGGCGCCGTCCCACTGCTTGTCCTTGCCCTTCTGGTAGAGGGCGAGCAGCCGGTCGCGCCCGTCGTCGTACTCCCAGCTCATACGAGCCGAACTGGCCGACGGTATCTGCCAGTTCGGCTGCTCCGGGGCCTTGGTGTACAGCTCATGCGTCGACATACCGGCAGGCTCACACGGTGTTGGACGCGGGGTCAACAAGTCGTGCGGGAGGGATTGACGGGCTTGCTGACGCGCAGTCTCATAAGATGGGAACAGAGATCGGACGGCCGAGAACCGGGAGTACGGCGATGACCACCATGACGGGTGCGGACGCGAACGCGGTGGACGGGCTGCGGGACGCGCTCGGTCTGCTCAAGGACCGCGAGCAGGTGGCCGAGCGGCTGCTCGACTCCTCCGCCAAGCACTCCTTCGACCCCGACAAGGAGCTGGACTGGGACGCGCCCTTCGAGGACGGCAAGTGGTTCTGGCCGCCCGAGCTGGTCTCCCTGTACGACACCCCGCTGTGGCGGCGCATGAGCGAGCAGCAGCGCATCGACCTGTCCCGGCACGAGGCGGCGGCGCTCGCCTCCCTCGGCATCTGGTTCGAGCTGATCCTGATGCAGCTGCTCGTGCGCCACGTCTACGACAAGCCCGCGACGAGCATGCACGTCCGGTACGCGCTCACCGAGATCGAGGACGAGTGCCGGCACTCCAAGATGTTCGCGCGGCTGATCGCGCGCGGTGAGACCCCGCACTATCCGGTGGCGCCCGTCCACCACGCGCTGGGCCGCCTCTTCAAGACGATCTCCACGACACCGGGATCGTTCACGGCGACGCTGCTCGGCGAGGAGATCCTCGACTGGATGCAGCGGCTGACCTTCCCGGACGAGCGCGTGCAGACCCTCATCCGCGGTGTGACCCGTATTCATGTGGTCGAGGAGGCGCGCCATGTGCGGTACGCGCGTGAGGAGCTGCGGCGCCAGATGGTGACGGCCCCGCGCTGGTCGCAGGAGTTCACGCGGCTCACGTCGGGCGAGTTCGCGCGGGTCTTCTCCGAGGCGTTCATCAACCCCGAGGTCTACACGAACGTAGGGCTCGACAAGCGGGAGGCCGTCGCGCAGGTCAAGGCGAGCGGTCACCGCCGGGAGATCATGCAGACCGGCGCGAAGCGGCTCACCGACTTCCTCGACGACATCGGCGTGCTGCGCGGCGTGGGCCGCCGCATGTGGAAGGCGTCCGGGCTCCTCGCCTGACGCGGCGGACCGGGTGACGGCTACTCTTCCGGGCATGACGTCGGCAACGGGCACGCCCGCCTACAGACGGCTCAGCGTCGAAGAGCGGCGCGCGCAGCTCCTGGAGACGGCGCTGTCGCTGTTCGCGCACCGGGCGCCCGAGGAGGTCTCCCTCGACGACGTGGCCGAGGCGGCGGGCGTCTCCCGCCCGCTCGTCTACCGCTACTTCCCCGGCGGCAAGCAGCAGTTGTACGAGGCCGCGCTGCGCTCCGCCGCCGACGTCCTCGAACAGTGCTTCGCCGAGCCCCCCGAGGGCCCGCTGACCTCCCGCCTCGCCCGCGCGCTCGACCGCTACCTGGCCTTCGTCGACGAGCACGACACGGGGTTCGCGGCGCTGCTCCAGGGCGGCAGCGTCGTCGAGACCTCCCGTACGACGGCGATCGTGGACGGCGTCCGGCGCGCCGCCGCCCACCACATCCTCAGCCACCTGCCCGTGCCGGAGCCCGGACCGCGCCTGCGCATGACCGTCCGCATGTGGATCACGGCCGTCGAGGCGGCGTCCCTGATCTGGCTCGACGACGGCAAGCAGCCCCCGCTGTCCGAGCTGCGCGACGGCCTGGTCGACCAGTTCATGGCGGCCCTGACCGCCACGGCGACCCGCGACCCCCAGACCGCCGAGGTCGTCCGCGCGGCCCTCACCCTGGAGACCCCGGACGGCCCGGTGGGCACCTTGGCCCGACGCCTACTGCCGGTGGTGAGCGGCGCGGCGCATCTGCTGTGACGGGCGGGAGGGGAAGAGCGCGGAGCATGCCTGACCTGGCACAGCCGACACGCGACCTGATCGCCTCGACTGAGCGGGCGGACGCGCCGGGCGTTCCCGACCCCGTCCGGGACTGGATCGAGAAGATCACGTTCGCCACCCCCGAGGAGATCCTCCCGGCGCTGCGCGGCGCGCTGGCCGAGGACTGGATGGCCATGCCGGTCTGGGCCCGCAACCTCGCCTTCCGGCTGGCCTGCCTCCAGCGCCCCGACGACGCGGAGCTGCTGCGGGAGGCGGCGGCCGATCTGCTCTCCTTCGGTCCGGACTGGGACGCGCACGCGGAGGAGCTGAAGGAGCGGGCCGCACGGCTGGACGGCTGAACCGGCAGCCGGTGCGGGTGGTGCGCGACAATCACGCCGTGAAGAGCGAAGACATCCCCTTTGTCGGCGGACCCCTCGACGGGCGGTCGCTGCCCGTCCTGGTGACCGCCACCGGCAACCCGCCCAAGGTCTACAAGGTGCCCGTGCCGGACGCGGCCGGGGGACCCGACACCGTGCTCGTGTACGTCCGTGAGCCCGTGCCCGACGGGAAGGCCGTGCGGCTCGTGCAGAAGTGGCGGTACGCGTTCGTGCCCGACGGGAAGGTGCGGCGCGCCGTGCGGTGGCCGTGGACGAAGTCCGGGGCGTGACCTCCGCCGCCCGCAGGAGTGGTGTCGTTGGGCCGAACCGCGCAGCCCGGCGCGTAAGAACGGGCGGGGGCTGTGATGTTCACGGTGCGGGACGCGCAGGGCGGCCCGCACCGGAGGTGATGAGGTGTCAGGCACGCTGGTGCGTGGGGTGTGCGCGGTGGCCGTCGCCGGGGCGGTCCTCGCGCCGGGCCCCGCGGGCGCGGTGCCGGGGCCGCCGGACGGTGAGCCGTCCGTCGCCGGTCTCCTCGCGGAGTTGCGGGGCCTGTACCGGCGGGCCGAGGAGGCCACCGAGGCGTACAACGCGACCGCGGAGGAGCTGAGGGAGCGCCGGGCGCAGGCCGAGACGCTCGCCGGGGAGCTGGCCGCCGCGCGCGGCTCGCTGTACGGCAGCCGGATGGCGGCGGGGCGTCTCGCGCGCGAGCAGTACCGGGGGCACAGCGACCTCTCCCCGTATCTGCGGCTGCTCCTCGCCCGGGACCCGCAGCACGCGCTCGACCAGGGGCACGTCGTCCTGCGGGCCGCCCGGAACCGGATGGCCGCCGTCGACCGGCTGACCGGCGACGAGCAGAAGGCCGACGCGCTGGCCACGAAGGCGCGGGCCGCGCTCGACGAGCGGATGCGGCTGGCGGCGGCCCAGCAGCGGGACCGGGACGCCGTACGGGGGCGGCTCGCGGAGGTGGAGGAGCTGCTCGCGTCGCTGACCCCGGGGCAGCTCGCCGAGCTGAGCCGTCTGGAGGAGGCGGGGACGGCTGTCGCGCAGCGGGCCTTCATGGCGTCGGGCGCGCTCAGCTCCGTCGGCCGGGCGCCGTCGAAGGCGGGCGGGGAGGCGGTCGCGTACGCGCTGCGGCAGATCGGCAAGCCGTACGTGTGGGGCGCGGAGGGCCCGGAGTCGTTCGACTGCTCGGGGCTGACCTCGCAGGCGTGGGCGCACGCGGGCCGGAAGATCCCGCGCACGTCCCAGCAGCAGTGGGCGAGCCTGCCGAAGGTGCCGATGGACCGGCTGCGCCCCGGCGACCTCGTCGTGTACTTCCCGAAGGCCACGCACGTCGCGCTCTACCTGGGCAAGGGGCAGGTGGTGCAGGCGCCGCGGCCCGGCGCCCGGGTGAAGGTGTCGCCGATCGCCGCCAACCCGGTGCTCGGGGCGGTGCGCCCGGACCCGGAGGCCAAGGCGATGACCGGGTACCGGCCGCCGCCGCTGCCGCGCGGGGCGACAGCGGGCGACGACACGGGGAACGACGACGGCTGAGCGGTTCAGCTCACCGAGGCCAGGTACGCGGCCGTCTTCTCGGGCTCGTAGAAGAAGTTCTCGAAGTCGGCCGGGTCGTTGAACCCGTTCGCGAAGCGGTCGGCGACCGGCTGGAGCCGGCTCCCCGCACCGATCAGGTTGAGGACGTGCTCCGGCGGGGTGCCGAGCATCGCGTTCGTCCACTTCGTGACGTGCTTCGCGGTCTCCCAGTACCGGTCGAACGTGGCCTGCATCCACTCCTCGTCGAACGGCTGGTCGGCGCGCTCGACGATCGACGCGAGGTACGAGGCCGCGCACTTGGACGCCGAGTTGGAGCCCTGCCCGGTGATCGGGTCGTTGGCGACGACCACGTCGGCGACGCCGAGGACCGCGCCGCCGCCGGGCAGCCGGCCGATGGGGTGGCGGACGGTCGGGGCGTAGCGCCCGGCGAGCGTGCCGTTGGCGTCGGTCAGCTCGACCTTCGTGGCGCGCGCGTACTCCCAGGGCACGAACTTCTCCATCAGTTCGAGCGTCAGCGCCAAGTGCTCGGCGGGGTCCTTGACGCCCTTGAACACATCGAGCGGGCCGCCGGGGACGCCCTCCCAGAACAGGATGTCGGCGCGGCCGGACGTCGTCAGCGTCGGCATGATGAACAGCTCGCCGACGCCGGGTACGAGGTTGCAGCGGACGGCGTCGAAGTCCGGGTGCTCCGGGCGGACGTCGAGCCCGTGCACGTACGCCACCGCGAGCGCGCGCTGCGGCTCGCTGTACGGGGAGCGGGAGGCGTCGCGGCCGAACATCGACACCAGCTCGCCCTTGCCCGCCGAGACGAGCACCAGGTCGTAGGTGCGCGAGAAGTAGTCCAGGTCGGAGACGGCGGCACCGTGGATGACGAGTTGGCCGCCGCGCTGCGCGAACGTCTCCATCCAGCCGGCCATCTTCACGCGCTGGTCCACGGACTGGGCGTAGCCGTCGAGCTTGCCGACCCAGTCGACGGCGCGCTGCGAGGGGCCCGGGTCGAAGGAGCCGGGCGCGGCGACCGAGACGCCGAGGCCCTCGATCTTCGGCGCCTGCGACTCCCAGAAGTTGAGCTGGAGGTCGCGCTCGTGCTGGAGCGCGGTGTGGAACATGCACTGCGTCGACATGACCCGCCCGGAGCGGATCTCGTCGGCGGTGCGGTTGGACATCAGGGTGACCTCGTAGCCGTGGGACTGCAGGCCCAGGGCGAGCTGGAGCCCGGACTGGCCGGCTCCGACGACGAGTATCTTCCGCGACATACGCTGCCTCTTACTGGTCACAGATGAGTAGGGGGACGGGGACGTACCGGTCACTCGGGGGTGACGTCCAGGGCGTGGCCGACCAGGGCGAGGAGGGTCTCGATCGCCGATATCCGGCGGCGCGCGTCCATGATCAGTACGGGTACGTGCGGCGGGACCGTCAAGGCCTCGCGCACATCCTCCGCCTCGAACTCCTCGGTCCCGTCGAAGTGGTTGACGGCGACGACGTACGGCAGCCCGCAGCTCTCGAAGTAGTCGAGCGCCGGGAAGCAGTCGGGCAGGCGGCGGGTGTCGGCGAGGACGACGGCGCCGATCGCGCCGCGCACCAGGTCGTCCCACATGAACCAGAACCGCTGCTGGCCCGGCGTGCCGAACAGGTACAGGACGAGGTCGTCGTCGAGCGTGATGCGGCCGAAGTCCATCGCGACCGTCGTGGTCGTCTTCTCCGGCGTCGCCGTCAGGTCGTCGGTGTCCTCGCTCGCCCGCGTCATCAGCGCCTCCGTCTGGAGGGGCTCGATCTCGGAGACCGCGGTGACCAGGGTCGTCTTGCCGACGCCGAAGCCGCCCGCCACCACGATCTTCGTGGCGACGGGGGCCCGGGTGGTGTCCGTCTGCCAGGCCTGGAGCTGCTCCTCCTCACCGGGAAGCCCGGCCAGGAGATCAGAGACGGCGGAGTCCACTCAGCACCCTTTCAAGGAGCGCGCGGTCCGGCTGACCCGGGCCGTGGCCGGTTCCGTACACGCGGATCTTTCCCTGGTCGGCGAGGTCGCTCAACAGGACGCGGACCACGCCCAGGGGCATCTTCAACAGTGCGGCGATCTCGGCGACCGTGCGCATGCGGCGGCACAGCGCGATGATGGCGCGCATCTCGGGCATGACGCCCGCGAGCGTTCCCTTCCCTATTTCGAGGCGCTCGTCGGGGCCCTCGATCGCGGCGGTGCTCGCGATGAACGTCTCCACGAGGAGGACGTGGCCGAAGCGGGTGCGGCCGCCGGTCAGGGAGTAGGGGCGTACGCGGGCCGGTTTGCGGTCGGCTCCGCGCACGGGGAGTTTATGGCTGGTCACCGCTGGCTCTCTCCGCTCTCGCTGCCCTGGCCGCCGTGGCCGTCCTGCCCGCTCTCCATCGACTGGCGGAGTTCGTCGCGGAGTTCGGGCGTCAGGACATGGCCGGCGCGGCCGACGAAAAGGGCCATGTGGTACGCGACGACGCTCATGTCGCAGTCCGGGGTCGCGTGCACGCCGAGCAGGGAGCCGTCGCTGATGGACATGACGAAGAGGCTGCCCTCCTCCATCGCGACCATGGTCTGCTTGACGCCGCCGCCGTCCATCAGCTTCGCGGCGCCGATGGTCAGGCTGCCGACACCGGACACGATCGTGGCCAGGTCGGCGCTCGAACCCTTCGGGCCGCCGCTGCGGTCGACAGGGGCCTCGGTGTTCCTCCCGGGGTCCGAGGAGAGCAGGAGCAGCCCGTCGGACGAGACGACCGCGACGGACAGCAGCCCTGGCACCTCCTCTACGAGATTGGTCAGCAGCCAGTGCAGATTGCGGGCCTCGCTGCTGAGCGCGGGGTTGTTGAGTGCAGGGGTGGGCGCAGTCAACTGCTTGCCTCCTCGGCTGTGTCCCCCTTGGCTTCTCCGATACGTTCCTCGATCTCCGCCTCCACGTCGCGGCGGCCCTTCAGGGCACCGCTGTGGAAACCGCCGAGCCTGCGGCGCAGCGCCTCCGCGTCGACGGCGCCCGCGCGCGGCCGCTCCACGGCGACCGGCCCTGTCACCTTCGGCGTGCGCTTCGGCAGGCCCTTGTCGGTGACGCGCTCCCAGCGGGGCGGACGGGGTGCCGGCACGTCGCCCGCCGGGGGTTCGGCGGGGTTCTCGACGGGCCTGGGTTCTTCGGTGGCCCCGGGCGCCGCCGTCCCCGCGGGGGCCTCCGGCGGTGTCGGGGCGAGGAGCTCCATGGTGGTCTCGGACTCGGACTCCCCCCTGCCCCCGGCCCCGTCCAGCCCAGCCGCACGCACGGCCTCCTCAGCGGCTTGGATGACCGGGTCCTCGGGCGTTGCGGGGTGGACGGGGTCCTGGTCCGGGCGCTGGGTGTCGGCCGGGTCGGCCGCACCGGCCTGTTCGGGTCCCTGGCCCGCACGCGAGGCGCCGCCCGCGTGCAGAGCCGCGCCCGACGCGGACACCTGGTCCGGGTCGGACGCACCGGCCGGCGCCGCTGCCTCACCCGGGGCGGAAGCATCGCCTGCGACCGGCGCGGATCCCCCACCGGGGACGGAGGTACTGGCCGCGAGCGGCGCGGACCTGTCACCCGCACCCGGCGCTGGCACCTCACCCGGGTCCGAGGCGTTCGCCGCCTGGGCCGGGTCCGGGGCGTCGGACTCGGTCGGGGCCGGGGCGTGGGCCCCGTTCGGGGCCGGGGCATGGGCTGCATCCGGGGCCGGGGTGGCCGTCCCGTCCGGGGCCGGGGTGGCGGACTCGTTCGGGGCCGGGGTGTCGGTCCCGTCCGGGGTCGGGGTGGCGGGCTCGTTCGGGGTCGTCGGGGTGCGGATTGCGGTCAGGACGTTGGAGTTGGCCTCCGCCTCTGAGCCGGGGAGGTGGACCGCCGGGGCCGCGCCCGGGACCGGGACCGGTGGGGGCGCCGCCACCGCGGGGACGGCGGCGAGCAGCGCGGTGGGCAGGACGACCACCGCCGCGACCCCGCCCTGCTTCTGCTCGCGCAGCCGGACCCGGATGCCGTGCCGCGCCGCGAGCCGCGCGACCACGTACAGCCCGAGACCCAGACCGTCCGTGTCCTCCGGGTCATGGACCTGGTCGGCGGAGAACGCGGTGAGGCGCGCGTTCAGCTCGCGCATCTTGTCCTCGGCCATGCCTATGCCCTCGTCCTGGACGGAGAGCATCACTTCCCCGTTCTCCAGGAGCCAGGCGGAGACCTCGACGGCGGCATCCGGAGGCGAGAACGACGTGGCGTTCTCCAGGAGTTCGGCGACGAGGTGACTGAGGTCGTCCGCCGCGAACCCGGCGATGTGCGCGTGCGGCGGCAGCGCGGCGATCCGGACCCGCTCGTACCGCTCGATCTCGGAGACGGCGGCACGCAGCACGTCGACGAGCGGCACGGACCCGGCGTGCTGCTGCCCGTGCTCGGCGCCGGCGAGGACGAGGAGGTTCTCGCTGTGGCGCCGCATGACGGTCGCGAAGTGGTCGAGCTTGAAGAGGGTGGCGAGCTGCTCGGGGTCCTGCTCCCGGTCCTCAAGGGACTCAATGATGCCGAGCTGGCGCTCGACGAGCCCGAGCGTACGCAGGGCGAGGTTGACGAAGGTGCCGTTGATGGAGTGCTTGGCACGCTCCAACTGGGCCGTGGCGTCGGCCAGTTCGGCGCGGAGCTTGTCCCGGTCGTCTGCCATCCGCTGCCGCTCGCCCACGAGGTGCTTGCGGTCGGACTCCAGGGTGCCCTGCCGCTCGTGGAGGGCGACGGCATGCGCGTGCAGGGCGTTGACCGAGCGGACGACCTGCGCGAACTCGTCGTTGCGCCCGGTGAACTTGATCGGCTCCTCGGTGGCCGGCGACTCGGCGACCCGCGCCGATCCGATCCGGACCACCGCGAGCGGCCGGGTCAGCGACCGCGCCGCCCCCGTGGCGAACCCGAGCGCGGCGAGCAGGCAGACGCCGACGAGGGCGACCCGGATCTCCAGGCCGTCCACGTCGTCGTCGCGCAGCCGTTCCAGGTTCTTGACGCGCTGGTCACCGAGCGCGGCCTCGGCGCCGCGCATGGCGTCGATCCGGGCGGTGAGCGCGGCGTCGACGTTCTTGGTGTTGTAGCCCAGCTCGTCGTCGGAGAGCGTCGGCGCGTCCGTGAGCCGGTCCAGGTAGGTGTCGGCCTTCTCGATGTCGGCGCCGGTGACGGTGGAGTCGTACGCGGACACGGACGCGGCCGGGGCGGAGTCCCGGAAGTCGTCGAGGGCGGCCTGTTCGCGGACGCGGGCCCGCTGGGCGGCGGCGCTGAGCGCGTCGCGCTGCTTGGACTGGGGCGAGTCGGCGCTCTGGACGGTCTTCGGCAGCCCCGTGACGGGGTCGATGGTCGTCGTCGTCGACCGGGGCACGGCGTACGCGGCGAGGAGCAGCCCGCGGGCGGCGGAGGCCTGGTCGACGGCGCGGTCGAGGTCGGCGAGCGCGTGCGCGCCGGAGCCCGCGCGGGGCGGCATCGCGTCGGCCAGTTCCTCGGCGAGCCGGTGCAGCTCCGTGATGGCCTTGGAGTACGCGGTGTGGGCCTCCAGGGCGGTGCCCTTGCCGGTGAGGGCGGAGCGCCGGACGGCGGCGATGTCGTCGACGGTGCTCCGCAGGGAGCCTTCGGCGTCGGCGCGCAACTCCTCGACCTGGCGGTCGACGCGGGCGCTGCGCTGTTCGCTCAGCCCGCGCCCCTTGGGGCGGCCGGCGGCGATGTAGGCGCTGACCTCGTCCCGTTCGTCGGCGAGCGCGTGCGAGAGCGCGACGGCGCGCTGGGTCCGCTCCGCGTCGTCCACGAGCCCCTGGGACTCCCCGACCCGCCCCGAGGCGGCGATGAGGGTGGGCGCCCCGGCGCCGACGACGGCGGCGGCCACGACGGCGACGGCGATGATGAGCCGGTTCCGCACGCGGGCCCGCTTCCCCTTGCCGACGGGCACGGGTTCGATCGTCTTCGGGGCGGCCGTCTTGGAGCCGGTCGTCTTCGAGCCGGTCGTCTTCGAGGCGGGCGCCTTGGGTGCGCCGGTCGCGGCGCCACCCTGCTGCCCGTTCGGCCAAACCGATTCACCAGAAACCCGCCCAGCACCGGAGGAACCCGCGGCCGCTGAACCCGGGGCCGCTGGACCCGAGGCCGCTACCGAGGGACCCGGGGCCGCTGCCGAGGGGGCCGATTCCAAGCCACCCGCACCCTCCGGCCCACCCGTCCCACTGGCCACATCACTGCCGGAGGTGTTCCGCACCTGGTGCTCGCATTCCTGACTCGTCCTACCCATGGGCGCAGGTGACGGTCCGACAACCCACGCGCCCCTCTGGCATGGCTCCTGACCATTCCAGTGCCCGTGAGCAGGGGGCGCACATCACCTTGCCCGCCACCCGAAGGAGTGAACATCGAGCGGGAGTTGGGGAGCAAGTTCCCCGGACACCGCGTCGCGGCCCGGACGGTACGCCGGTTGGACGTCTCGCACAGGCTTTGAAAAGATGCCCCGCTACGCTCCGACGAAGCCGATCGTTCCACCCCAAAACCGGCGCCCCACCTGCCACTACGCCCCGCCGGACCCAGCCGTGACCCGCCCCCGCACCCCTCGTGCAGACTGGCTGGATGCGCATCGAACTGGCCACCGAACCCGGCACCCAGGACCGCCCCAACGAGGACTACGCGTCGGTAGCGGTTCCGGCTTCGGGGCGGGGCGGCGCCGTGGTCGTGCTCGACGGTGTCACCCCTCCGACCGGCGACGACGGCTGTCTGCATTCGGTCCCCTGGTTCACGGCCCGCCTGGGCGGCGCCCTGGCCGAACTGTCCGCTTCGCGCCCCGATATGACGTTGCGTGACATCCTCGCGGAGGCCCTCGCCCGTACCGCCGAAGCACATCGTTCAACCTGTGACCTTTCTCACCCGCGCACACCTCAGGCAACCGTCGTGCTCGCCCGCTGGGACGCGGAGCGCGTCGCCTACCTGGTGCTGTCGGACTCGGCGCTGCTGGTCGAGGCGGCCGACGGCACGGTGTCGGCGCTGCTCGACGACCGCCTCGACCGCGTGCCCCGCGCGAACCTGGTCTCCGACGCCGTGGCCGACGCGACCGTGCGCAACAAGGAGGGCGGCTTCTTCACGGCCGCCGCCGACCCGACGGTCGCCTCCCGCGCCGTCACCGGCTCGCTCCCCCGCTCCGAGGTCCGCGCGCTCGCCGCGCTGACCGACGGGGTGACGCGCTGGGTCGAGAAGTTCCGTGAGGGCGACTGGGCCGACCTGTTCGCACTGGTGCGCAAGGAGGGCGCGGAGGCGACGGTGGCCAGGGTCCGGGCGCTGGAGGACGCGGACGCGGAGACCCGTACGTATCTGGGCCGCGGCAAACTTCACGACGACGCGACACTCGTCTACGCGGAGCTGTGACCACCGAGCCCCGCCCTACTCGGCCCCCGCGTTCAGCTGATGCAGCAACCGCGCCAACTCCGCGACCTCCGACCGGTCCCACCCCGCGAGCTGCCGCACATACCGCTCGCGCCGGGCATCCCGAACCCGCCCGAAATCGACACGGCCGCGCTCGGTGAGGGAGATGAGCCAGGCGCGTCCGTCGGCCGGGTCGGGTTCGCGGGAGACGAAGCCCAGCTCCTCCAGGGCGCGCAACTGGCGGCTCATCGTCGCCTTGCCGACGCCGATGTACGCGGCGAGTTCGGTGGCCCGCTGCGCCCCGCACTCCTCAAGGCGCACAAGCAGCCCGTACGCGGCCGGTTCCAGGTCGGGGTGGACCTCGCGGGCCATCTCGCCGGAGGAGGCGCGGGCGCGGCGCAGGAAGACGGTCAACTCCCTTTCGAGGGAGAGGAATTCCTGGTCCACACGCTGGTCCACACCACTTCGCGCCGAAGCGGAACGCGCGTCCCGTTCGGCGGCGCGCCGCTCGCCGTTCCCGTCTTCGTGCACGTCAGCACCCATGGCCAGAGTTTCCCCGGGTTTCCCAGTTCTGAAAGTTTTCGCCAATCGCGGCAATCACCGCAGCTCCGTCAGTATTTCGCAGGAGTAGACCAACGGCGGCATCCGGACCCCCTTCCCACCTCCGGGTCTACATGCGTAGCGTCATGCATGGCATGTCCACACCAGCCGCGTCCGGGTCGGTGACGCAGACGGACGTCCACGGTGCCATCCCCACCTGTGACATGCCGAGAGGTCGCACACCCCAGTACAGGTCCCCGATCAGCGCCTCGCTGGTCCCCCACGGCCTTATGGAGGCATGCAATGCCCGTGCACAGACCCGTCTTCCGCAAGCGCAGAGGCGTCGCCGCAGGCGCCCTGTTCGCCGCGCTCTCCCTCCTCCTCGCTCTCCCCGGCTCCGCGCAGGCCGCCGACGTGCCCGCCCGCGGCAGCGCCCACCTGGGCATGGGCGTCGCCGCGCACGACGGCGACACCGGCCAGGGCCCCGTCGGCCGCGCCACCCAGACGGAAGGCGTCGACGTCAGCAGCCACCAGGGCAACGTGGCCTGGTCGACCCTGTGGGGCAGCGGCGTGAAGTGGGCCTACACCAAGGCCACCGAAGGCACGTACTACACGAACCCGTACTTCGCGCAGCAGTACAACGGCTCGTACAACGTGGGCATGATCCGCGGCGCGTACCACTTCGCGACCCCCGACACCACGAGCGGCGCCACGCAGGCCAACTACTTCGTGGACCACGGGGGCGGCTGGTCCAAGGACGGCAGGACACTGCCGGGCGTGCTCGACATCGAGTGGAACCCGTACGGCGCCGCCTGCTACGGCAAGACGGCGTCCGGGATGGTGTCCTGGATCCGCGACTTCGTGACCCAGTACAAGGCGCGCACCGGCCGCGACGCCGTCATCTACACGGCGACGAGCTGGTGGACCCAGTGCACGGGCAACTCCGCCGCCTTCGGCTCCACGAACCCGCTGTGGATCGCCCGCTACGCCTCCGACCCGGGCACGCTGCCCGCGGGCTGGGGCTTCTACACGATGTGGCAGTACACATCGAGCGGCCCGACCGTCGGCGACCACGACAAGTTCAACGGCGCCCTCGACCGAGTCCAGGCCCTAGCCAACGGCTGAACCGGCCACGACAAGCCCGTCCGGCGATTGAGGACCGGGGTCCGGGGCAGAGCCCCGTGGCGGTAAGGGAACACCCGGGGCTCCCAAGAGAACCCGTGACGTACGCGAAGAAGGCCCGGGCCCCCCATGGGAGCCCGGGCCTTCACTGCCCAGCCGCACACGTCACGCCGCGACCGGAACCTCCAGCCCGGCGTCGGCCGAAGCCGAGGCCGGGGCGAGCGCCAGCTCCAGCACCTGACGGACATCCGTCACGGGGTGCACGTCCAGCTTCTCCAGAACCTCGGCGGGGACGTCGTCCAGATCCGCCTCGTTCCGCTTAGGGATGATCACCGTCGTGATCCCCGCCCGGTGCGCGGCGAGCAGCTTCTGCTTCACGCCGCCGATGGGCAGGACCCGCCCGGTCAGCGACACCTCACCGGTCATCGCCACGTCCGTACGGACCAGGCGCCCGCTGAGCAGGGAGGCGAGGGCGGTCGTCATGGTGACGCCCGCGCTCGGCCCGTCCTTGGGCACCGCGCCCGCCGGGAAGTGGATGTGCACGCCGCGGTCCTTCAGGTCGCCGACGGGCAGCTCAAGCTCGGCCCCGTGGGAGCGCAGGAACGACAGGGCGATCTGCGCGCTCTCCTTCATCACGTCGCCGAGCTGACCGGTGAGGGTCAGGCCCGCCGCGCCCGTCTCCGGGTCGGCGAGGGACGCCTCGACGAAGAGGACGTCGCCGCCCGCGCCGGTCACCGCGAGGCCGGTCGCGACACCCGGCACCGCCGTGCGCCGCTCGGCCGGGTCCTGGGCGGACTCGGGCACGTGGTGCGGGCGCCCGATGAGGTCGCGCAGGTCGGCGTCGGTCACCGTGAACGGCAGATCGCGCTCGCCGAGTTCGTGCTGCGCCGCGACCTTGCGGAGCAGCCGGGACACGGCGCGCTCCAGGTTGCGGACGCCGGCCTCACGGGTGTACTCACCGGCGAGCTTGCGCAGCGCGCTCTCGTCGATGGTGACCTCGTCCTTCGCCAGACCGGCCCGCTCCAGCTGGCGCGGAAGCAGGTGGTCGCGGGCGATGACGACCTTCTCGTCCTCGGTGTAGCCGTCGAGCCGCACCAGTTCCATGCGGTCGAGCAGCGCCTCGGGGATGGCTTCGAGCACGTTCGCCGTGGCCAGGAAGACCACGTCGGACAGGTCGAGCTCGACCTCCAGGTAGTGGTCGCGGAAGGTGTGGTTCTGCGCCGGGTCGAGGACTTCGAGCAGGGCCGCGGCCGGGTCGCCGCGGAAGTCGGAGCCGACCTTGTCGATCTCGTCGAGCAGGACCACCGGGTTCATCGACCCGGCCTCCTTGATCGCCCGCACGATGCGGCCCGGCAGGGCGCCCACGTACGTACGGCGGTGGCCGCGGATCTCCGCCTCGTCGCGGACGCCGCCGAGGGCGACGCGGACGAACTTGCGGCCCATGGCGTGCGCCACGGACTCGCCGAGCGAGGTCTTGCCGACGCCGGGCGGGCCGACGAGGGCGAGCACGGCGCCGCCGCGACGGCCGCCGACGACCCCGAGACCGCGGTCGCTGCGCCGCTTGCGCACGGCCAGGTACTCGGTGATGCGCTCCTTCACGTCCTGCAGGCCCGCGTGCTCGGCGTCGAGCACCTCCTGGGCGCCCTTGATGTCGTAGGCGTCCTCGGTGCGCTCGTTCCACGGGAGTTCGAGGACGGTGTCGAGCCAGGTGCGGATCCATGAGCCCTCGGGGGACTGGTCGCTGGCGCGCTCCAGCTTCTCGACCTCCTTGAGCGCGGCCTCGCGGACCTTCTCGGGCAGGTCGGCGGCCTCGACGCGGGCGCGGTAGTCGTCGGACTCCTCGCCCTCCTTCTCGCCGTTCAGCTCGCGCAGCTCCTTGCGGACGGCGTCGAGCTGGCGCCGCAGCAGGAACTCGCGCTGCTGCTTGTCGACGCCTTCCTGGACGTCCTTGGCGATCGACTCGGCGACGTCCTGCTCGGCCAGGTGCTCGCGCAGCTGCTCGGTGGCGAGCTTGAGGCGGGCGACCGGGTCGGCGGTCTCCAGGAGCTGGATCTTCTGGTCGGTGGTGAGGAAGGGCGAGTAGCCGGAGTTGTCGGCGAGGACGGAGACGTCGTCGATCTGCTGGACGCGGTCCACGACCTGCCAGGCGCCGCGCTTCTTCAGCCAGTTCGTGGCGAGCGCCTTGTACTCCTTGACCAGCTCGGTGACGGCGCCGGGCAGCGGCTCGGGCACCTCTTCCTCGACGGTCAGGCCCTCCACCCAGAGGGCGGCGCCGGGTCCGGTGGTGCCCGCGCCGATGCGCACGCGGCCGCGGCCGCGGATGAGGGCGCCGGGGTCACCGTCGGCGAGACGGCCCACCTGCTCGACCGTGCCGAGCACACCGGTGTTCGCGTACGTGCCGTCGATCCGCGGAACAAGCAGCACCTTGGGCTTGCTGTCGCCGTCGGAGCGGGCGGCGGCCTGGGCGGCCTCCACGGCGGCGCGTACGTCGTTGTCGTTCAGGTCCAGGGGCACGACCATGCCGGGCAGCACGACCTCGTCGTCGAGCGGCAGCACAGGCAAGGTGAGCGGTGTGGACGTCGAAGCCATGATCTCCCCTTCGGCATTCAAGTTGAGCTATGTGGACTCAATGCTTGACTGCCTCGGGATGTTCCCCGGCATGCGTTCGCTCTCAGCGATCGTCGGGACCGGCACCTCCGAGGGAAGCCTCCTGAGCCCACCGACTCTGACGGCGGCGGCGCAGCAGTGGCCAGGTGGCGACGCCGATCGCCAGGGCGAGCAGGTGGCCCCAGCTCGTCATCGGGTCGGCGAACGAGCACAGGTCGGCGGCGAGCATCGCGCCGAAGACGAGGAGCACCGCGTAGCGCGGCCAGGGCGTGAGGAGTCCGGCGAGCGCCCCGATGCTGGCGGCGAGGCCGAAGCTGACGCCGTAGTCGAGGCGGTGCAGGGAGGTGTGGGGAAGGTGGCCCAGCATCACCGACAGGCCGACGGGGACCTCGGTGGCCAGGGTCGCGAGGACGTGGCCGAGCACGAAGACGGCGGCGGTGCGCGGGCCGCCCGTGCGCCGTTCGAGCGCGGTCAGCACGAGCACGAACGCGATCATGAACGGTGAGGCGATGCCGCCCACGGTCCACAGCGCGCTGGCCGTCAGCACGAGCATCGGCGACTGAGCAAGATGAGTGACATCTGTACTGGACGCCTGGTGCACGCGGGTGACCGTGTCCGGGTCGGCGAACTCGGTGAAGAGCGAGGTGGCGATCAGGACCAGGGCGTAGGCGAAGGTGAACGGCGTGCCGGTGGGGGTGGGGAGCAGCCGGAGGAGCCGGCGGCGGCGCCCGGACCCTCTGGGCGCGCTCTCGACGGCGGGCGGCCCGGGCTGCGCCGGGACCCCGATCAGCGCAGGCCGGGGCGCGGCCTCGGCGACCGGCGCGGTCGTCTGGTCAGCCGTCGCGCCCGGTTTCACGCGGGACACCCCTTATTGCACGTTTCGATTTTCACCGGGGCCTCAAATGTGACTCGTTTCACAGCAACCTCATGGACGCCGATCGCGTCGGCACTGGTCGCGTTTTCCCTCTCCTGTCCCGGAACTCCCACGCCATGCGTGCGCGGGCCCGGAAGAATGGCCGCATGCCCGACAGCATTCTCACGGAACAGCCCACCGTCCTGGACCGCCGTACGGGCCCGTACGGCGAAGTCGTCCTGCGCCGCCACGGCGACCTGCTCCAGATCATCGCCAACGGCACCTTCCTGATGGACACCTCCGACGGCCGCTCCGAGCGGCTCCTGATCGACGCGGCGCTCGCCGAACTGCCCCCGGAGCGCCCGGCCCCGAGCGTGCTGATCGGCGGCCTCGGCGTCGGCTTCTCGCTGGCCCACGCGGCGGCGGACCCGCGCTGGGGCCGCATCACCGTGATCGAGCGCGAGCGCGCCGTCATCGACTGGCACCTGGACGGACCGCTGCGCCCGCTCTCCGCCGACGCGCTCGCCGACCCCCGTACGGAGATCGTCGAGGCCGATCTCGTACGGCATCTGCACGAGACGTCCCGCAGCTACGACGCGCTCTGCCTGGACATCGACAACGGCCCGGACTGGACCGTCACCGAGGACAACGACAGCCTCTACTCCCCCGCCGGGCTCGCCGCCTGCCGGGCCCGGCTCACCCCCGGCGGTGTGCTCGCCGTCTGGTCCGCACAGCCGTCCGCAAATTTCGAAGGAACCTTGCGGAATGCCGGATTCCGGTCGGTCCGCACCGAAGAGATCCCCGTTGTCCGAGGCGTACCCGACGTGGTGCACCTCGCAGTACGGGCCGCGTAGCCGACCGGCGGTAACTCCCCGTACGCTGACGTCCGAAACCCAGATCATTCAAGCGTCAAGCGCGCCGGGACGGTGCGCATTCAGGGGCGGGGCGATGGAGCAGACACACACCTCCCACAACGGAAGCACGGCGACCCCGGGCGCCCAGCGCCGGGTTCTGGTCGTCGAGGACGACCCCACGATCGTGGACGCCATCGCCGCCCGGCTACGGGCCGAGGGATTCCTCGTGCAAACCGCACAGGACGGGCCCTCGGCGGTCGACACGGCCGAGGCGTGGCAGCCCGACCTGCTGATCCTCGACATCATGCTGCCGGGCTTCGACGGCCTGGAGGTCTGCCGCCGCGTGCAGGCGCAGCGGCCGGTGCCGGTCATGATGCTGACCGCGCGCGACGACGAGACGGACATGCTGGTCGGGCTCGGCGTCGGCGCCGACGACTACATGACCAAGCCGTTCTCCATGCGCGAGCTGGCCGCGCGCGTCCACGTCCTGCTCCGCCGGGTCGAGCGGGCGGCGCTCGCCGCCGCGACCCCGCGCAGCGGCATCCTGCGCCTCGGCGAGCTGGAGATCGACCACGCCCAGCGCCGGGTCCGCGTCAGGAGCGAGGACGTGCACCTCACCCCGACCGAGTTCGACCTGCTCGTCTGCCTCGCGAACACCCCGCGCGCGGTGCTCTCCCGCGAACAGTTGCTCGCCGAGGTGTGGGACTGGGCCGACGCCTCCGGCACCCGTACCGTCGACAGCCACATCAAGGCGCTGCGCCGCAAGATCGGCGCCGAGCGCATCCGCACCGTGCACGGTGTGGGCTACGCACTGGAGACGCCGACGCCATGAGCGGCGGGGACCGGACACCGCACGCCCGCGCCGCACGCCCGCACGCCGTCGGCCCGCACCGGGCGACGGGCGGTCTGCGCCCCTTCTCGATCAAGGCGAAGCTCGGCACGCTCGTCGTCGTCTCCGTCTTCATCACCACGGGCCTGATCATGGTGGCGATGTACACGGCGACGGAGCTGCGCTTCATCACCGTTTTCTCGATCATCGCGACGCTGCTCATCACGCAGTTCGTGGCGCACAGCCTCACCGCGCCGCTCGACGAGATGAACACGGTGGCCCGCTCCATCTCCAACGGCGACTACACGCGCCGTGTGCGCGGCGCGGACCGCCGCGACGAGCTGGGCGACCTCGCGGTGACGATCAACCGCATGGCCGACGAGCTGGCCGCGCAGGACCTCCAGCGCAAGGAGCTGGTCGCCAACGTCTCGCACGAGCTGCGCACCCCCATCGCGGGGCTCCGCGCGGTCCTGGAGAACGTGGTGGACGGCGTCATGGCCGCCGACCCGGAGACCATGCGCACGGCCCTCAAGCAGACGGAGCGGCTCGGCCGCCTCGTGGAGACCCTCCTGGACCTCTCCCGCCTGGACAACGGCGTGGTGCCGCTCAAGGCCCGCCGCTTCGAGGTCTGGCCGTACCTGTCGGGCGTGCTCAAGGAGGCGAACATGGCGGTCTCCCAGCGCGCGGGCATCGCCTCCGGCTCCGGCACCCATACGCGTACGGACGTCCATCTGCACCTGGACGTCTCGCCTCCGGAACTTACGGCCCACGCCGACCCGGAACGCATCCACCAGGTCGTGGCCAACCTCATCGACAACGCGGTGAAGCACTCCCCGGCCCACGGCCGCGTCACGGTACGCGCGCGACGCGGGCTCACCCCCGACTCCCTGGAGCTGGAGGTGCTGGACGAGGGGCCCGGTATCCCCGAGTCGGAGTGGCACCGGGTGTTCGAGCGTTTCAACCGGGGCAACGCCGGACACTCGGCGAAGGGGAAGGGTGACGGTGGCACGGGTCTCGGCCTCGCCATCGCCCGCTGGGCCGTGGACCTGCACGGCGGCAAGATCGGCGTGGCCGAATCGGAGCGCGGCTGCCGGATCAGGGTCACTCTTCCGGGACAAGCCGGGACCGCAAAGTTGACGTAGGGTCTCGGTAAGGCGGAGGTCAAGCCGCGCCCAGTCGCGCCAGGTGCGCCGGGCGCGCGGTCGAACGTACGTGAACCCCGGTTGTTTCCCGCCATTTCGCGGCCCGAAACCAGATCCCCAGTGTGACTTACGCGACGGATCACCGGCCCGGTCTGCACGTCCCGCTCATGGAGGCGTAGCCTTTATTCCCGCTGTCCATCACCTTGTGAGAAGCGGAAGAGGGCGGTTACCGCCGTGTCGCCACAGTCCCCCAGTAACTCGAGCATCTCCACCGAGACCGACCAAGCGGAGCAGGGCAAGAGCCCTGCCGCCGCCTTCGGTCCCAATGAGTGGCTCGTCGACGAGATCTATCAGCAGTACCTCCAGGACCCGAATTCGGTCGACCGCGCCTGGTGGGACTTCTTCGCCGACTACAAGCCCGGTGCCGCGGCCACGGGGGCCGCGCCGACCGAGGCTGTGAAGGCGCCGGCGCAGAAGGCCGAGGCCCCGGCCCAGCCGGCGCCCGCCGCGCAGACCCAGGCCGCCCCCGCCGCACCGGCGCCCGCGAAGGCCCCCGAGCCCGCGAAGCCCGCCGCCGCGCCCGCGCAGCCGGCTCAGACCGCTCAGCAGGCGCCCGCCGCGAAGGCCGCCCCCGCTCCCGCCGCCCCCGCTCCGAAGAAGGCTGAACAAGTGACGACCGAGGCCCCCGCCGGCCCCGAGCTCGTGACGCTGCGCGGTCCCGCCGCCGCCGTCGCGAAGAACATGAACGCCTCCATCGAGGTCCCCACGGCCACGTCCGTGCGCGCCGTCCCGGTGAAGCTGCTGTTCGACAACCGCATCGTCATCAACAACCACCTCAAGCGCGCCCGCGGCGGGAAGATCTCCTTCACGCACCTCATCGGGTACGCGATGGTGCAGGCCATCAAGGCCATGCCGTCGATGAACTACTCCTTCGCGATGAAGGACGGCAAGCCGACGCTGGTCAAGCCGGAGCACATCAACTTCGGCCTCGCGATCGACCTGGTGAAGCCCAACGGCGACCGCCAGCTGGTCGTGGCGGGCATCAAGAAGGCCGAGACGCTGAACTTCTTCGAGTTCTGGCAGGCCTACGAGGACATCGTCCGCCGCGCCCGCGACGGCAAGCTGACGATGGAGGACTTCTCCGGCGTCACGGTCTCCCTGACCAACCCCGGCGGCCTCGGCACCGTCCACTCCGTGCCGCGTCTGATGCCCGGCCAGTCGGTCATCATGGGCGTCGGCTCGATGGACTACCCGGCGGAGTTCCAGGGCACCTCCCAGGACACCCTGAACAAGCTCGGCATCTCCAAGGTCATGACGCTCACGTCGACCTACGACCACCGGGTCATCCAGGGCGCCGCCTCCGGCGAGTTCCTGCGCATCGTCGCGAACCTCCTCCTCGGTGAGAACGAGTTCTACGACGAGATCTTCAAGGCCCTGCGCATCCCCTACGAGCCGGTCCGCTGGCTCAAGGACATCGACGCCTCGCACGACGACGACGTCACCAAGGCCGCCCGCGTCTTCGAGCTGATCCACTCCTACCGGGTCCGCGGCCACGTCATGGCCGACACCGACCCGCTGGAGTACAAGCAGCGCAAGCACCCCGACCTGGACATCACCGAGCACGGGCTCACCCTGTGGGACCTGGAGCGCGAGTTCGCCGTCGGCGGCTTCGCCGGCAAGTCGATGATGAAGCTGCGCGACATCCTCGGCGTGCTGCGCGACTCGTACTGCCGCACCACCGGCGTCGAGTTCATGCACATCCAGGACCCCAAGCAGCGCAAGTGGATCCAGGACCGCATCGAGCGCTCGCACTCCAAGCCGGAGCGCGAGGAGCAGCTCCGCATCCTGCGCCGCCTGAACGCGGCGGAGGCGTTCGAGACGTTCCTCCAGACCAAGTACGTCGGCCAGAAGCGCTTCTCCCTGGAGGGCGGCGAGTCCGTCATCCCGCTGCTCGACGCGGTCATCGACTCCGCCGCCGAGGCCCGCCTCGACGAGGTCGTCATCGGCATGGCCCACCGCGGCCGCCTGAACGTCCTCGCGAACATCGTCGGCAAGTCGTACGCGCAGATCTTCCGCGAGTTCGAGGGCAACCTCGACCCGAAGTCGATGCACGGCTCCGGCGACGTCAAGTACCACCTGGGCGCCGAGGGCACCTTCACCGGCCTGGACGGCGAGCAGATCAAGGTCTCCCTCGCCGCGAACCCCTCCCACCTGGAGACGGTCGACCCGGTCATCGAGGGCATCACCCGCGCCAAGCAGGACATCATCAACAAGGGCGGCACGGACTTCACCGTCCTGCCCGTCGCCCTGCACGGTGACGCGGCCTTCGCGGGCCAGGGCGTGGTCGCCGAGACGCTCAACATGTCGCAGCTGCGCGGCTACCGCACGGGCGGCACGGTCCACATCGTCATCAACAACCAGGTCGGCTTCACCGCCGCCCCGGAGTCCTCGCGCTCCTCCATGTACGCCACCGACGTGGCCCGCATGATCGAGGCGCCGATCTTCCACGTGAACGGTGACGACCCCGAGGCCGTCGTCCGCGTCGCACGGCTGGCCTTCGAGTTCCGCCAGGCGTTCAACAAGGACGTCGTCATCGACCTCATCTGCTACCGCCGCCGCGGTCACAACGAGTCGGACAACCCGGCGTTCACGCAGCCGCTGATGTACGACCTGATCGACAAGAAGCGCTCGGTGCGCAAGCTCTACACCGAGTCCCTCATCGGTCGCGGCGACATCACCCTGGAGGAGGCCGAGCAGGCGCTCCAGGACTTCCAGGGCCAGCTGGAGAAGGTCTTCACCGAGGTCCGCGAGGCCGTCGCGCAGCCGGGCGAGGCCCAGATGCCCGAGCCGCAGGCCGAGTTCCCGGTGCCCGTCAACACGGCGATCTCCCAGGAGGTCGTCAAGCGCATCGCCGAGTCCCAGGTCAACATCCCGGACCACGTCACGGTGCACCCGCGTCTGCTGCCGCAGCTCCAGCGCCGCGCCGCGATGATCGAGGACGGGACGATCGACTGGGGCATGGGCGAGACCCTCGCCGTCGGCTCCCTCCTCCTGGAGGGCACCCCGGTCCGGCTGTCCGGCCAGGACTCGCGCCGCGGCACCTTCGGCCAGCGCCACGCCGTCCTCATCGACCGGGAGACCGGCGAGGACTACACGCCGCTGCTGTACCTGTCGCCCGACCAGGCCCGGTACAACGTCTACGACTCGCTGCTCTCCGAGTACGCGGTCATGGGCTTCGAGTACGGCTACTCGCTCGCGCGCCCCGAGTCCCTCGTCATGTGGGAGGCGCAGTTCGGTGACTTCGTCAACGGCGCGCAGACGGTCGTCGACGAGTACATCTCGGCCGCCGAGCAGAAGTGGGGCCAGACGAGCGGTGTGACGCTGCTCCTCCCCCACGGTTACGAGGGCCAGGGCCCGGACCACTCCTCGGCCCGTGTCGAGCGCTTCCTCCAGCTCTGCGCGCAGAACAACATGACGGTCGCCATGCCGACGCTGCCGTCGAACTACTTCCACCTCCTGCGGTGGCAGGTGCACAACCCGCACCACAAGCCGCTGGTGGTCTTCACGCCGAAGTCGATGCTGCGCCTCAAGGCCGCCGCGTCGAAGGTGGAGGAGTTCACGTCGGGCCAGTTCCGCCCGGTCATCGGCGACGAGTCGGTGGAGGCGAGCGCGGTCCGCAAGGTCGTCTTCGTCGCGGGCAAGCTCTTCTACGACCTCGACGCCGAGCGCAAGAAGAAGGGCATCACGGACACGGCGATCATCCGCGTCGAGCGTCTGTACCCGCTGCCGGGCGCCGAGCTCCAGGCGGAGATCGCCAAGTACCCGAACGCCGAGAAGTACCTGTGGGCGCAGGAGGAGCCGGCGAACCAGGGTGCCTGGCCGTTCATCGCCCTCAACCTGATCGACCACCTGGACCTCGCCGTCGGTGCGGGCCTCCCGGGCACCGAGCGTCTGCGGCGCATCTCGCGCCCGCACGGCTCGTCCCCTGCGGTCGGCTCCGCCAAGCGCCACCAGGCCGAGCAGGAGCAGCTCGTCCGCGAGGTGTTCGAGGCGTAGTCGCCCCGGTCACTGTGCAGGGCCGCATCCCCGTCAGGGGGTGCGGTCCTGCCGCATATCCTGGGGGTATGTACTTCACGGACCGTGGCATCGAAGAGCTGGAGAAGCGGCGCGGCGAGGAGGAGGTCACCTTCGAGTGGCTCGCCGAGCAGCTCCGTACGTTCGTCGATCTCAACCCGGACTTCGAGGTGCCGGTGGAGCGCCTGGCGACGTGGCTGGCGCGCCTGGACGACGAGGACGAGGACGAGTAGCTCCGTCCTACGGGCGTCTGGGCACCGTCAGTCGCGGGCCGCGCGCATCCGGTCGTAGGCGAGTCCGAGCGCGCCCTGGACCAGCAGCAGGCCGCCCGCCGCGAGCCAGCCGCCACCGCGCCTGCGCAAGCCGTACACCGTCAGCGGCAGCCCGGCCGCAAGGTGCGCGGCGGCCAGGGCGCGCCCCTTGGGGCCGCGCATCCACGGGCCGATGCCGGTGGTCTCCACGACGTCCAGTTCCGCGTGGACGGCGTCCCGCCAGCCGGGCCACTCGACGGTCTCGGCGCCGTCCCGCCGCGCGGCTTCGCACAGGCGGTCGGACGGTTCGCCGGGGACCAGGCCCGGGGGCAGGGCGAGTCCGGTACGGGTGAGCACCGCGAGCAGGCCGCGCAGCCGGGCGCGGGCGTCGGCCGCGGTGTCGGGCGTGGTCAGCACGTCGAGGGACTGCATGTCGAGCACCGGGTCGAGGCCGAGGCGGGCGGCGAAGGTCCGCATGGCCTCCTCCTCGCCGACGGGCGTGCCGTTCGCCAGCCACTCGTAGCCGACGGGGCGGCGGAAGCCGGAGGCGAGCGTGAAGCCGCTGCGGTCGGCGTCCCACCACAGCGCGAGTACCGGCCAGGGCGCGCCGACCGCGAGCGCCGCCGCCCAGCCGCCGAGGATCCGGTCGATGACCTCGCTGGGGTCGCCGCCGCCGTCCGTCGCGGCCCGCCACGGCTCGCTCTCGGGCACGAGCACGCTCCACTCGGCGCCTGCGCGGGTGAGCAGCATCCGCTGGCGCAGCAGTTGGGCGGCGGGGCCGACGACATCGGGTTCGGCGCGGCAGAGCAGCAGTGCGCCGGTGGCGGATCGCGGGGACGGCATGTATCCACGCTAGGGGCAATTCACCCCACTTGCACCACAGATAGATGCTGTTCGGTGGCGCGGGTCCGGGAGTGACCCGCACGGGACTTCGCGACAGTCTTGACTTTCCGTAACCGAGATATATCGTGTTGGACAGAGGACGCGATATGGCGCGTTCGCTCCATGCGAGGAGGTCGCACCATGACCGAGTGGTCCGTCGGGGAGCCGCGGAAACTCACCTTCGACGATCCGGTGACGGCCCTGCACGTACGCATCGTGAACGGCACGGTGAACGTGGTGGGCACCGAGGAGGACACCGCCCGCCTGGAGGTGTCGGAGATGGAGGGGCCGCCGCTGCGGGTCGCCCTGGAGGGCGGCACGCTCACCGTCGCCTATGACGACCTGCCCTGGAAGGGCTTCCTCAAATGGCTCGACCGCAAGGGCTGGCACCGCAGCGCCGTCGTCTCGCTGGCCGTGCCGAGCGGCACCCGCGTCGAGCTGGGCGCGGTGGGCGCGGGCGCCGTCGTCTCCGGCATCGAGGGGCGCACCGAGGTGAAGGGCGTCACCGGCGACACCACGCTGGTGGGCGTCACCGGCCCGGTGCGCACCAGCACGGTCTCCGGCAGCGTCGAGGCGCAGGCGGTCACCGGTGATCTCCGGTTCAACTCGGTCTCGGGCGACCTGACCGTCGTCGAGGGCTCCGGCCCGCTCGTGAAGGCCGACACCGTCAGCGGTTCGCTGGTCGTGGACCTGGACCCGGCGGGCCCCACGGACGTGGCGCTGACGAGCGTCTCCGGCGAGATAGCCGTCCGCATCCCGCACCCGGCGGACACCGAGGTCGAGGCGAGCACGGCGAGCGGAGCGGTCTCCAACGCCTTCGAGGGGCTGCGCGTCTCCGGCCAGTGGGGCGCCCACCGGATCGCCGGGCGGCTCGGCGCGGGCACCGGCACCCTCAAGGCGACCACGGTCTCCGGCTCGATCGCGCTGCTGCGCAGGCCCCCGGGCGAGGACGACGAACCCGCCACCCCCACCGCCGACGACCCCGCCGATGCGCCGGCCGACGCCCCCGCCGACAAGAAGGTGCTCTGACATGCCCCCCGTCTTCGCCCACGGCCGCCTGCGCCTGTACCTCCTGAAGCTGCTGGACGAGGCCCCGCGCCACGGCTACGAGGTGATCCGCCTGCTGGAGGAGCGCTTCCAGGGGCTCTACGCGCCGTCGGCGGGCACGGTCTACCCGCGCCTGGCCAAGCTGGAGTCGGAGGGCCTCGTCACCCACACGACCGAGGGCGGCCGCAAGGTCTACGCGATCACCGACGCGGGCCGCGCCGAGCTGGCCGACCGCAGCGGTGAACTGGCCGACCTGGAGCTGGAGATCCGCGAGTCCGTCGCCGAGCTGGCCGCCGAGATCCGGGACGACGTGCGGGGCGCGGCGGGCGATCTGCGCCGCGAGGTGCGGGCCGCCACCTCGCAGGCGCGCGGCGCCCGTGGCGGCCGGACGCCGGACCTCGGCGACCTCATGGACTTCACCGACAAGGAGTCCTGGCGCACCGCCAAGGAGGAGCTGCGCCGCGCCAAGCAGGAGTGGAAGGAGCAGGCGCGGCGGGCGAAGGACGAGAGCCGCCGGGCCCGCGAGGAGGCGCAGCGGGCGCGCCGCCAGGCCAAGGAGACGCAGGACAAGGTGCGGGCGCAGGCGCAGGACGAGTTCCAGCGGATGGCCAAGCGCGTGCAGGACCAGGTGCAGGACCACTTCGCGCGGGGCGACTGGCCGACGGGCGTGCGGGAAGGGCTCTCCGAGCTGGCGAAGGAGTTCGGCGAGTTCGGCCGCACCTTCGGCAAGGACTTCGGGACGGCGGAGCCCGCGTACCGCCCCGGGTCGGAGAAGGTGGCCGCGGAGTACGTGCCGTCCTGGGCCGCCGAGGACTCCACCGGCGACCCGGCCCGCGACCTGGACCGCCTCCTGGACCGCTTCAGGGACGACATCCGCGACACGGCCCGCGACCACGGCGTCTCCGCCGACCAGGTCACGGCGGCCCGGAACCATCTGGCGGAGGCGGCGGCGCGGATCGGGGAGGTGTTGCGGGGGCCGAAGGTGTGAGGGGGTCCGGCCGGCGCGGTCCGCTTCCGCGCCGGGCCGGTGAGGACGACGCCGCGCCCGGTTCGGAAGCCGTACGGCGTGCAGCACCGCCCAGCACGATCAGCCCACGTCCAGCGCCCTGTGACTCATGACCCCGGGGCGTTCAGCTCGCCGCCGCCTCGCCGCCCGCGTACAGGACCCGTTCCAGCGCGGGGACCGTCACCCCGTGTGCGGCCAGCGCCTCGCTCGTGATGCCGGGGCGGGTCGCCAGGGCGAGGAGGAGATGTTCGTCGCCGATCGCGCGGTCGTGGTGGGCCAGCGCCATGCGCAGGGACGACTCCAGGACGCCCTTGGCCCCCTTGGCGAAGGGGCGCCGCCCGCCGAGGCGACGGCCGCCGCTCAGCGCCCCGACGCCGTGGGCCTCCTCGACCCGGGCGACGACCTCGTCCACGTCGATGCCGAGCCCGGCGAGGGCCTCCGCGTCGGCCTGGCTGAGCCCGGCGCGGCGGCGTGCGGTGAGCAGCGCCTCGCCGATCGACGCCCGCTTCCCGGCGGTGTCCGCGCCGAGCGCGCCCAGGGCGAAGGAGCCCCGGGTGCCGCGGGCGTCGAGGACGGCGAGGAGCAGGTGGCCCTCGTCGACGTGCGGGGCGCGCTCCCGTTCCGCATGGACGTAGGCGCCTTTGACCACGTCCCGGGCGCCCTTGGTGAACCGCTCGAACATCATCGCCTCCCGTACTTCTTGTGCACGGCCTGCCGGCTGACCCCCAGCTCGGCCGCGATCTCCTGCCACGACCAGCCCTGATTGCGCGCGTTGCGCACCTGTACCGCTTCCAATTGCTCGAGCAGCCGCCGCAGCGCGGCGACGGACCGCAGCCCGACGCGCGGGTCGCGGGCGCCCGCCTGCTCGGCGAGATCTGTAGCCTCGGTCATGGTGTCAATGTAGGTTGACAGTGCCCACGCGTCAACCAGGGTTGACATCGATGGTGCGAAAAAGGGGCGCCGCAGCGCCCCTCCCCCGCTCGGTCCGCTGGTCAGACCGTCAGCACGATCTTCCCGAACAGCTCGCCGCCGGCCATCTTCTCGAACCCTTCCCGCGCCCGGTCCAGCGGCAGCGTCTCGTCGATGACCGGCCGCACCCCCGTCGCCGCGCAGAAGGACAGCAGGTCCTCCAGCTCGTCCTTGGAGCCCATCGTCGAGCCGACGACCTTCAGCTCCAGGAAGAAGATGCGGTTCAGCTC
Source organism: Streptomyces sp. NPDC046939 (assembly GCF_040644575.1). Classification (NCBI taxonomy): domain Bacteria; kingdom Bacillati; phylum Actinomycetota; class Actinomycetes; order Kitasatosporales; family Streptomycetaceae; genus Streptomyces; species Streptomyces sp. NPDC046939. The sequence goes on from NZ_JBEYWV010000003.1 coordinate 132,184, forward strand.
GGCCGACTTCGGGCTGGGCCCGCTGGTCGCGCCGGAGATGACCAGCGTGCCGCCCGGCTTAAGCGACTTGACGGAGTGCGACCAGGTCGCGGCGCCGACGGTCTCGATCACGGCGTCCACCCGCTGCGGCAGCCGCGCCCCGGACTCGACGGCCTCGACAGCGCCGAGTTCGAGCGCGCGCTTGCGCTTGGCCTCGTCGCGGCTGGTGGCGAAGACCCGTAGACCGGCGGCCTTGCCGAGGACGATCGCGGCGGTTGCGACACCGCCGCCCGCGCCCTGCACGAGCACCGAGTCACCGGGCCGCACGCCCGCGTTCGTGAAGAGCATCCGGTACGCGGTCAGCCACGCGGTCGGCAGGCACGCGGCCTCCTCGAAGGAGAGCTCCTTGGGCTTGGGCAGCACGTTCCACTCGGGGACCGTGACCTGCTCGGCGAAGGTGCCCTGGTACTTCTCGGTGAGGATGGAGCGGCCCTCGCGGGGCCCGACGCCGTAGCCGGTCTGGCCGATGACGGAGTGGAGCACGACCTCGTTGCCGTCGCGGTCGATTCCGGCGGCGTCGCAGCCCAGGATCATGGGCAGCGCCTCCTCGCCGAGCCCGACCCCGCGCAGGGACCAGAGGTCGTGGTGGTTGAGGGAGGCGGCCTTGACGTTCACGGTCGTCCAGCCGGGACGGTCCTGGGGGGCGGGCCGCTCCCCCAACTCCAATCCGTTCAGCGGCTGGTCACGGTCGATGCGGGCGGCATAGGCGGCGAACATGACCTTGACGATAGGCGTCCCGCCAGGAGCGGGGAACCACCCACGGCTGTGACACACGTCCTCTGGCGCACCACGAGAAAAGGGCCCCACACAAGGCGGGGCCCCTTTTCACACGAGCATCACGACCAGCCCGGCCAAGCACGACCAGCACGTGCACCACGACCAAGCGCGGCCAAGCCGACCAGCACGGCCAGCACAGCCAGCACGAGTACCACGACCCACGTGGCCAGCACCACCAGCGCGGCCAGCACGCGCACCACGACCAACACAGCCAACACCACCAGCACGGCCCAGCGCGGCCAGCACGGGCATCACTACCAGCGCGGCCAAGCACGGCCAGCACGCGGATCACGACCAGCGCGGCCAAGCACGAGCATCACGGCCAGCACTACCAGCGCAGCCAGCACCACCCGCGCCGCCAAGCCCGAGCAGCGCGGTCAGCACCGCCAGCACGGTCAAGCCCGGTCAGCCCGGCCCGCGCGGCCGGCACCTGGCACGGCCGCGAAGGCACTACCGCCGCGCCACGCCCTCGGCCCGCGCGGCAGCGGCGACCGCCGCGGTCACCGCGGGGGCGACCCGCTCGTCGAACGGTGACGGGATGACGTACTCGGCGGAGAGGTCGTCGCCGACCACGGAGGCGAGCGCCTCGGCCGCGGCGATCTTCATCGTCTCGGTGATCCGCGAGGCCCGGACCTGCAGCGCGCCCGCGAAGATCCCCGGGAACGCGAGCACGTTGTTGATCTGGTTCGGGAAGTCCGAGCGCCCGGTGGCGACGACGGCCGCGTACTTGTGCGCGACGTCGGGGTGCACCTCGGGCGTCGGGTTGGCCATCGCGAAGACGAACGCGCCCGGCGCCATCGAGGCGACCGCGGCCTCCGGGACCGTACCGCCGGAGACGCCGATGTAGACGTCGGCGCCCGCGAGGGCGTCCTCCAGGGAGCCGGAGAGGCCGGCCTTGTTGGTGATCTCCGCCAGCTCGCGCTTGACCTCGGTGAGGTCCTCGCGGTCGCGGCTGACGATGCCCTTGCGGTCGGTGACCGCGACGTCGCCGAGCCCCGCCTCCAGGAGGAACTTGGCGATGGCGACGCCCGCCGCGCCGGCGCCGGAGATCACGGCGCGCAGCTCGCCGAGCGTGCGGCCGCTGAGCCGGGCCGCGTTCTTCAGCGCGGCCAGCGTGACCACGGCGGTGCCGTGCTGGTCGTCGTGGAAGACCGGAATGTCGAGCTTCTCCTGGAGCCTGCGCTCGATCTCGAAGCAGCGCGGCGCCGAGATGTCCTCCAGGTTGACGCCGCCGAAGGACGGGGCGAGCCGCACGACGGTGTCGACGATCTCGTCCACGTCGGTCGTGGCGAGGGCGATCGGCACCGCGTCCACGCCGCCGAACTGCTTGAAGAGGATGGCCTTGCCCTCCATCACCGGGAGGGACGCCTCGGGGCCGATGTCACCGAGCCCGAGCACGGCCGTGCCGTCGGTCACGACGGCGACGACGCTCGACTTCCACGTGTAGTCGTGGACGAGCTCCGGCTGCTCCGCGATCGCGCTGCACACCTTCGCGACGCCGGGCGTGTACGCCAGGGACAGGTCGTCCTTGTCACGGACCGGCACGGTGGCCTGCACGGCCATCTTGCCGCCACGGTGCAGCGCGAACGCCGGATCGAAGGGGTCCGCGACGTCGCTGCCGCCCTCGGTGCCGGTACTGCTGTCGCTGCGAGGATTGACGATCTCCGCTGCCACTTGTCTTACCCCTTAGGTTCTGAATCAGGTGAGGGTGTCCGCTCCTGGTTGAGGAGCGGGCGGGCACCGCGTACGCCCCAGTCGGTTCCTGTTGGGGAACCGCCGCACAGGTGCGTACACGACGGGCGCGCCGCACGCGCGCCCTGAGCCCCGGATGAGGGGTGTAAAGAACCTTCTTACCCGACGGACCGTGGTGCGGACGACCCCATACGTGATCGATCACAGCCCGGTGACATGACTCATAGCCGAATATGTGGACAAGTCGTCAACTCGCGCTCGACGCCCGCCGGAACACGGCTCGAATATTGAGACGCCAGGCCGTCGGCCGGAGATTTTCCCGTCACCCCGCGGCGGGCCCGCAGATGATCCGGCCCCATGCACCGTGATGAGCCACCGTGTTGGCCGTCTTGGCGGACCCGTTATCCGATTTTGACATCGCCGACCCCCAACGGCCGCCCGTCCGAATGGCAAGATGCCGTTCATCGCAACGACATCGCACGAGGTCGCGACACCCGAAGGTGTGTGCCCAGGCGACCGAACGGCAACTCCACCCATTCCGCCGGAGGACCCCACCATGACCGCAAGCACCACCCGTCGCACGACCGCGCACTCCGCGAAGTCCCGGACAGCCGCGGTCGGCGCGATCGCGGTCGCCGGCGCCCTGCTGCTCACCGGCTGCGGTGACCAGACGAAGTCGAAGGACAACGACTCCTCCTCCGCCTCGGGCTCCTCGACGTCGGCGCCGCTCGCCGACAAGCTGCCGGCGCAGATCCGCGACAAGGGCGTCATCCACGTCGGTTCGGACATCGCGTACGCGCCCGTCGAGTACAAGGACGACTCGGGCAACGCGGTCGGTATCGACCCGGACATCGCCGCGGCGCTCGGCAAGCAGCTCGGCGTGCGGTTCGACTTCCAGAACGGCAAGTTCGCCGACCTCGTGGGTGGCCTCGCCTCCAAGCGCTACGACATCGCCATGTCGGCCATGACGGACACCAAGGACCGTCAGAACGGCATCGACAGCGACACCGGCAAGAAGGTCGGCAAGGGCGTCGACTTCGTCGACTACTTCACCGCGGGCGTCTCGCTCTACACCAACAAGGGCGACGACCAGGGGATCAAGACCTGGGACGACCTGTGCGGCAAGACGATCGCCGTGCAGACGGCGACCTTCTCGCAGGACCTCGCCAAGGAGCAGGCGAAGAAGTGCGAGAAGGACGGCAAGAAGGCCCTGAAGGTCGAGGACTTCGCCACCAACCCGGAGGCCGAGACCCGGATGCGCTCCAAGGGCGCCGACGTCGTCTCCGCCGACTACCCGATCGCCGCGTACTCGGTGAAGAAGTCGGGCGGCGGCAAGTACTTCGAGATCGTCGGCGACCAGGTCGAGGCCGGCCCCTACGGCATCGCCGTCGCCAAGGACGCCACGCAGCTGCGCGACGCCCTCAAGGCCGCGCTGGACGCGATCATCAAGAACGGCGAGTACAAGAAGATCATCGCGAAGTGGGGCGTCGAGGACGGCGCCGTCACCGAGGCGAAGATCAACGGTGGTTCCTGACCCCAGCACTCTGACGGGCTCTGAAAGGCACCACCCATGACACCACCCCTCAGCAAGGCGAACGAGCCCGCGGGCAGCGCGCCCGCGGGCGCCCCGCCGGAGGCCATCAAGGCCATCCCGGTCCGGCACCCGGGCCGCTACGTCTCCGCGGTCGTCGCCCTCGCACTGCTCGGCGCCATCGTCTACGCCTTCTCGCAGGGCAAGATCCAGTGGGGCACGATCCCCGACTACTTCTTCGACGACCGGGTCCTCACCGGCGTCGGGAAGACGCTCGAACTGACCGTGCTCTCCATGGTCATCGGCGTCGTCGGCGGCATCGTCCTCGCCGTGATGCGCATGTCGAAGAACCCGGTGACCAGCACCATCGCCTGGTTCTACATCTGGTTCTTCCGCGGCACCCCGGTCCTCGTCCAGCTGTTCATCTGGTTCAACCTGGGCCTGGTCTTCGAGTACATCAACCTCGGGTTCATCTACAAGGACTACTGGTCCTCGTTCATGACCCCGCTGCTGACGGCGCTCCTCGGACTCGGGCTCAACGAGGCCGCGTACATGGCGGAGATCTGCCGCTCCGGCCTCCTCGCCGTCGACGAGGGCCAGACCGAGGCCGCGCACGCGCTCGGCATGAGCCACTCCAAGACCCTGCGCCGCATCGTGATCCCGCAGGCCATGCGCGTCATCGTGCCGCCCACGGGCAACGAGGTCATCAACATGCTGAAGACGACCTCGCTCGTCTCGGCCGTGCAGTTCCTCGACCTGTTCAAGGTGGCCTCGGACATCGGCCAGTCCTCCGCCTCCACGGTGGAAATGTACTTCCTGGCCGCCGCCTGGTACCTGGTCCTCACCTCGATCTTCAGCGTCGGGCAGTACTACATCGAGCGGTACTACGCGCGCGGCACGTCCCGTTCGCTGCCCCCGACCCCGCTGCAGCGCCTGCGCACCGTCGTCGGCCGCCCGAAGGGAGGTGCCGCGTGAGCACTCCGGAGAAGACGGCCTCCGCCGCCACAGCCATGGTCAAGTCCGAGGGCGTCCACAAGTCCTTCGGCAACGTCGAGGTCCTCAAGGGCATCGACCTGGAGGTCAAGCAGGGCGAGGTCTTCTGCCTCATCGGCCCCTCGGGCTCCGGCAAGTCGACGTTCCTGCGCTGCATCAACCACCTGGAGAAGATCAACTCCGGTCGCCTCTACGTGGACGGGGAACTGGTCGGCTACCGGCAGAAGGGCGACAAGCTCTACGAGCTGCGTGACAGCGAGGTCGCCCTCAAGCGCCGGGACATCGGCATGGTCTTCCAGCGCTTCAACCTCTTCCCGCACATGACGGCCCTGGAGAACGTCATGGAGGCGCCGGTCCAGGTCAAGGGCGTCTCCCGGGCGCAGGCCCGGGAGCGGGCGGGTGAACTCCTCGAACGCGTCGGCCTCGCCGACCGCGCGAAGAACTACCCCTCGCAGCTCTCCGGGGGCCAGCAGCAGCGCGTCGCCATCGCCCGCGCGCTGGCCATGGACCCGAAGCTGATGCTCTTCGACGAGCCGACCTCCGCGCTCGACCCCGAGCTGGTCGGGGACGTCCTCGACGTCATGCGCGGGCTCGCCGAGTCCGGCATGACGATGGTCGTGGTCACCCACGAGATGGGCTTCGCCCGCGAGGTCGGCGACAGCCTGGTCTTCATGGACGAGGGCGTGGTCGTGGAATCAGGCCATCCCCGCGACGTCCTGACGAACCCCCAGCACGAACGGACGCAGGGCTTCCTCTCCAAGGTCCTGTAGCCATCCCGGCTGACCCGGGGGAGGGTGCGCGCCCGGGGCTGGACCCCGGGCGCCCCTTCCCCGGGCGCACGCCCCCGTGCGAGGCGCCCGGGCGTGTGACCCCTGGCGCCTCCGTCTCGAGCACGTGCCCGAGCGCGGGTCCCGCCGTGGTCGCTCGCACAGCTCCCCGCGCCCCTGAGACGCGCACTCCGTGCACCATCTCAGGGGCACGTACGCGCGGAACCACCTCACCACGGGGAAGGCGCGGCGCAGCCGCAGGCCTTCAGGGGCGCGGGGAACTGCGCGACCAGCCACAACGCACCCGCACCCCGCGACGGGACAAGACCCCGCAGACGCGACCGCGCACGGTCACCGCAGCGCCAGCACCATCGCATCGGACGGCGACGCCCACACCGCCCGAGCCTCGCCGAACCCCGCCCCGAGCAGCGCCTCGACATGCCAGGCGACCGACGGCGTATCCCCGTCCGCATGCTCCCCGTAGATCTCGAACCGCCGAGCCGTCGGCTCCGCGAGAACCGGATCCTTGGCCGCCAGCTCCCACCACGCGGCCCAGTCGAGCGCCCCCTCCGCCTTCGCCGAGTCCATGGCCGCATGCCGAACCGCCCGCTCCGCGGCGTTGATCCGGGGCGTCGTCTGGTCGATCATGTGGTCCGCGTTCATGAGGACGCCGCCGTCCCGGACGAGTCCGGCGAGCTGGCCGTAGAGCGTCGCGAGGGGTTCGGTATGCAGCCAGTGCAGGGCGGTGGCGGTGAGCACGGCGTCGTACGAGGTGTGCGGCAGCGCCTCCGTCCAGCGCGGGTCCTTGAGGTCGGCGGTGACGAAGGCGGTGCGCGGGTCGTCCTCGAAGGTGCCGCGCGCGATGGCGAGCAGCGCCGGGTCGAGGTCGACCCCGACGCTGGTGGCCTCGGGGAAGCGGGCGAGCAGCCGTGCGGTGATGCTGCCGGTGCCGCAGGCGAGGTCGAGGACGCGGGGTGTGCGCCCGACGCATGCCTCGACCATGTCGAGCATGACCCGGAACCGCTCCTCGCGGTCGGGCATGTACCACTCCTGCTGCCGGTCCCAGCTCTGCTGCCAGGCGTGCCAGTCGGTCCCGGTGATGTCGGTCTCGGTCATGAAGCCCTCCCGTACGGGCATCGTGTGCGTGATGCGCCGCGCACCCCGACACGTAATACCCTGAAAGCCGATACGAGCATTACAACTGCCCGCCCTGACCATAGACCGCCCCCGTAAGGACTACAAGTGGAACTGGCCTATTACTCGGACTACGCCGTGCGCCTCGTCAACACCGAGGAGCCGGTCCGCGGCAAGGACAGCCTGACGTCCGTGGACGCGGTGCGCGCGCTGTTCGGCGCCAACCAGGAGGCGGCCCGCCGCGCGGCGGACGCCGACCTGACCCGGTTCAGGAGCGTCCGCGCCCGTCTGCGCGCGGTGTTCGAGGCGGCGGACGGCGGCGACGAGACGCTCGCGGTGAACCTGCTGAACTCGCTGCTCCTGGAGTTCCCGGTGAGCCCGCAGATCTCCGGCCACGACTACCGCGACGACGACGGCCGTCCGCTGTGGCACATGCACCTGGCCGACCACCCCTCGAACGCGACGGCCGGCTACGCCGCGATCGCCGCGATGGGGCTCGCCTTCCACCTCACCGAGTACGGCGTGGACCGCCTGGGCCTGTGCGAGGCGGCCCCGTGCCGCAACGCCTACCTGGACACCTCCACCAACCGCTCCCGGCGCTACTGCTCCGACCGGTGCGCGACCCGCGCCAACGTCGCCGCCTACCGCGCCCGCAAGCGCCTGGAGGCGGACCGGTCCGAGAGCACGGGCCGCACCGCGCCGAGCGCCCAGGACACCACGGCGGTCACCGAGCGCTGACCCTCGCCCTCGGCCCACGGTCTGCGCCGCCGCAGCCGCCCGCGCACCTTGGCAAGGACGAGGTCGTCGGGCACGACCCCGTACACGGTGCTGTCGCCGCCGGCCCCGGGGTTGTCGCCCAGCACCCACCAGCCGCCCTCGCGCCGCTCGGCGATCCGCTTCACCACCAGCAGGTCCTGCTGGAAGGGGTGGCGCAGGACGATGACGTCGCCGGGCCGCACCCGGGCGCCGTACTGCACGAGCATCCAGTCCCCGTGGTACAGGGTCGGCACCATCGAAGGCCCGTCCACCTCGATGATCTGAAACGGCACCTTCGTCCCACGCCCTTCGCCGATCGCCTCGGGCATCTGCCGACCTCCCCGGTTTCCGTCCGCCGGTCCCATCCTCCACCTGTCCCAGTGTCGCCCTGGACTTTTGGCCTAAGCCCCCGGGGGCACCCGAGAAAAGCCGTGCCGCACGGAGTAATGTCGCACCTGAGAAGACGATCACGAGGAAGGACAGCACATGCTTTCCCGCCTGTTCGCCCCCAAGGTGAAGGCCAGCGCGCACTGCGACCTCCCCTGCGGCGTGTACGACCCGGCCCAGGCCCGCATCGAGGCCGAGTCGGTCAAGGCCGTCCAGGAGAAGATGGCCGGCAACGACGACCCGCACTTCCAGACGCGCGCCACCATCATCAAGGAGCAGCGCGCCGAGCTCGCCAAGCACCACGTCTCGGTGCTGTGGAGCGACTACTTCAAGCCCCCGCACTTCGAGAAGTACCCGGAGCTGCACCAGCTGGTCAACGACACCCTGAAGGCCCTCTCGGCCGCCAAGGCGTCGAAGGACCCGGCCACGGGCCAGAAGGCGCTGGACTACATCGCCCAGATCGACAAGATCTTCTGGGAGACCAAGAAGGCCTGACCAGGGTCGCACCCCGGTACCGGTGACCGGCGGGCGGTGCACCCCCGCGGGCCCCGAACCATCCGGAGGGGCCCGGCCGATCGAACTCGGCCGGGCCCCTCCGGCGTACCACCGTCAGGAGACCCAGGCCCGTGGCCGCCGCTACCGCGACGAGGACATCTTCCTCACCTCGCGCCTGCGCCCGGCGCAACAGCGGCCCCGTGCTCGGCCATCAGGAGGCGTACACGGCCTTCCGCGCCGCCGACCTCGCCCTGCTGCCGAGTCCGACGCGTACGTGGTGAAGCCGAAGCTGGGCGCGGACTCGATGGGCCTGCGCGTGCTGTCACCGGCCGACGTGCGCGCTCCGGCCCGGCGGCGCCGTCCTCGTCCAGCCCCGCGTCGACTTCGCCTACGAGGTCTCCTTCTGCTTCGTCGACGACACGCTCCAATACGCCTTGTACGCCCCTGATCCGGCACGCCGCTGGGAGCTGCGCCCGTACGGGCCCACCGCCGCCGACCGCGCGTTCGCCCAGCGCTTCATCGACTGGAACGGCCTCCCGTACGGAATCCAGCGCGTCGACGCCTGCCGGGGCGGTGCGGGACGCGTCCGTGGAGGCGATGACCGGATCGATGCGCGGGGCCGCGGCTACTCCCTAGCCGGCCACCGCCACCTCGGCACCTCGCGCAGCGGGTGCAGCTCCTCCTCGGTCCGGGCGCGGGAGTTCTGCTGGGCGACCCGTGTGCCGAACTCGATGTGCGAGCGGAACGCCTCACGGAACGGCCCGTCGTCCGGCAGCCCCGCCTCATCGAGCGCCTCCTCGTACAACTCGGCGAAGCGCGCCCGCTGCTCCTCGGTGATCTCCAGGTCCCGGTGCGCGTCGATGAGGTGGCGGAACCCCAGCTCACGGGTGAAGCGGTCGGGCCCGCCGAGCGACTCGGCCGTGAACCAGGTCAGATGCTCGACGTGGTGCGGACGGCGGCGCGGGAACAGCTCCTTGAGCACCGGATCGGCCAGGACCTTTGTGTAGAAGATATCCTCGACCCGGTGCAGCCCTTCGTCGCCGCCCGCGTGCTCGTACAGGGATCCGGTCTGCTCCGTCATGCTCGGCACCCCCCAGCGCCAGGGCCCATGTGGCCGTCACGGCGGAACCTACCCGGTGTCCCCGGACCCGGGAATCCTCAGGACCCCTCGGTCCCGAGGACCGCCCGTACATTGCGGAGCACACGGTCCCGGTCCGCGCGTACGGCGTCGAACTCGGCCCGGTGCGCAGCGAGTTCGCGGCGCTGGAGGCGGGCCGTCACCGACCACCACACCCCCGCCGTGTTGTGCGCGCGCTTGCACTCGACGTCGGCGACGGCCGTACCGATCTCGCGCCGCGTCCGCCGCGTGTTGCCGTCCTGTCCGCGCCGCCATGCCTTGTCATCGGCGGCGGCCATGGGGTCGGCGTACCGCGTGAACCCCTTGCCGGCCACGCAGTCCGCCCACACCCGGTAGGCGCGGCGCAGCCGCGGGTCGCGTGCGGCCCGCTTGTCGACGGCGTCCTCGCGTTCGGTGACGTACGTCCACACGCGCTCGATGTCGTGCACCCCGCGCCGGAGCCGCCGTTCGGCCTCGCCCGAGCAGCCGTTGTCCCCGGCCTCCTGGTCGCCGTGGTAGACCTCGGACTCCTCGCTCGTCATCATCCGTCCGGTGTGGCGACGCGGGCCGACCGCCTTCGCCGGGTCCCAGCCGTACCCCCAGCGCCTGGCGTTCTCCAGGTCGTGGGAGCCGACCGGGCCCGCGCTCATGGCGACCCCCGTCACGGTGTAGGTGGCGGCCATGGTGTACGGCTGCGGGTCGCGGGGGAAGTCGGCGAAGCCGTGCCGGACCATGCAGCGCTGCGCGAGCAGCCCGACGGCCGACTCCCACTTCAGGTACGCGTCTTTGTCGGCGCCATCGAACTCGTAAGCGGCGAACGGCAGTTCCGGCACGTCTCCATCGGTGCGCACGACCGGTGTCCCGTCCGCCCACGTCCTCGCGTGGTCACCGGCGGCTCCCGCCCCGCCGTCGCCCTGGACGCAGACGACGGCCAGCACCCCGGCGAGAACACACAGCACCCCCCTGCGTCTCACTCCCCGGCCGCCCCCGTCGTGCGGACGATCCGCGCCGGATTGCCCACGGCGACCACGTCCGGCGGCAGATCGCGGGTGACGACGGAACCGGCGCCGACCACCGTGTTCGCGCCGATCGTGACGCCGGGGCAGACGATGACACCGCCGCCCAGCCACACGTTGTCGCCGATGGTGATCGGCTTCGCCGCCTCCCACTTGGCGCGGCGCGGCTCGGGGTCGACGGGGTGGGTGGGCGTGAGGAGCTGGACGTTCGGGCCGATCTGCACGTCCTCGCCGATCCGGATGGGCGCCACGTCCAGCATGACGGCCCCGCAGTTGACGAACGTCCGCGCGCCGATGCTGATGTACTGCCCGTAGTCGACGGCGAGCGGCGGGCGCACCACGACGTCGTCGCCGACCTCGCCGAGCAGTTCACGCAGCAGCGCGCGCCGGGCCGGCAGGTCGGTGACGCTGCTCGCGTTGTACCGCTCGGCGAGCTCGGCGCCGCGCAGCGCGTCGGCGGTCAGCTCGGGATCGTCGGCGAGGTAGAGGTCACCGGCGAGCATGCGCTCCTTCTGGCTACGGTCCTGGGGGCGCGGCCAGTCCCGTACCTCGCTCACCGCGCCGACCGGCAGCGGCCCGTACACGTGCGGAAACTCCTCGCCGCCCGGCACCCCCGGCTCCACACGCACCGGCACGCCGAGCCGCTCGCGGTCGATGACCAGGACGACCAGCTCTCCGGCCGCGGCCCCCTCACCCCCGTGCAGCATGTCGGCCACGGCCCGCAGCTGGTGCGGGAACGCGCAGTGGATGAACCCGACCTCCTGGAGGGTCTTGCCACGGGTCGACATCGTGTACGCGCCGGTCGCCCGTGCGCTCTCCCACAGGGCGCGCTCGGTGAGGTGCAGCAGTTCGATCGCCATGCGCCCAATCTATGGGCTCGGCCGATCTTCTACGGGCGCCTGGTGTAGCGGCGGACGATCACACCGTTCCCGAAGGTGCGGTTTTCCGCCAGGTCGAACTCCGCGAGCGCGTACTTGCGGCCCGCGAACATGGGCATGCCGCCGCCGAACACCACCGGATACGTCTTGATCACGAGTTCGTCGATCTCGTCCGCGAGCAGCCCGGCCAGCTCCGCGCCCCCGCAGAGCCAGATCCCCAGCTCGCCCTCCTCGGCCTTGAGCGCGCGCACCGTGCCGACGACGTCGTCACGGATCAGCTCCACGTGCGGGTGCGGGGACTCGGTGAGGCTGCGCGTCGCGACGTACTCGCGCAGGTGTCCGTACGGGCTGAGGAGCCCGGCGTCGATCCCCACCTGGTAGCTGCGACGGCCCTGCACCACGGTGTCGTACTTCTTGTTCGCGACCCCTTCGATGCCGAGGAGCCTGCGGCCTTCCGACGAGATGGTCTCCGGGTACTCCTGGACGAGGAAGTCCCGGAACTCCTCGTCGACGTAGGACATGAACATCGTTCCGTCACCGGACTCGTCACCGATGAAGCCGTCGACGGAGACGGCGACGAAGTACGTGAGCTTGCGCAAGCTGGTCTCTTTTCGTGGAGGACGTGGTGGGTGGAGGGCCGGCGCCCAACCACTTCAGTTATAGTACTTCGTGTGTAGTGGTTGCAAGAGGGTTGAGGAACAAGGAGTCGGAGCATGGTGAAGAACCCGGAGCGCCGGGCCGCGCTCGTGGACGCGGCCGTCGAGGTGCTCGCGGCCGAGGGCGCGCGCGGGCTGACCTTCCGCGCGGTGGACACGGCGGCGGGCGTGCCCACAGGCACGTCGTCGAACTACTTCGCCAACCGCGACGACCTGCTGCACCAGATCGACACGTATCTGCACGAACGGCTCGCGCCGGACCCGGAGGTCGTCGCCGAGCTGCTGAAGAGGCCGAGGGACCGCGCCCTCGTCACCGCGTTCATGCACGACCTGATGGGCCGGGTGCAGGGTGACCGCACCGGCTTCCTCGCCATGATGGAGATGCGCCTGGAGGCGACGCGCCGCCCCGCGCTGCGCGCGTCCCTGATGACATCGCTCCGCGGCGACCTCGACTTCGGCATCGCGTTCAATGCCGAGTCCGAACTGCCCGGCGGCGCGGAGGAGATCACCCTGCTCTATCTGGGCATGCTCGGTCTCATCCTGGAGCACCTCACGATGCCGGGGTTGCTGGAGGGCGCGATCCCGGGCGTGAGCGTGCCGGACGGCATCGTGGAACGCCTGGTGGAACGGATCGTGCCGCCCGCCTGAGCCTCAGCCGCCCTGCGGCTCCCGCCACATGGGCCACAGCGACGGGCCGCCGGGCAGCTCGACGGCGGTCCCGGTGAAGACGAAGCCGAGCCGCTCGTACAGGGCGCGGCTGCGGGCGTTGCTCGCCTCAAGGTAGGCAGGGAGCCCTTCGCGGTCGCACCGCTCCAGGACCTGCGCCATCAGCGCGGTCCCGAGGCCCTCGCCCTGCCGCCCCGGCTTGACGCCGATCATCCACAGGTAGACGTGCGCCCGGCCGGCCGGGTGCGCGGCCTCGGTCAGCCGGGCGATCTGCTCGACCCGCTCGTTGTCGGAGTCGACGGCGGCCCGCACCTGCGCGGGCCCGTCCTCGTCCGCACCGGCCCCGGGCTCGTCGGGGGCCGCGGGTATGTCCATCCACAGGGCGACGGCGGTGCCGTCCTCCAAGAGGTCGATGTAACCGTCGGCGAAGGTGGCGTCGGTGAACGCGCCCATCAGATACGGGTGCCGCGCCCGCCGGTGCGCCGGGTCGGGGAACACCCAACTGCTCACGGGGTCGTCCATGAACGCCTCGTCGAGCAGCCCCACGACGAAGTCCCGCTCGTCCGCCCGCGCCCGCCGGATCCCCACGCCCACGCCGATCGTCCCCTCGCGTCGTCCACCAACCGGCTTTCACGCACCGGCGGTTGGCAGCCTAAGCGATCACGTACGGGGAGAGCCATGGTCGTGGGGACGAGCGCGGGTACGGCACGGGGTGCGGGCTCATCACCGGGTACGGGAAGGGGGCCCCGCGCTCTGCTGGGCTGGGCTGGGCCGGGCCGCTGCATCTGCCCGCCGCTCTCAGTACCCCCGCCGCGTGACGAACTCGGCCAGCGACAACAACCCGCCCGCCGCCTCCGGCACCGGCACCGCGCGGGCCAGTTCGTGCAGGGCGCGGGCCATCTCGTCGGCGGCGCGGGCCTGCGCCCAGTCGCGGCCGCCCGCGCGCTCGACGGCCAGCGCGATCGCCTCCAGCTCGGCGGGGCCCTCCTTGTCGGGGCCCGGCGGCCCGTACAGCGCGGCCAGCTCCTCCGCCGCCGGACCGCCGGAGGCGAGCGCCGCGACGACGGGCAGGGATTTCTTGCGGACGGCGAGGTCGGCCCCGGCGGGCTTGCCGGTGCGGGCCGGATCGCCCCAGATGCCGATCACGTCGTCGATGAGCTGGAAGGCCAGGCCCGCGGCCCGCCCGAACGCGTCGAGCGCCGCGGCCTCCTCCTCGCCCGCGCCCGCGTACAGCCCGCCGATCGCACAGGCACACCCGAGCAGCGCCCCCGTCTTGGCCTCCGCCATGACCAGGGTCTCCTCCAGGGACACCTCGCGCGGGCCGCGCCGCTCCAGCGCCACGTCCGTGGACTGACCGGCGCACAGCTCCACCACGCACGCGGCGAGCCGGGCCGCCGCGGCCGGAGCCGCCGGGTGCGGGTCCTCGGCGATCAGCCGCTGCGCCAGCGCTTGCAGAGCGTCCCCGACCAGGATCGCGTCGGCGTCCCCGAACACGGTCCAGGCCGTCGGCCGGTGCCTGCGCGTCTCGTCCCGGTCGAGGACGTCGTCGTGGAGGAGGGTGAAGTTGTGGGTCAGCTCCACGGCGGCCGCCGCCCGTACCGCCCGCTCGGCGCGCCCCCCGAGGGCGCGCGACGCGGCGAGGACGAGCGCGGGGCGGACCGCCTTGCCCGCGCTCCCCGCCGCGGGCGTGCCGTCCGCCTCCTGCCAGCCGAAGTGGTAGAGGGCGACGCCGCGTATGGACCCCGGCAGCGACTCGACGGCCCGCCGTAATGCAGGCCCCACCGACGCCCTGGCCTGCGCCAGGACGACCTCCGCGTCCGCGGCGGTCTCGCGTCCGTCCCGGCTTCCCGCGCCGGCCGTCGCGGGCGCGGGCACCACCTTCCCGCGTGCCGTGGCCGGCTCGGCGGGCCCCGCCGCCCCTCGCGTCTGTGCCGTCTGCGTCATGGACTCACCCCGGACAGGGCGCGGACGGTGGCGGATCCGCTGATGGAGGGCGCGTACCCCCTGGGTGTACCCACCCTGCCGGGCGGGGACACGGCGGACTGTGCTCGGGGCGTCACTGCCACCGGCCGATCTCGACGTTCTCCAGGACGCCGAGCGCGTCCGGCACCAGGACCGCCGCCGAGTAGTAGGTGGTCACCAGGTAGGAGATGATCGCCTGCTCGTTGATGCCCATGAACCGCACCGACAGGCTCGGCTCGATCTCGTCCGGGATGCCGGTCTGCTGGAGTCCGATGACGCCCTGCTCCTCCTCCCCCGTACGCATGCAGATGATGGACGTGGTCCGGGCGTCCGAGACCGGGATCTTGCCGCAGGGGTAGATCGGGACGCCGCGCCAGGTCGGGATGCGGTGCCCGCCCATGTCGATGCTCTCGGGGACCAGGCCCCGCTTGTTGCACTCCCGGCCGAACGCGGCGATCGCCTTCGGGTGCGCCAGGAACAGCTTGGACCCGCGCCGCCTGCTGAGCAGCTCGTCCATGTCGTCGGGGGTCGGCGCGCCGTTGTGCGGCTGGATCCGCTGGTCGTACTCGCAGTTGTTGAGCAGGCCGAACTCCGGGTTGTTGACCAGCTCGTACTCCTGGCGCTCCTTCAGCGCCTCGACGGTGAGGCGGAGCTGCTGCTCCGTCTGGTTCATCGGGTGGTTGTAGAGGTCGGCCACGCGCGTGTGGACGCGCAGGACGGTCTGGGCGACGCTCAGCTCGTACTCGCGCGGCGCCGACTCGTAGTCGACGTACGTGCCGGGCAGGACGGCCTCGCCGACGTGGCCCGCGGAGAGGTCGATCTCCTTCTCGCCGAAGTCGTTGGCCCGCTGCTCGGGGATCGTGCGCAGTTGCCGCAGGTGGTCGCCGAGCGACTCGGACCGCTCCGCGACCTGCTCCAGGTCCCGGCGCGGCAGCACGAGCACCGTGCACGCGGTGATCGCGCGGGCGGTGAACTCCCACATGCTGTCCGGGTCGAGGAGGGCCTGTTCGCCGAAGAACGAGCCGTCCGCCAGGACGCCGAGGCGCGCGTCGTCTCCGTAGGGGCCGGTGCCGATCTTCTCCACGCGGCCGTGCGCGATGAGGTACGCCTCGTCGGCCTGACTGCCGAAGGAGGCGAGCACGTCACCGGGGGCGAACTCCCGCTGCGTGCACCGCTGGGCCAGCTCACCCAGGACGTCGGGGTCCTCGAAGCCGCGCAGCGCCGGCAGTTCCCCCAGCTCGGCCGGGATGACGCGGACCTGGTCCCCGGTCTTCACGAACGTGATCCGTCCGTCCCCGACGGTGTAGCTCAGGCGGCGGTTGACCCGGTACGTGCCGCCCTTCACGTTCACCCAGGGCAGCGCCCGCAGCAGCCAGCGGGAGCTGATCTCCTGCATCTGCGGCACGGACTTGCTGGTGGTGGCCAGATTCCGCGCGGCGGATGTGCTGAGGCTCTTCTGCGAACCCGACTGCTCCGTGCGGACCTCTTCGCCTACCGACATGGATTGCCTCCTGATCAGGAACCGACCTGCGGCGGCACACACTGCCAGCACGCTGCGTGATGGCGCCATTACACAAACGAGGGGGAATGGATCACGCCCGAGCGGGGCATCAGTCGCGTTTTTGCGGAACTCACCGATCCAGCGACACGTTGATCGGACAACACCACGACGTGACGAGGAGACGACCATGGCGGGGTTCTTGGACCGTGCGAAGGAGCAGGCGCAGCGCGGCCTGACGCAGGGCAAGCAGAAGCTGGACGACGTGCAGGCGCAGCGCGCCGGCGGCGATCTGCTGAAGAAGCTGGGCGCGGCCTACTACGAGGAGCGCAGGGGTACCGGCAGCCCGGACGCCACGCAGCGGGCGTTGCAGGCCCTGGAGGCGCACATCGCGGCGAACGGGGACGGCTTCCTGCGCGGCTGAGACCCGCGCCGCCCGTGGGAGCGGCGGGTCGCCGGTGTCCGGAACGGCTCGCACGGAATCCGAACGACTGGTCCCCGTACCGCAGTTGCGGGTAAATGCACGGTACGAGACGGTGCGCGACGGGCGGGCCGTCGCGCCCGTGAGGAGTCGGTCATGGCCCCACCCATGTCCGCGGACAGCTTTCTCGCCGCTCTCGAGAACGAGGGGCTGACGGTCGTCGAGGTCGGCGACTGGAAGGATCACAATCGCAACCACCAGGGCGCCTGGGGGCCGATGCACGGGGTGATGATCCATCACACCGTCACCAAGGGCAGTGACGCCACGGTCCGCATCTGTCGCGACGGCCACCCGGACCTGCCGGGGCCGCTGTGCCACGGCGTCATCACGAAGGACGGCCGGGTCCACCTGGTCGGCTACGGACGGGCGAACCACGCGGGCCTCGGTGACGACGACGTCCTGCGCGCCGTCATCGCCGAGCGGGCGCTACCGCCGGACAACGAGGCGAACACCGACGGCAACCGCCACTTCTACGGCTTCGAGTGCGAGAACATGGGCGACGGGCGCGATCCGTGGCCCGCGGCGCAGCTGGAGGCCGTCGAGAAGGCGGCCGCGGCCGTCTGTCGCCACCACGGCTGGACGGAGCGCTCGGTCATCGGCCATCTGGAGTGGCAGCCCGGGAAGATCGATCCGAAGGGGTTCACCATGGCGTGGATGCGCAACCGCATCGGTGACCGCCTGTAGGAGCACCCCTGCGGCGGTGGCGCCCGGACAGATGTCCGGTGTTCGACAATGGCCGGGTGCCCCGCCCGCTCACCGATGTTCTCCGCCCGCGACTGCCGTCGCCGCTCACCGAGGTCGACGACGACCGTTTCGGGCGCCACGGCCTGCGTCTGCTGCTCAAGCGGGACGATCTGATCCACCCGGAGCTGATCGGCAACAAGTGGCGCAAGCTCGCCCCGAACCTGGCGGCGGCGCGGGGCCGTGCCCTCGTCACGTTCGGCGGCGCCTACTCGAACCACCTGCGGGCCACGGCCGCCGCCGGGCGCCTCCTCGGCGTACCCACCCTCGGCATCGTCCGCGGCCAGGAGCTCGCGGAGCGGCCGCCCAATGCGTCGCTGGCCCGGTGCGTCCGCGACGGCATGCGGCTGCACTTCGTCGACCGGGCCACGTACCGGCGCAAGAGCGATCCGGACGTCCTGGCCGCGCTCCTGGACGCCACGGGTGCGACGGACGCCCATGTCGTTCCCGAGGGCGGCAGCAACGCCCGCGCGGTGGCGGGCTGCACGGAGCTCGGCCGTGAACTGCGCGGCGAGGCCGACGTCGTCGCTGTCGCCTGCGGGACGGGCGGCACGCTCGCCGGCCTCGCCGCCGGGCTCGCCCCCGGCCAGCGCGCCCTGGGCGTCTCCGTGCTCAAGGGCGGCTTCCTGACGGCCGACGTCCGCGCGCTGCAAGAGGCGGCGTTCGGCTGCCCCCGGGGCACATGGCACATCGAGGACCGCTTCCATTGCGGCGGCTACGCGCGCGTGCCCGCCGCTCTGGTCGCCTTCGCGGAGGACTTCGAGCGGCGCCACGGCGTCCCGGTCGAGCATCTCTACGTCGCCAAGATGCTCCACGCTCTTGTCGTGCTCGCGGAGGAGGGCGCGTTCGCGCCGGGCACGACGCTCGCCGCCGTCGTCACGGGAGCCCCTTTCGAGGGTGCTCAGTCGTCGACCTCCCGGTAGGCGGCGGCCTCCTCCAGGTCGAGCTTGCGCAGCAGGGTGCGCATCATCTCGTCGTCGATCCGCCGCTCGTCCCGCATCCGTACGAAGACCTCGCGCTCGGCCGCGATGGCCTCGCGCGCGAGCCTGCGGTAGGTGTCGTCGGCGGACTCGCCCGTCACGGGGTTGGGCTGGCCGAGCCGCTCCCACACGGAGTTGCGGCGCCGCTCCAGAACGGTGCGCAGACGGTCCTGGAGGGGCTGCGGCAGGCAGTTGCGCTCGTCCTGCATCAAGGTGTCCACGCGCTCCTCCGCGGCGGTCGAGGCGACGCTCTGGGCCTGCGCCTCGGCGAGCGTCTCGCGCTGGACGTCCCGCCCCGGCAGCCTCAGCGCCTTGATCAGCGCCGGCAGGCTGAGCCCCTGCACCACGAGGGTGCCGATGACGGTGGTGAAGGTCAGGAAGAGCACAAGGTTGCGCGCGGGGAACTCCTCGCCGTCCTCCGTGACGAGCGGGATGGAGAAGGCGATGGCCAGCGACACCACCCCGCGCATCCCCGCCCAGCTCACGATGAGCGGCCGCTTCCAGTCGGTGTCGCTCTCCCGCTCCCTGATCCGCGCCGACAGGAAGATCGGCAGGTAAGTGGCCGGGTAGGACCACACGAAGCGGACCACGACCACCAGGACGAACACCCCGACCGCGTACCAGACGGCCTGCCCCACGCTGTACTCGCCGAGGTCCTTCAGGACGACGGGCAGTTGCAGACCGATGAGCGCGAAGACGGACGACTCCAGGATGAAGGAGACGACCTTCCACACCGCGGCCTCCTGGAGCCGCGTCTCGAAGTCGACCTGCCAGGAGCGGTGCCCGAGGTACAGGGCGACCGTGACGACCGCGAGGACCCCGGAGGCGCCCACCTGCTCCGCCGTCGCGTACGCCACGAAGGGGATCAGCAGGGAAAGGGTGTTCTGCAGGACCGCCTCGGTGAGCCGCTTGCGCAGCCAGTGCAGCGGCACCATCAGGAGCAGGCCGACCCCGACACCGCCCACGGCGGCCATGAGGAACTCGCGGATGCCGCCCGCCCAGCTCGCCCCCTCCCCCACGGCGGCGGCGAGCGCCACCTTGTAGGCGGTGATCGCGGTGGCGTCGTTCACCAGGGACTCGCCCTGGAGGATCGTGGTGAGCCGCGCGGGCAGGCCCACCCGGCGCGCGATCGCCGTCGCGGCCACCGCGTCGGGCGGGGCGATCACCGCGCCGAGGACGAGCGCGGCGGTCAGCGGCAGGTCCGGGATCAGCTCGTACGCCAGCCAGCCCACCGCCACCGTGGCGAACAGGACGTAGCCCACGGAGAGCAGGGCGACGGGTCTGATGTTGGCCCGCAGGTCCAGGTAGGAGCTCTCCAGGGCCGCCGTGTGCAGCAGCGGCGGAAGGATCAGCGGCAGGACGACGTGCGGGTCGAGCGCGTACGCCGGGACCCCCGGCACATAGGAGGCGATCAGGCCTGCCGCGACCAGGAGGAGCGGTGCCGGTATCGGTGTCCTGCGCGCCACCCCCGCCACCGCCGCGCTCACCGCGACCAACCCCACCAGTGGCAATACGTCCATGCCCAGCCTTCCGCCGTCCTTCTCACGTCCCCCGTCGTAACCTGGCCATCATGAACGAGTGCCCGCACGTCGACGCGCTGCCGCACCCCGAGCCGGCCCCGCTGAGCGAGACCTGTCTGGAGTGCCTGGCCCTGGGCAGTCACCCTGTGCAACTACGGCTGTGTCTGGTCTGCGGCCACGTCGGATGCTGCGACTCCTCGCCGTACCGGCACGCGACGGAGCACTTCAAGGAGACGGGCCATCCGGTGATGCGCACCTTCGAGCCTGGTGAGAGCTGGCGTTGGTGCTTCGTGGACACGACTTTGGTCTGATCCGGACGATCCGCGGCCGGGTCGGGGTTCGACCGGTTGGCGCTTGGGTACGTCAATCCGGCGCCCGCTCTTTCCAATTGGGAGCGCACGCCCTCTAGCCACTGTCCGTACCCGTAGGCTTACTATGAGTGACAGCACTGGGCCGGGGGTCCCCGGGACAGGGAAGTCGGGCGCGCGGTAGCGTCACCGCAGATATATGTGGCGCGTCACCCGGGGGAGGACCTCCGGAGCCCGAAAGTGCTTGTACCACCTTGGAGGTGAGGGTGTCCGAGATCGCGGGAGAGCCCGGGAATCAGGACTTCGTGGAAGTCCGGCTGCCGGCTGCGGGTGCCTACCTGTCGGTGCTGCGGACGGCCACGGCCGGTCTCGCGGCACGTTTGGACTTCACCCTCGACGAGATCGAGGACCTGCGCATCGCGGTCGACGAGGCCTGCGCGATCCTGCTCCAGCAGGCCGTCGCGGGCTCGGTGCTCAGCTGCGTGTTCCGGCTCGTCGACGACTCCCTGGAGGTGACGGTCTCCGCCCCGACCACCGACGGC
Organism: Streptomyces sp. NPDC046939; assembly: GCF_040644575.1. NCBI lineage: Bacteria > Bacillati > Actinomycetota > Actinomycetes > Kitasatosporales > Streptomycetaceae > Streptomyces > Streptomyces sp. NPDC046939. The sequence goes on from NZ_JBEYWV010000003.1 coordinate 153,120, forward strand.
CGGGCCCCGGAGCGCGACACCTTCGCCTGGACGGTGCTGTCGGCCCTCGCGGGCCAGGTCGACTCCTCGGTGGCCGAGGACAACACCGTCTCGATCAGCCTCTACAAGAAGCGCGGCGCGGGCCCCGGCCCGGCGTGAGGAACGGGGACGGTCCGGTGCGGGACGACAAGCGCGGCACACGGGATTTCCCGGCCGACGGCACGGCGGGGGTGCGGCGGATGGCCGCCGGCATCCCCGAGCAGCAGGCCAGGCCGCACCCGGAGGACCCGATGGCCGACGCGCCAGAGCAGGCAGCGCCGACTTCCGGGGCCGGGCTCCGTGAGCGGCCAGGGGGATCGGACGCGCGACGGGCGGGATTGATGAGCGACCACGAGCGACACGGTGAGCAGCAGGGCCGGCACGACCCGCGGGACCGCAGCAACGCGCGCGCGATGTTCATCGAGCTGCGCACCCTGCCGTCCGGCAGCCCCGAGTACGCGGAGATGCGCAATCAGCTCGTGCGCATGCATCTGCCGCTCGTCGAGCACCTGGCCCGCCGCTTCCGCAACCGCGGGGAACCGCTGGACGACCTCACCCAGGTCGCGACGATCGGCCTGATCAAGTCGGTCGACCGGTTCGACCCGGAGCGCGGCGTGGAGTTCTCCACGTACGCGACGCCGACGGTCGTCGGAGAGATCAAGCGGCACTTCCGCGACAAGGGCTGGGCGGTGCGCGTCCCGCGCCGCCTCCAGGAGCTGCGCCTGTCCCTGACGACGGCGACGGCCGAGCTGTCGCAGACGCACGGCCGCTCCCCCACGGTCCACGAGCTGGCCGAGAAGCTGGCCATCTCGGAGGAGGAGGTCCTGGAGGGCCTGGAGTCGGCCAACGCCTACTCCACGCTGTCCCTGGACGTCCCGGACACGGACGACGAGTCCCCGGCGGTCGCCGACACCCTGGGCGCCGAGGACGAGGCACTGGAGGGTGTCGAGTACCGCGAGTCCCTCAAGCCGCTCCTGGAGGACCTGCCCCCGCGCGAGAAGCGGATCCTCCTGCTGCGCTTCTTCGGGAACATGACGCAGTCGCAGATCGCGCAGGAGGTCGGCATCTCGCAGATGCACGTCTCCCGCCTCCTCGCCCGCACCCTCGCACAGCTGCGGGAGAAGCTCCTCGTAGAGGAGTGAGTCGCGGCGGCCGCGCCTACTTGGGCTGTGCGCTGCCCGGCGTACGGATGCCGAGCGCGCGCGTGGTCGCCGGATTGACCAGCAGGACCAGCGCGGCGATCGCCACGGCGGCGAGCGCGATGCCGCCGGGGATGGCCATGCTGTCGGCCTGCAGCAGCGTGTAGGCGACCGGCAGCGCCATGATCTGCGTGATGATCGCCGGGCCGCGGCTCCAGCTCTTGCGCGCGAGGAGCCCGCGCGCGGCGAGCAGCGGCAGCAGGGCGAGCACGATGAGGGTCACCCCGCCGGTGACGGCCTGCTGGGTGTTGTCGGGGTTCCCGGTGACCCCGGCGACCAGCAGGGAGACGCCGCCCGCGACGAGTGCGACGCCCTCGAGTCCGGCCAGGGCCGCCGCGGCGGTCAGCCGGCCGGGGCGCGGGCCGTCTGCTTCGGAGGTCTCGGGGGCGGGATTCTGCTCAGAGGTCACCTGTGCAGGGTAGCCCCCGGCCACGCGTTCCCCGCAGGGCGCTGGGTACCCTGCTTCGCATGCGTGCACTTCTCGTGGTCAATCCGGCGGCAACCACCACCAGTGCGCGCACGCGCGATGTCCTGATCCACGCCCTCGCGAGCGAGATGAAGCTCGACGCGGTCACCACCGAGTACCGCGGGCACGCGCGCGACCTGGGCCGCCAGGCGGCGGAGAGCAAGGACATCGAGCTGGTCGTCGCCCTCGGCGGCGACGGCACGGTCAACGAGGTGGTGAACGGGCTGCTGCACCACGGCCCGGACCCCGACCGGCTGCCGCGCCTGGCCGTCGTCCCCGGCGGCTCCACCAACGTCTTCGCGCGCGCCCTGGGTCTGCCGAACGAGCCCGTGGAGGCGACCGGGCAGCTTCTGGACGCCCTGCGCGAGGGCCGGGAGCGCACGGTCGGTCTGGGCCTCACCGCGGGCACTCCGGGCACGGAGGACGAGGCGGTGCCGTCGCGCTGGTTCACCTTCAGCGCGGGGGTCGGCTTCGACGCCGGTGTGGTCGGCAGAGTCGAGCAGCAGCGGGAACGCGGCAAGCGTTCGACGCATGCCCTGTACGTGCGACAGGTGGTGCGTCAATTCCTTGGGGAGCCGGACCGCAGACACGGCACGATCACGCTCGAACGGCCGGGCGAGGATCCGGTCACGGATCTGGTCGTCTCCATAGTCAGCAACACCTCCCCGTGGTCGTTCCTGGGCAACCGGCCGCTCTATCCGACGCCGAAGGCGTCCTTCGACACCGGCCTTGACGTGCTGGGACTCAAGAAATTGTCGACGCCGGCGGTGGCCCGTTACGGCACCCAGTTGCTGACGTCGTCGCCCGAGCGGGGACCTCACGGTAAGAACGCGGTCACGCTCCATGACCTCACGGACTTCACCTTGCATTCGAAGGCGCCCCTGCCCCTTCAGATGGACGGTGACCACCTGGGGCTGCGTACTAGCGTGACGTTCACAGGCGTACGCCGTGCACTGCGTGTGATTGTGTGAGTGGAAGGGTCCAAAGTCCTTCATCTCGAACGTTTGGGCCAGGTCCCACCCCATGGAATGACGGCTGTGACCTAGTCGACACCGAGGAATCAAAAAAAACTTTCCGGAAGGGGTTGTATCCGCCGCCGAGGTTTGCGAATCTCTACATGGCGCTCGGGACGGCCCGCAACATCGGCCCCACAGAGAGCCCGAATCCCCTCCTCAAAGCAACGGACACCCGTCGCAGATGTGACGTCCGTCCCTTCACTTGTTGAGGGATTCGTGAAAGCGTTCACATTCACAAGCAATCCGCACGTAATACCAAGGAGAGGTAGCAGCCATGGACTGGCGTCACAACGCCGTTTGCCGCGAGGAAGACCCCGAGCTGTTCTTCCCCATCGGCAACACCGGTCCCGCGCTGCTGCAGATCGAGGAAGCCAAGGCCGTCTGCCGTCGCTGCCCCGTCATGGAGCAGTGCCTGCAGTGGGCGCTCGAGTCCGGCCAGGACTCCGGCGTCTGGGGTGGCCTCAGCGAGGACGAGCGCCGCGCGATGAAGCGCCGCGCCGCTCGCAACCGGGCCCGTCAGGCCTCCGCCTGATCCCCCACCCCTTATCGAGCCTGAGCCCGGCGGCGCGTACAGCGAGTACGCATCCCCCCGCCCCCGAGCCGCAGCGCGCAGTACCCCCCGATGCTCCCCCAGGCTCAGCCCGGGACAAGACCCGAGCAACGCGAGCAGTGAGCCCCGGAACCGTTCGACGGTCCGGGGCTCATTGCTGTCCACCTGACAGCGGGATCGGCTACTTGGTCGAGCGCACCGGGATGTCGAGGACGACCTGGGTGCCGCGCTCGGGTGCGGGCACCATGTCGAACGATCCGCCCAACTCGCCCTCCACCAACGTACGTACGATCTGCAGCCCCAGGTTGCCCGCCCGCTTGGGGTCGAAGCCCTCGGGCAGGCCGACGCCGTCGTCCTGGACGGTGATGAGGAGCCGGGCGTCCTTGCTGGTGCCGCCGCGCACCGCCGAGACCTCGACGGTGCCGGTGTCGCCCTGCCGGTAGCCGTGCTCCAGGGCGTTCTGCAGTACTTCGGTGAGGACCATCGACAGGGGTGTGGCGACCTCGGCGTCCAGGATGCCGAAGCGGCCGGTGCGCCGGCCCGTCACCTGTCCGGGTGAGATCTCGGCGACCATGGCGAGCACCCGGTCGGCGATCTCGTCGAACTCCACGCGCTCGTCCAGGTTCTGCGACAGCGTCTCGTGGACGATCGCGATGGACCCGACGCGCCGGACCGCTTCCTCGAGCGCCTCGCGCCCCCCGTCCGACCCGATGCGCCGGGCCTGGAGGCGCAGGAGGGCGGCCACTGTCTGCAGGTTGTTCTTCACCCGGTGGTGGATCTCCCGGATGGTCGCGTCCTTTGTGATCAACTCCCGCTCGCGCCGCCGCAGTTCGGTGACGTCACGCAGGAGGACCAGGGAACCGATGCGCGTGCCCTTGGGCTTGAGCGGGATCGCGCGCAGCTGAATCGATCCTTCCTCGCCCTCGATCTCGAACTCGCGCGGCGCCCATCCGCTGGCCACCTTGGCGAGCGCCTCGTCCACCGGCCCGCGCGAGGGCGCGAGTTCGGCCGTCGTCGTGCCGAGGTGGTGGCCGACCAGATCCGCCGAGAAGCCGAGGCGGTGGTACGCGGAGAGCGCGTTCGGGGACGCGTACTGGACGACTCCGTCGGCGTCGAGCCGGATCAGACCGTCGCCCACGCGTGGGGAGGCGTCCATGTCCACCTGCTGCCCCGGGAAGGGGAACGCGCCGGCGGCGATCATCTGCGCCAGGTCGGACGCCGACTGCAGATAGGTCAGCTCCAGGCGCGAGGGCGTGCGGACGGTCAGCAGGTTCGTGTTGCGCGCGATGACGCCGAGGACCCGGCCCTCCCGGCGTACGGGGATGGACTCGACCCGCACCGGGACCTCCTCGCGCCACTCGGGATCGCCCTCGCGCACGATGCGGCCCTCGTCGAGCGCGGCGTCCAGCATGGGGCGGCGGCCGCGCGGCACGAGATGGCCGACCATGTCGTCCTGGTAGGACGTCGGACCGGTGTTCGGGCGCATCTGCGCCACGGAGACGTACCGGGTGCCGTCGCGCGTCGGGACCCACAGGACGAGGTCGGCGAAGGAGAGGTCGGAGAGCAGCTGCCACTCCGAGACCAGCAGGTGGAGCCACTCGAGGTCGGAGTCGCCGAGGGCGGTGTGCTGGCGTACGAGATCGTTCATGGAGGGCACGAGGCGAGCGTACCCGCAGGTCGTCGGGCCCCGAAAAGACCGACGGGCCGCGGCGCCGGGGGGAGGGACCCTCGACCCTTTCCCTGGCACCGCAGCCCTTCAGGTGCATCGGCCGCCAGGTGTGCGGTGCCCGGCTGCCGATCGAGGAGCCGCCGCAGTCAGGGCAGAGAGCGGGGTTCCTCTGTCCGTCCTCCTGTGCGGGGAGGGCGGAGGTCTTCCGTACGCATTGTGGACTAGACCATTCTCCGATGTCTATGCGTCGGACCGGCTTAATTCTCGTCCCTTCCTCCGAGCCGCGGGGCTCTTTCGGCAGTGGCGTACGCCTCTCTTCACGGGCACGCACGCGCGCCGGTTCACGCGCCGGTCCCTACGTTTCGTCCCGCGCCGGTTCCTACGCCTCGTCGCGCCGGTTCGCTCACGGGCCAGGCGGCCATCGCGAGGGCGGCGATCGCCTCCAGGTCGGCCTTGGTCGCACCGTCCCTGGACTGCTGCGACATGCCCTGGAAGACGGCGCCCACGTAGCGCGCGAGAGCCGCGGTGTCCGTGGCCTCGGGCAACTCCCCCGCCGCCACCCCCTGGCGCAGCCGGTCCTCGATCGCGGCGAGGCTGGCGCCGCGCTGGTCGCGCAGCGCCTGCTCGACCTCGGGCGTCGTGCAGTTGGTCGCGGCGTGGATCACGAGGCAGCCGTGCGGGTGACCGGGGGCGGTGAACTCGTCGGCCGCCTCCCGCAGCAGGCGCTCGACAGCGGCGTGGGCGGTGGGCTCCTCGGCCAGGGCGCGGCCGGGTCCGGCGCCGTGGGTGGTGCCGTAGACCCGCACGACCTCCTCGAACAGCGAGCGCTTGTCGCCGAAGGCGGCGTAGAGGCTGGGGGCGCCGATGCCCATCTCGCGGGTCAGCTCGGAGACCGAGGTCCCCTCGTAGCCGTTCTCCCAGAAGGCCCGCATGGCCTTCTCCAGGGCGGTCTCCCGGTCGAAGGAGCGGGGCCGCCCACGCTGCTTGGTCGCCATGGAGTGAATTCTATAGCGGTCACTAGCGAAACGGGACGGGGATGCGCTACGGTCATTTTCGTAACGACCGCTACAGATTTCACGGCTACGGGACGAGAGGGGCTGCGGCATGAGCGGCACGGGTGTACTCGCAGGCAGGACGGCACTGGTCACGGGCGCGAGCCGGGGCATTGGGCGCGGCATCGCGGAGCGGCTCGGCCGGGACGGGGCACGGGTCGCGGTGCACTACGGGAGCAACCGCGCGGCCGCGGAGGAGACGGTGGCCGCGATCGAGGCGGCGGGCGGTTCGGCGTTCGCGCTCGGGGCCGAGCTGGGTGCGCCGGGGGCCGCGAAGGAGCTGTGGGAGAAGTTCGACGCGCGGGCGGACGGCGTGGACATCCTGGTGAACAACGCGGGGATCGGCACGTCCAGCGCCTTCGCGGACATCGAGGAGGCGGAGTTCGACCGCCTCTTCACGGTCAACGCCAAGTCACCGTTCTTCCTGGCCCAGCTCGCGGCACCCCGGATGCGCGACGGCGGCCGCATCATCAACATCTCCTCCGGCGCCGCGCGCACGGCGATGCTGCCCGACCTCATGCCGTACGCGATGACGAAGGGCGCGCTCGACGTGCTGACCCATTACCTCGCCAAGGTGCTCGGGCCGCGCGGCATCACGGCGAACACGGTGGCGCCCGGCATCGTCGACACGGACGTCAACGCGGAGTGGCTCCGCGCGAGCGACGAGGCGTGGGACGGCGCTGCCGCGCTCTCGGCCCTGGGCAAGGTCGGGACGCCGGCGGAGATAGCCGACGTGGTGGCGTTCCTCGCGTCGCCGGACGGGCGGTGGGTGACGGGGCAGTGGGTGGACGCGACGGGAGGCTCGTTGCTGGGCCGCTGAGCCGCACCCGCCCGGAGCGTTCGCCGCCCCTCCCCGTCCCCGACATGCCAAGGCCGCCCGCAGCGCCGAGCATGGACGGAGCAGGGGTGTGCGGGGCCTGACCGGGGAGGGGGCGCTCTGCTAGATTGGTGGTGATTGGTCTATACCACATACTCTCCAGTCTCCTCTGACCAGAACGGCAGGCCCAGCGTGGAAGTTGTGATCGTTCCGGACGCCAAGGCAGGTGGCGAGCTGATCGCCGAGGCCATGGCCGAGCTGCTGCGGCGCAAGCCCGACGCGCTGCTCGGCGTGGCCACCGGCTCGACGCCGCTGCCCATCTACCAGGCGCTGACGGCCAAGGTGCGCGCCGGTGAGGTCGACGCGTCGAAGGCCCGCATCGCCCAGCTCGACGAGTACGTGGGGCTGCCGACCGGACACCCCGAGTCCTACCGGGCGACGGTGCTGCGCGAGGTCGTCGAGCCGCTCGGGCTGGACGAGGCGGCGTTCATGGGGCCCGACGGCAGCGCCGAGGACGTGCAGGCGGCGTGCGAGGCGTACGACAGGGCGCTGGTCGAGGCCGGCGGGGTCGATCTGCAGTTGCTCGGGATCGGCACCGACGGGCACATCGGGTTCAACGAGCCGTGCTCGTCGATCGCCTCGCGGACCAGGATCAAGACGTTGACCGAACAGACGATCGCGGACAATGCGCGGTTCTTCGACGGGGACCTGAGCCAGGTGCCGCGCCACGTCATCACGCAGGGCATCGGCACGATCCTGGAGGCCCGGCACCTGGTGCTGCTCGCCACGGGCGAGGGCAAGGCGGACGCCGTGGCGGCGACGGTGGAGGGGCCCGTCGCGTCGGTCGTCCCGGCGTCGGCGCTGCAACTGCACCCGCACGCGACGATCGTCGTGGACGAGGCGGCCGCGTCGAAGCTGAAGCTCGCGGACTACTTCCGGCACACGTACGCCAACAAGCCGGAGTGGCAGGGGCTGTAGGCCCGGGCTCGTCCCAGCCGCCCGCGGCTCGCGCGAAAGGGCCGGTCGTCCCCGCTGGGGATGACCGGCCCTTTCGTCCCTCCGGCCCCTTCGTCTCTTGCGAGCGGCTTGCCGGTGAGTACCTGCCTGGGGGTCGGCTACCCCGCGACGATGACCTCAGCGGCAGCGACCCCGCACACCCGAGCCGCTCCGTGCGTGGCGATGTGCAGGGCGCCGCGCGGGGGCGCCTGCGGGACGCCCATCTCGACGACGACCGTGTCCGGGCGGGCGGCGAGGAGGGTGGTCACGGCGTCGGTCATCCAGGGGTGGCGGTGTTCGTCGCGGACCACGGCGACGATGCGCCGGTCACCGGCGGCGGCCAGGGCGTCGGCGCCCGCGTCGGGGCCCGAGTAGGAGCCGGTGGTGGTGCCGGGGAGGAGGCGTTCGAGTTCGGCGCCGACGCCCCAGGGGGTCTCGTCGCCGACCGCGATGTTGGCCAGCGGGGAGAAGGCGGCGACGTGGACCGGGCCCGAGGCCGGCGGCGCGTAGTCGCCGCGGGTGACCGTCACCGCGCGGCGGGCCGCGATCAGGCCGATCTCGGGGTCGGACACGATCTCCGAGCCCGCGCCCGCCGTCGCCGTCCACGTGGCGAGGGCGCGGACCCGGGCGGCGGCGTCCGCGAGGCGTTCCTCGGGGAGGTCGCCGGAGCGGACGGCGGCCACGAGGGCGTCCCGCAGCCGGGTGACGGTCCCCTCGTCGTTGAGGCCGCCGCCCACGCAGATGGCGTCGGCGCCCGCGGCGATGGCGAGGACGCTGCCGCGCTCGATCCCGTAGGCGGCGGAGATGGCGCGCATCTCGATGCCGTCGGTGACGATGAGGCCGTCGTAGCCGAGTTCCTCGCGGAGCAGGCCGGTGAGGATGCGGCGGGAGAGGGTCGCCGGGCGGTCCGCGTCGAGCGCCGGGACCATGATGTGGGCGCTCATCACGGCGCGGCTGCCCGCCGCGATCGCCGCGCGGAACGGGACGAGGTCACGGGCGTTCAGGACGTCGAGGCCGACGTCGATGAGCGGCATGTCGTGGTGGGAGTCGACACCGGTGTCGCCGTGGCCGGGGAAGTGCTTGGTGCAGGCGGCGACCCCGGCCGCCTGCATGCCCTCCACGTAGGCGGCGGTGTGCCGGGCGACGAGCGCGGTGTCGGCGCCGAAGGAGCGGACGCCGATGACCGGGTTGTCGGGGTTGGCGTTGACGTCGGCGGACGGCGCCCAGTTGAGGTTGACGCCGCACTCGGCGAGGCGTCGGCCCAGCTCGAAGGCGACGGAGCGGGTCAGCTCCACGTCGTCGACCTTGCCGAGCGCGTGGTTGCCGGGGAACGAGGAGCCCGTACGGACCTCGAGGCGGGTGACGTCGCCGCTCTCCTCGTCGATGGCGACGAGCAGGTCGTCGCGCTCCGCCTTCAACTGGGCGGTGAGCGCCGCGACCTGGTCCGCCGTCTGGATGTTGCGGCCGAACAGGCCGACGGAGGCGAGGCCCTCGCCGAGACGGCGCAGCACCCAGTCCGGTGCGGTGGTGCCGGCGAAGCCGGGCTGGAGGACGGCGAGCGCGTCGCGGGTCAGCGTGTCTGTGCCGCTGGTGACAGTGGTCATCGGTGGCGTTATCCCTTCACGGCGCCGGAGGTGAGGCCGCTGACGGCCTTGCGCTGCAGGAAGACGAAGACGATGAGGATCGGGATGGCGAAGAGGGAGGCCGCCGCCATGGTGGCGCCCCAGTCGTCCCCGAACTGGCTCTGGAACTGCGAGAGCCAGAGCGGGAGGGTCTTCGAGCCCGGTTCCTTGTTCAGGATCAGCACCAGCGGGAACTCGTTCCACGCCGTGACGAAGCCGAAGAGCGAGGTGGCCATGAGACCGGGTGCGAGCAGCGGGAGGATGACCTTGACGAAGGCCTGCGGGCGGCTGCACCCGTCGACCATCGCGGACTCCTCCAGCTCCTTGGGCACCGCGGCCACGTAGCCGCGCAGCGTCAGGACGGTGAAGGGCAGCACCATCACCATGTAGAAGAGGGTCAGCGGGAGGAGGCTGTTCAGCATGTCGGCGTCGCGCACGATCATGTAGATCGCGATGACCATGACTTCCCAGGGCGCCATCTGCGCGACCATGAAGACCACGATCATTCCCTTGCGCCCCTTGAACCGCATCCGGGCGAGGGCGAACGACGCGAACAGCGCGATGAGGAGCGAGAGGAGCACCGCGCAGACGGTGACGGTGACCGAGTTGGTCACCAGCTTCCAGAAGTCGGGCGCGTCGACGGCCGTCTTGAAGTGCCCGAAGGTGACGTCGGTCGGGAACCAGACGGGGTCGTCGGTGACGATGTCCGCGGTCGGCTTGAAGGCCGTCGTGAACATCCAGTACACGGGGAAGACCATCAGCGCGAACAGCACGATCGCCGTGGCGTTGGGCCAGATGCGGCCGAGCAGTGAGCGCTTCACAGCTCGTCCTCCTCTTGCTTGAGAACGATGCGGAGGTAGTACGCGGTGAGGACCAGCATGACCACGATGGTGAGCATCGCGATCGCGGCGCCCATGCCGTAGTGCTGGTTGCCGACGCCTTCGACGAACGCGTAGATCGGCAGGGTCTCGGTCAGCCGGTCGGGGCCGCCCTCGGTGATCGTGAAGCCCTGGGCGAACGCCTTGAAGACCCAGATGACCTCGAGGAAGGTCGTGGCGTAGAGGAAGGGGCGCAGGAAGGGGAAGGTCACCGAGGTGAACTGCTTCCACACGCCGGCCCCGTCGAGCGCGGCGGCCTCGTACAGCTCGCGCGGGATGGTGGTCGTGGCGGCGTACAGGTTGATCGCGACGAACGGGATGGAGCCCCAGACGATCAGCAGGCCGATCACGAAGAACGCGGAGATCTGCGAGCCGGTCCAGTTGTAGTCGGCCATGGAGTGCCAGCCGAGCTTGTCCAGGACCCAGTTGACGACGCCGAAGCGGGACGCGAACAGCCACTGGTAGACGGTGGACGACGCGACGATCGGCATCGCCCAGGCCAGCACGAGGCCGAGCATGAGCACCAGGCGCATCTTCTTGCCGAGGCGCGCGAGCAGCAGCCCGACGAGCGTCCCCGCCACCATGATCAGGACGACGTTGATCGCCGTGAAGATCGTGGAGCGCAGTGTGACGCGCCAGAAGTCCTCGCCGCCGAGGACCTCCTTGTAGTTCTCTACGCCGTTCCACTCGGTGACGTGCTGGATGAGCTGGCCCATGTTGAGGTTCTGGAACGACAGCAAGCCGTCCTTCACCAGGGGCCAGCCGAGGAAGATCGCCGTCACCAGGAGGGCGGGGAGCAGCAGCAGGTACGGGACGGTGTTCGCCGCGCCCTTCCGCTTCTCCCCCCGCGGCCCGGGTGCGCGACCGCTGCGCTGCCCGTCGGGCACGATCTTGTCGACCGTGTCCGCCGGGTTGGTCTGCACTGCCATGCTCGCCATCTCTTCCAAAGCCGTGACTGGATGATGCGTCGGGCCGGGGCGGCGGCCCGGGTCGGGACCCGCTCCGCCGCCCCGGCCCGGGCGACTACTGCTGCTGACTCAGGCGCTTGTTGAGCTCGCCCTCGACCTGCTTGGCGGCGGCGGCAGCGGACTTACCGTTCAGGACCGAGGTCATGTAGGTCTTGATCGGGTTCGGCGGGTTCTCCACCGGCGCCCACTCCGGGATCAGCGGCGTGGTGCCACCGGACTTGGCGGCGGCGGGGGCGCCGGCCTGCGCGGCCGGCTGGTCCTTGGCGTAGGACTCCAGGGCCGGGGACTTCGGGACCCAGCCGGCCTCCTTGACGAGCTGGCCGTCGTTCTCGACGGAGAGCGCGATCTTCAGGAACTCCTTGGCGAGGTCCTGCTTCTTGGAGCCCGCGGCGACGGCGAGGTTGGAGCCGCCGAGGAAGACGCCCTCGGGCTTGTCGGCACTCTCACCGGGGATGGTGAAGAAGCCGATGTCCTCGGCCTTGAGCTTCTTGGCCTGGAGCGCGGTGCCGGCCTCGTAGCCCATGGCGATGATCGCGCCGGTGTTGCCCTTGCCGAAGACGGTGGCCTGCTGCGGCGTGGCCTCGTCCTTGTCCTTGGGCGCCTTGGAGAAGGCCTGGTACTGCTTGTAGATGTCCATCGCCTTGGCGACCTTCGGGTCACCGAGGTTGGAGACCCACTTGTCGCCGTCCTTCTTGACGGGCTCGACGCCCTGGCCGACGAGGAGGCCGTCGAAGAAGTACCAGTTCTGGCCCGGCAGGTAGAGCGGCTCGGCCTTGGTCTTCTCGCCGATCTTCTTGAGGTCGTCGAAGAGCTCGGCGCGGGTCTTCGGCGTCTCCGTGATGCCGGCCTGCTTCCAGATCTTCTTGTTGTACATGACCGTGCGGTTGCCGAAGTACCACGGCAGCGCGTACTGCTTGCCGTCGTACACGGCCGGCTTGTTGACCGCCTCGGCCCAGTCCTTGCCGATCTCGCTCTTGAGGTCGGTCAGCTCGGCGAGGCCGCCGGTCTTGGCGTACGCAGGGGTCTGCGTGTTGCCGATCTCCAGGACGTCCGGCGGGTTGGACTCCGAGAGGGCCGTGGTGACCTTCTGCTGGATGCCGTTCCACTCCTGGACCTGGATGTCCAGCTTCGCCTTGGTCTTCTTCTCGAACTCGGCGGTGACCTTCTTGGTCCACTCCGGCGGGTTGGAGCCGGACATGGTCCAGACGGTCAGCGTCTGCCCCTTGTACCCGTCCGCCCCCGCCTTGCTCCCGCTGTCCTTGTCGTCGTCACTGCCACAGGCCGCGATCGAGACCAACATGCCCGCGACGCCGATGGCCGCAATGAGCTTGCGCTTCACGTCACCCTCCTCAGGGATGCCAGCAACCCCCCACCCACAGCGACGCATACGACGAGCAGTGCTTCGTGGGACTGGGACCCGGTCTCCGTTTAATGGTGTAGACCAGTACGGGGAGCTTGGCCCAGACCAATTGAGGTGTCAAGGGAGGCTGAGAAAGACCCGTGCGTCCGTTATCGGAACGACACCCGCCAGGTGGGACAAGGGCGTTGGGCGGTTCGGGGGACCGCTCCCATCCGTGGGTGCGTGGACTAGACCAGAGCGGCAGCGGGCGGTATAAGGAGGGATCACGGAGCGTGCGGGGTCTCCCCCGGAGCGAGCCGTGCCACGATGTGAGCCGTGGCCGATGGGCATGTCGGTCGCATCGGCACCGGAGCCGGGAAGGCGGAGCATGAGCACCGACGTGAGCAGTGCGGAGAACGAGAGCGGGGCGCCCGTCCGTACCGCACGCGTGCCCAAGTACTACCGCCTGAAGAAGCATCTGCTCGACATGACGGAGACCCTGCCGCCGGGCACGCCGGTGCCGCCCGAGCGCACGCTCGCCGCCGAGTTCGACACCTCCCGCACCACCGTCCGCCAGGCCCTCCAGGAGCTGGTCGTCGAGGGCCGCCTGGAGCGCATCCAGGGCAAGGGCACCTTCGTCGCCAAGCCCAAGGTCTCCCAGGCGCTGCAACTCACTTCCTACACGGAGGACATGAGGGCGCAGGGCCTGGAGCCGACCTCGCAGCTGCTCGACATCGGGTACGTGACGGCGGACGACACCCTCGCTCAACTCCTCGACATCTCCGCCGGCGGCCGCGTCCTGCGCATCGAACGCCTGCGCCTGGCCAGCGGCGAGCCCATGGCCATCGAGACGACCCATCTGTCCGCCAAGCGCTTCCCAGCACTGCGCCGCTCGCTCGTCAAGTACACCTCTCTCTACACGGCTCTCGCCGAGGTCTACGACGTCCATCTCGCCGAGGCCGAGGAGACCATCGAGACCTCGCTCGCCACCCCGCGCGAGGCCGGCCTGCTCGGCACCGATGTCGGTCTGCCGATGCTGATGCTCTCCCGGCACTCGATCGACGGTTCGGCCCAGCCGGTGGAGTGGGTGCGGTCGGTCTACCGGGGTGACCGGTACAAGTTCGTGGCGCGGCTCAAGCGCCCGATGGACTGACCCGCCCATACGCGCCCGATTCCCTGCATAACCGCAGGCCCGGGACCGGAACGGTCCGGTCCGTTATCCGGACAGGGGTTCCGGAGAGCAAGACTCTCGCACTAGATTTCCCGCACGTTAAGCGTGAGATAAGTGGGATCAGCGAGGGGACGGAGCCCGAAATGTCCGATGCGCCGGATGTGGCCAACAAAGCAGGGGGACCGGTGGTGACACCGGTCCGCGTGGTGATCGGACTGTGCCTGGTCGCGCCGTTCGTGGCGATGCTCTGGGTCAGCTCCTACTCCAAGATCGACCCGACCTTCATCGGCATCCCGTTCTTCTACTGGTACCAGATGCTCTGGGTGCTGATCTCGACCGGGCTCACGATGATCGCGTACAAGCTGTGGCAGCGCGACCAGCGCGGCCGCAGGGACTCGGCCACCCGTTCCGCCCAGACCTCGGAGGGGCAGCGATGAACGGCGGCGTCAACGGTGTCGCGCTCACCGTCTTCATCTTCTTCTTCGTGGCCGTCACGGTCATGGGCTTCCTCGCCGCGCGCTGGCGCCGCTCCGAGCACGACTCGCTCGACGAATGGGGCCTCGGCGGACGCTCGTTCGGCACCTGGATCACCTGGTTCCTGCTCGGCGGCGACCTCTACACGGCGTACACCTTCGTCGCCGTCCCTGCGGCGATCTACGCGGCGGGCGCGTCCGGCTTCTTCGCCGTGCCGTACACGATCCTGGTGTACCCGCTGATCTTCACGTTCCTGCCGCGCCTGTGGTCGGTCTCGCACCGCCACGGGTACGTCACGACGTCGGACTTCGTCCGCGGCCGCTTCGGCTCCAAGGGGCTGTCACTGGCCGTCGCGATCACCGGCATCCTCGCCACGATGCCGTACATCGCGCTCCAGCTCGTCGGCATCCAGGCCGTGCTCGACGTCATGGGCGTCGGCGGCGGCGAGAACACCAACTGGTTCATCAAGGACCTGCCGCTCCTCATCGCCTTCGGCGTGCTCGCGGCGTACACCTACTCCTCGGGCCTGCGCGCCCCCGCGCTGATCGCGTTCGTCAAGGACGGTCTGATCTACCTCGTCATCGCGGTCGCCATCATCTACATCCCGATCAAGCTCGGCGGCTTCGACGACATCTTCGCCGCGGCGGGCAAGAAGTTCGAGCAGATCAACCCGGCGACAGGGAAACCCGTCGGGGCGCTCGCGCCCGGCGAGGCGGGCCACTGGACGTACGCGACGCTCGCGCTCGGCTCCGCGCTCGCGCTGTTCATGTACCCGCACTCGATCACCGCGACGCTCTCCTCCAAGAGCCGTGACGTGATCCGCCGCAACACCACCATCCTGCCGCTGTACTCGCTCATGCTCGGCCTGCTGGCGCTGCTCGGGTTCATGGCGATCGCGGCCGGGATCAAGGTGCAGAACGGGCAGTTGGCGATCCCGCAGTTGTTCGAGGACATGTTCCCCGACTGGTTCACGGGCGTCGCGTTCGCCGCCATCGGCATCGGTGCGCTCGTGCCCGCGGCCATCATGTCCATCGCCGCGGCGAACCTCTTCACGCGCAACATCTACAAGGACTTCATCAAGCCCGACGCGACCCCCGCGCAGGAGACCAAGGTCTCCAAGCTCGTGTCGCTGCTCGTGAAGGTCGGGGCGCTCGTCTTCGTCCTCACCATGGACAAGACCGTCGCGATCAACTTCCAGCTCCTTGGCGGCATCTGGATCCTGCAGACCATGCCGGCGCTCGTCGGCGGCCTGTTCACCCGCTGGCTCCACCGGTGGGCGCTGATCGCGGGCTGGGCGGTCGGCATGGTGTACGGCACGCTCGCCGCGTACGGGGTGGCCTCGCCGACGCAGAAGCACTTCGGCGGGTCCTCGAAGGAGATCCCCGGCATCGGGGAGATCGGGTACATCGGCCTGACCGCGTTCGTCCTGAACGTGATCGTGACGGTCGTCCTGACCTTCGTCCTGAAGGCCGCGAAGGCTCCCGAGGGCATCGACGAGACGTCCCCCGGCGACTACACCGCCGACGCGGGCGACAAGGGCGTCCAGACGGACCTCCCGCCGGTGGTCGGAGCGGGCTCCGGCCACTGACCAAGTCGTACGTCACTCGGAACGGGCCTCTCCACTCCTGGAGGGGCCCGTTCGCCATATCCACGCGCGCGTGCCGACCCTCCCACGGGCCGTACGGCCCTGAAGGCGCCACCCCGACAACGCCGAACGGCGCCACCGAGGGCGCCGCAGACAACAGGGGCCGGGGCCGCCCTGCACCACGGAGCGGCGAACGCAGGGCCCGTCGTTCGCGCCCGAGCGCAGATACCGCCGGCGCGAGCAACGGGCGCCGGGCCGGAACCGCCCCACGCCACACAGCGACGGGCCGCTTCACTCGCGCAGGCCCGTCGTTCGCAGCCACGCGCGCGTGCCGATCGAGTGCCGGACCGCCCCGAGCCGCGCACGCCGACGCGACAACCCCGGGCACCACGACCCCGCGCACGGCGACGTGACAACCCCGGGCACCACGACCCCGCGCCCCACCCAGCGACGGCCCCCACCTCGCGACCCCCGGCACCTCGGCTCGCCCGGGGCGACACAACATATGGGGCCGCCCCTCCCACCCGGCACAACATGTATGCTCGCTCTCGCTGCAGCCGCAGGGGAATCCGGTGCGAATCCGGAGCTGTCCCGCAACGGTGTACGTAGCGCGCATTCAGGGCGCGCCCGCGTGAGTCCGACGACCTGCCGCAGCCCACCCGAGCCGTCCGGCGCGGGTGGTGACGACGTCCGGGCCTCGCGGAATGGGCCGGTGACGAGGGTGCCGCCGTGCGTGCGGGCGCCCGAGCCACTCCTCCCCGCCGGGCCCCGAGCCGAGCGAGGGAGAGCCCCCACGTGACCATCGCGCCGCCCGCCGAACCGGTCTCAGCCGCAGCGGAGCAAGACGCCCCGGGCACCGCGCTGCTGCGCACCCTGACCGAGCTGACCTCCGACCTCACCGGCGCCGACCCCGGCCGGGTCGCCGCCGCCGCGCTGCGCGGCCGCAGCGCCCGCGCCGACGAGGCCGAGCTGCGCGAGCTCGCCACGGAGGCCGCGGCGGGGCTGATCTCCGAGGACCCGGTCTACTCCCGGCTCGCCGCGCGCCTGCTCACGCGCACGATCGCCGCCGAGGCCGCCTCGCAGGGCGTCACCTCCTTCACCGCCTCGATCGCGGTCGGCCACCGCGAGGGCCTGATCGCCGACCGCACCGCCGAGTTCACCCGCGTCCACACGGCACGGCTCGACGCGCTCGTCGACACCGGCGCCGACGACCGCTTCGGCTACTTCGGCCTGCGCACCCTGTACAGCCGCTACCTCCTGCGCCACCCGATCACCCGCAAGGTCGTCGAGACGCCGCAGTACTTCATGCTGCGCGTGGCCGCCGGTCTGGCCGAGGACGACTCCGTACGCGCCCTGGACGAGGTCGCCGACCTGTACGGCCTGATGAGCCGCCTGGACTACCTGCCGTCCTCGCCCACCCTCTTCAACTCCGGCACCCGCCACCCCCAGATGTCGAGCTGCTATCTGCTGGACTCCCCGCTGGACGAGCTGGACTCGATCTACGACCGCTACCACCAAGTGGCCCGCCTCTCCAAGCACGCCGGCGGCATCGGGCTCTCGTACAGCCGCGTCCGCAGCCGGGGTTCGCTGATCCGGGGCACCAACGGGCACTCCAACGGCATCGTCCCGTTCCTGAAGACCCTCGACGCCTCGGTCGCCGCCGTGAACCAGGGTGGCCGCCGCAAGGGCGCCGCCGCCGTCTACCTGGAGACCTGGCACTCGGACATCGAGGAGTTCCTGGAGCTGCGCGACAACACCGGCGAGGACGCGCGCCGCACCCACAACCTCAACCTGGCGCACTGGATCCCCGACGAGTTCATGCGCCGGGTCGCCGACGACCGCCCCTGGTCCCTCTTCTCCCCGGCCGACGTGCCCGACCTCGTAGACCTGTGGGGCGAGGAGTTCGACGCCGCGTACCGCAAGGCCGAGGCGGAGGGCAAGGCACAGAAGACCATTCCCGCCCGCGAGCTGTACGGGCGCATGATGCGCACCCTCGCGCAGACCGGCAACGGCTGGCTGACCTTCAAGGACGCCGCCAACCGCACCGCCAACCAGACGGCGGAGCCCGGCCACACCGTCCACTCCTCGAACCTGTGCACGGAGATCCTGGAGGTGACGGACGACGGGGAGACCGCCGTCTGCAACCTGGGCTCGGTCAACCTCGGCGCCTTCGTCATCGACGGGGAGATCGACTGGGAGCGGCTCGACGAGACGGTCCGCACCGCCGTGACCTTCCTCGACCGCGTAGTCGACATCAACTTCTACCCGACCGAGCAGGCGGGCCGCTCCAACGCCCGCTGGCGCCCGGTCGGCCTCGGCGCGATGGGCCTCCAGGACGTCTTCTTCAAGCTGCGCCTGCCCTTCGACTCACCGCAGGCGAAAGCTCTTTCGACGCGCCTTGCCGAGCGCATCATGCTCGCCGCCTACGAGGCGTCCGCCGACCTGGCCGAGCGCAATGGGCCCCTGCCTGCCTGGGAGAAGACCCGCACCGCGCGCGGCGTCCTGCACCCCGACCACTACGACACGGAACTCACCTGGCCGGAGCGGTGGGCCGCGCTGCGGGAACGGATCGCCGCCGTCGGCATGCGCAACTCGCTCCTGCTCGCCATCGCGCCGACCGCGACGATCGCCTCCATCGCGGGCGTCTACGAGTGCATCGAGCCGCAGGTCTCCAACCTGTTCAAGCGCGAGACGCTGTCCGGCGAATTCCTCCAGGTCAACTCCTACCTGGTGGACGACCTGAAGCGGCTCGGCGTGTGGGACGCGCAGACCCGTGAGGCGCTGCGCGAGTCGAACGGCTCCGTGCAGGACTTCACCTGGGTGCCGGAGGAGGTCCGCGCCCTGTACCGCACGGCGTGGGAGCTGCCGCAGCGCGGGCTGATCGACATGGCGGCGGCCCGTACCCCGTTCCTCGACCAGGCCCAGTCCCTCAACCTCTTCATGGAGACGCCGACCATCGGCAAGCTCTCCTCGATGTACGCGTACGCCTGGAAGTCGGGCCTGAAGACGACGTACTACCTGCGCTCGCGCCCCGCGACGCGCATCGCGCGGGCCGCGGCCCGGGTCCCGGTCCAGATGGCCGAGCCCGACGCCGTCGCCTGCTCCCTGGAAAACCCCGAGTCCTGCGAGGCCTGCCAGTAATGACGACGACCACCCCTTCGGACAAGAACCTGCTCGACCCGGGCTTCGAACTGACCCTGCGCCCCATGCGCTACCCGGACTTCTACGAGCGCTACCGCGACGCGATCAAGAACACCTGGACCGTCGAGGAGGTCGACCTCCACTCCGACGTCGCCGACCTGGCGAAGCTGTCGCCGGGCGAGCAGCACATGATCGGCCGCCTGGTCGCGTTCTTCGCGACGGGCGACTCGATCGTCGCGAACAACCTGGTCCTTACGCTGTACAAGCACATCAACTCGCCCGAGGCGCGGCTCTACCTCTCGCGCCAGTTGTTCGAGGAGGCCGTGCACGTCCAGTTCTATCTGACGCTGCTCGACACCTATCTGCCCGATCCGGACGACCGGGCGGCCGCGTTCGCCGCGGTGGAGAACATCCCGTCCATCAGGGAGAAGGCGGAGTTCTGCTTCACGTGGATGGACTCGGTGGAGTCCATCGACCGCCTGGAGACCAAGGCGGACCGCCGCCGCTTCCTGCTCAACCTGATCTGCTTCGCGGCGTGCATCGAGGGTCTGTTCTTCTACGGGGCCTTCGCCTACGTGTACTGGTTCCGCTCGCGGGGCCTGCTGCACGGCCTGGCCACCGGCACCAACTGGGTCTTCCGTGACGAGACGATGCACATGAGCTTCGCCTTCGACGTGGTCGACACGGTGCGCAAGGAGGAGCCGGACCTGTTCGACGACGCCCTGCGGGAGGAGGTCACCGCCATGCTGCGGGAGGCGGTCGACGCCGAGCTGCAGTTCGCCCGTGACCTGTGCGGGGACGGGCTGCCGGGGATGAACACCGACTCGATGCGGCAGTACCTGGAGTGCGTGGCCGACCAGCGGCTCCAGCGGCTCGGGTTCGCACCGGTGTACGGCTCGGAGAACCCGTTCTCGTTCATGGAGTTGCAGGGGGTGCAGGAGCTGACGAACTTCTTCGAGCGCCGGCCCTCGGCGTACCAGGTGGCGGTCGAGGGCTCGGTCGGCTTCGACGAGGACTTCTAGGCGGACTCTCCGGCGCTGCGGAGCGGGTTACGCGACCTTCGCGTACTCGGGGCCGCGCGCCAGGGTCTCGCGCTCCTGCGCCTGCCGGGCGCGCCGGATCTCCCGGTCGATCCGGCGGTCGTGGGCGGCTCCGTACAGGGACGGGGCGGCCAGGAGGAGGAAGACGAAGAGGACGGTGAGGTAGTTCATCGCTGTGTTCATGTCCTCTACTCTCCCGCCGCCCGGCCCCGCACGGCAGTGGCAGTCCTGTCACTGACCCTCGAATTGCTGCCAACTCTGCGGCACACTGGCAGACATGCTGAAGAACGTGGCCGCGGTACTGCTCGACGGTGTGCACCCCTTCGAACTCGGAGTCGTGTGCGAGGTGTTCGGCCTCGACCGTAGCGACTCCGGGCTGCCCGCGTACGACTTCGCCGTGGTCTCCGCGGACGGTCCCACGCTGTCCACGCACGTCACCGGGATGACGATCTCCACCCCGTACGGGCTCGAACGCCTGGAGGAGGCGGACCTCATCGCCATACCGGCGGCGGCGCCCCGGCCGGACGGATACCCGCCCGCGCTGCTGGACGCGCTGCGCCGGGCGGTGGACAGGAACGCGCGCGTCCTGAGCATCTGCTCGGGCGTCTTCGTGCTCGGCGCGGCCGGACTCCTCGACGGCCGCCGCTGCGCCGTCCACTGGCGGTACACGCGCGAGCTGTCGATCAGGCATCCGCGCACCCGCGTCGACCCGGACGTGCTGTACGTGGACGAGAGCCCGGTGATCACGTCCGCGGGCACGGCGGCGGGCATCGACGCGTGCCTGCACATCGTGCGCACCGAGCACGGCTCCGAGGTGGCCAACGCCATCGCGCGCCGCATGGTCGTGCCGCCGCACCGCGACGGCGGGCAGGCCCAGTACGTGGAGCGGCCGCTGCCCCCGACGCGCTGCGACACCGTGGGCGAGGTCCTCGCCTGGATGGAGCGGCACCTGGACGAGCCAGTGACGGTGGAGGATCTCGCGGCACGGGCGCACATGTCGCCCCGCACCTTCGCGCGCCGCTTCCAGCAGGAGACGGGCACGACCCCGTACCGCTGGCTGCTTCGCCAGCGGGTGCTCTTCGCGCAGGAATTGCTGGAGCGGACGGACGAGACGGTGGACGCCATCGCCGCGCGCGCCGGGTTCGGCAACGCGGCGGCGATGCGCCACCAGTTCATGAAGGCGCTGGGCACGACGCCCAACGCCTTCCGCAGGACCTTCCGGGTGCGCCTGGCCAGTTGAGCGCTAGCCGCGCGCCTCGACGCGCAGCACGGCCCGCTTCGGCTGGAGCGTGATCCCGATCCGGGCCGCGCCGTCCGTCTCCGGGGTCGGCACGAGCCGCCAGCGGGAGACCACCGTGCCCAGGACCACGGCCATCTCGGCCATGCTGAAGTGGTCGCCGGGGCACTTGCGGTTGCCGACGCTGAAGGGGGCGTGTGCGGCGGGCGTGACGTCCGCCGCGCGCTCGGGCAGCCACCGGTCGGGGTCGAACGCGAGGTGGTCGGTGAACGCGCGGGGGTCGCGCTGCATGGCCAGCGGGCTGTAGACGATGTCCGACCCGGCGGGAATCGAATAGCCGCCGAGTGTCGTGTCGACGACGGCGAGCCGCGTCAGAATCCAGACAGCGGGCCGAATCCGCATCGCCTCGGTGAGCAGATTCCGCATATATGCGAGTTCTTTCACGTCACCGAAAGCGACCGGTCCGCCACCCGTCACGGATTCAACCTCCGCGTACAACCGCTTTTCCGCGTCGGGGTGTTCGGCGAGAAGCTGGAAGACCCACGTCAGGGTCTTCGCGACATTCTCGGCACCGGCCACGACGAGGGACACGACCTGGTCGTGCACCTCTTGCTCGTCGACGGTTTCACCCTTCTCGTCGCGATCGTCGAGCAAGGCGGCGAGAAGGTCGCCCGGATTGGTTCCCGACGCCCTTCGTTCGGCGATGATCTCGTCGACCAGACGGTGCAGATCGGCCAGCGCGTTCTCGAATCGCCGGTTGGCCGGGGTCGGCAGCTTGTACAGCGGTCCGAAGGAAAGGACCATCCGGCGGTACAGGCCCTCGAAGACGGTGTGCAGCGCCGTGGAGAGCCGGTCGGCGCGCTCGTCGACGGACTCGATGTGGAGCACGGAGCGGGCCACGATACGGGTCGCCGTGCGGAACACCTCGGCCGCGATGTCGACCTGCTGTCCGTCGCTCCAGCGGGCGGTCATCGCCCGCGCCTCCTCCTCCATCACCGTCGCGTACTCATGGATGCGGTCCATGCGGAACGCGGGCTGGATGGCGCGGCGCTGGCGCCGGTGCAGCGGCCCGTTGCTCGTCGCCACGCCCTTGCCGAGCAGGACGCCCATCGTCTCCCACAGCGGGCCTCCGACCAGGAAGTCCGGGCTCTTGAGCAGGGCGGCCACCAACTCGGGGTCGCACACCGCATAGGCCGTCCTCGGGCCCAGTCGCAGCCGGACGACGTCGCCGCCGTCGCGCAGCCGCGTCAGGAAGCCCAGCGGGTCGCGCAGCAAATTCCAGGCGTGGCCGAGCAGGGGCGCGCCGCCCGGGGCGAGTGGGGGGAGCCCCGGCCGCGCGCCGGGCGAGGAGGGCGCCGGCAGGGTGGACTCGACGGTCATGCGCACTCTCCCACTTGGTCCGTCTGTTCGGTCGGCTCGCCGTCGGTGATGTAGGGCGGGGTCGCCCGGTCGTCCCACTGGTCGACCGCGTAGCGCCCGGATTCGTGGTGGAACCAGTACACGGAGCTGAACCAGTTCCGCATGTTTCCGACGCACGACCGTAAAGCCCGCGCGAGTTCCTTGCCGTGGGCGCCGATATGCTCCGTGGCGACCGCGAGCTGTTCCACCTCCGCCTCCGCGGCGAGGAAATCGTCGATGGTCCCCTCGACTCTGCGACGCACCTCGTCTATCGCTTCCCGGAGAGTGAGCCCCTCGTGTTTGATGAGGCTTATCCCGAGGTTGTGCAATTCCTCGCCCGCGAGTTCCTTGGGCAATGAGCACAGGTCGTTGTACCAGGCCGCGAAATCCTGGCAGGCGAGCGCCGCACGGCGATAGGACTCGTTCTTCCGCACCCACGCCGGGAGTTCGTACTGTGCGCTCAGTTCGAGCAGGTCGAGCCAGATCCAGTGCGCGAACGTATTGCGGCGCAGCTCGATGTATTCGTCGACGGACGGGACGGTGCCCGTCATCCGGTTGTGGAACTCCTGGTCGTACGCGTCGATCACCACGTGGAAGTGGCGGGCGAACCGGGCGTTCCACGTCCGGCCGAGCGAGCCGTAGAGCCGGTCCAGGCTCTCCGCGAACCCCGCGACCACGGGGTCCTTGTGGTTCAGGTGCAGTTGTGGGGCCTCCGTGGCCGCGTGCAGTTCGACGGCGAGCCGCCGCCAGTTCGCCGTCCGGCCGTGGATCACGTCGCGGTCGTGGCGGTCGTCCCAGACGAAGAACCACGCGCTGTAGTCGCATATGGCGGCCAGCACGTCGTCGGGCGCGTCCGTGTAATAGCCCGCCATCAAGTCCGTGTAGCACAGACCATCGGCATATTTCTGCACCTTGTCGGCGGACATGAGGCGCTTTTCGAGCAGCCAGGAGCGCGTCTTCTCCTGGAGCTTGGGCCAATAGGGGTGCAGATTGCGAGGAAACGCGTCCTCGATCACCGGTAGGGCCAGCGCCGGTGGGACCGCTGTCTCTGGATGAGCAGGCACGAAACAAACCCCTCTCTGCCGCCTGATGGCGTACGCCCTCCCGCAGTGCCGGGCGCGCGCCGTTGCGTATCCCCGCGCTTTCTATTCAGCACTACAACTGACCGTTCTGGGAATGGATTTGCTCCCCTCACTACCCCCAGCCGCCGGAATCGTCCCCTTACATGTCTGAATATGGGTCACGTTCGGCCGGTCCTGTTCGCACATGAGGGCGTACGAATGGGGGCGCGAGCGCACACACGAGCGGCGCCCGGCTCGGAAACATCCGTACCGGGCGCCGCTCAGCGCTCAACTGCCCAAAGGGCCTCAGTCGTTGGGGACGACAGGGTAGCGCGGAGTGCCCTCCTCCATCTGCTTCAGGGCGTTCTTGCGCTCCCGCTTCGACAGGCGGTCGATGTAGAGGTAGCCGTACAGGTGGTCGGTCTCGTGCTGGAGGCAGCGCGCGAAGTACCCGGTGCCGCGCACCTTGATGAGGTTGCCCTTCTCATCCTGCCCGGTGACCACCGCGTAGTCGGGGCGCGCGAGCTCGGCGTACGCCGTCGGCACGGAGAGGCAGCCCTCGTTGGAGTCGTCGAGCCGGCGCCGCTCGGCGGGCAGCTCCTGGAGGACGGGGTTGCAGACGACGCCGGTGTGGCGCACGCCCTCGTCGTCCGGGCAGTCGTAGACGAAGACCTTGCGGTCGACCCCGATCTGGTTGGCGGCGAGCCCGACGCCCTCGGCGGTGCGCTGGCTGGCGAACATGTCGTCGACCAGGGCGGCCAGCTCGTCGTCGAACTCGGTCACGTCCTTGCACTCCTTGTGCAGGACGGGGTTGCCGACGACGGTGATCGGCCGCGACGTCCCGCGCTCCCGGTACGCCGCCTCGCGCGCCTCGCAGTCCTCGGTGTCGATGACGAAGCCCTCGTCGTCCACGGGGAGCACGCCCGCGCGCTGCTGATCGATGTCCTGCTGGGCCATGACCGAGGTATGCCTTCCTGGGAAACTGGGTGTACTGACAACAGGGTACGGTCAGGAGCGCCCCGCAAGGGGCGCGGGGAACGGCGCGCTCAGCCCACCACGACCCGCGGTCGGCAGTCCACCTCAACAGACCTCTTCAAGATCCCGCCAGTCCCGCGAATCGGGCGAGTCGGCAACCCATCCGTCCAGCAACCCCCGAACCAGTGAAGCCGGCGCGGCCACCCCGCACTCACGCTCAGGCACCCACAACTGCCCATCCGTCCGATGCCCGAGCGGCCCCGGATGCCCGGGCTCACTGTGATCGTGCGGATCGAGATGCTGCCCGTCACCCTCGTCGGACGGCATCCGCGACTCGGAGCACATCCGGCAGAGCAGCCGCACCGACGACGACCAGTCCTCGGCCGCGAACCCCGCGTCGGCCGCGAGCCGCTCCAGGGCGTCCCGGTCGGCCTCGGTGGCGGCCTCCAGGAGCACGACCCAGGTCGGCACCGGGGACGGCGCCCACAGCTCGATCTCGTCGAACACGGGGTACGAGTGCCCGGCGGCCGTCGTCCGCTCCCCGTGCGGGACGCCGTCGTGCAGCACGACCTCGCCCCAGCGCCGCCCGGAGGACGGCAGCGGAATGGAGAGCACCTCGATGCGCGCGGGGTCGAGCCTGCGCCCCCACACGACCTCGGCCTCCCCCTCGGGCGAGAGCCGTACGGCAGCGCTGCCGAGGTCCATCCCGGTCGGCTCACCCGCGGCGGCGGCGCCCCCGGGCACCTTGAGCCCGTACGCCTGCCAGGCCCGCCGGGCCAGCGGCCAGTCCTGGAGGGCGGTCGCGGCGATCCCCACGTTCCACCAGTCGGGGGCGCCGGTCTCCCGTTCGAGCAGCGCCACGGCGCGCAGCCCCGCGGTGCGCGCCTGCTCCCAGTCGTGCCGGAACTTGTGCAGCAGCGCGAGGTTGAACCAGGACTCGGACAGCCAGGGCTCCAGATCGGCGGCGCGTGTGAGCAGCGCCCCAGCGTCCTCGTAGCGTCCGTCACCGATCAGCGTGAACGCGCGATCTGTGGCCTGCCGCCATGAGGCGGAGGGCCGGTGTCGTCCCTTGCCGAAGATCCTCACGATTCCCGCCTGCCGATACTCGAGGCCCGTGCCCCCGGAACACCCTCTTCTTCGCATCCAACCACGTACGGTCGGACGCTCGCTCATTACCCATGGGTTACCCAGCCGACCCCAGGCTCAGACCGGGGTGTGCCACCACCCTGGCCAGCGCCTCCACGACCTCGGACGAGTAGTCCCGGCCCGTGCCGAGGCGCAGTCGTTCCAGGGCCGTGAGCGGGCCGTGGGGGCCCTCTTCCCTGGCCATCTCGTCGTACGCGTTCGCTGTCCGCACAATCCGCGCGGTCAACGGCTGCTCACGGTACGGGTCGGCCTGCCGCTCCACCACCACGGCGACCTGGGCGTCCACGCCCGTCTGCCGTACGACGGCACCGCCGAGGAGGGCGATGCGCCGCTGCTGGGCGGCGGGCAGCGCGGCCGTCGCCCCCTGCGCGACCGGGTCGAGGAGGGAGAGCTGCCCGATGTCGTGCATCAGGGCCGCGTACTCCAGAACGGTCAGGTCCGGCTCGGAGAGCCCCAGCTCGCGCCCGACGGACCGGCTGAGCGCGGCGACCCTGCGGGCGTGCCCGTGCGGCGTGTACCCGGCGATCTCGGTGGCGCGGGCGAGCGAGGCGATGGTCTGCCGGTACGTGGCCCGGACGGCGGCGTAGCGCCGGAACGCCAGTTGGGTGAGGAGCAGCGGCAGGCTGATGACGGGCAGCGCCCACAGCCCGGCCACGGCGACGGCGAGCGCCATGACGGCGCCGGTCGCACAGACGGCGGAGCCGATGCCGAGCATGGCCCGCAGCTCGTCGCGGAGCAGCGGTCCGAACGGCCAGCGCGTGCGCGCGTGCGCGATGGCGGCGGCGAGCACGGCGTCGCACAGGGCGGTGAGCGCGAGCAGCCCGGCGACGAGCAGCGCGTAGGACGCCCCGCCGCCGACCCAGCGCTGCACCACTCCACGGTCGTAGAGCGGCTGGAAGCAGACGGCGGCGAAGGCGACGCTCAGCACGCGCCGTGCCATGTGGTCGAGCGAGGGCCCGCGCCCTTGGGCGACGTGCGGGACGCAGCCGAGCAGCGTGCCCGCGACGGTGATGGCGACGACCTGGGGCACCCCGTGCTGCGAGGGCTGCCCGCCCGCCTGTCCGAGCAGCGCGTACGCGAGCGCTCCCGCGGTGCCGAGCGGCGCGGGCTCCCGGTCCCCGCCCTCGCCCCACCGGGCCAGCTCCCCCACGACGATGAGGAGGCCGAAGGCGAGCGCGACCCCGGGCCGTTCGAGCCCGTGCCGGGCGGTGGAGGCGAGGGCGACCAGGGTGAGCAGGCCCGCGGCGGCGTAGAGGCCGGCCACCATGGGCGGGCAAGCGGGGCCGGGCGAGGTCACCGGGAGGCCGCCCCCGGTGCGGCGACGCCCTCGCGGCGGGCGGCGGGGACCGCGCCCTCGTCGGCGGTGACCACGGGGTGCCAGCCCTCCCTCTCCAGCACGTCGACCAGCGCCCGCACCATCACCGGGTCGAACTGTGAGCCGGCGCACCGCTCCAGCTCCGCGAGGGCCACGGGGACGGGCCGCGCCCGCGAGTACGTACGTGTGGAGGTCATGGCGTCGAAGGCGTCGGCGACCGCCACCACGCGCGCGAACTCGGGGATCTGCGATCCGGCGAGCCCGTAGGGGTATCCGCTGCCGTCGAGCCGCTCGTGGTGGTGGAGGATCGCGGCGCGCGCCTCCCCGAGGAACCCGATCCCGCGCACGATCTCGTGCCCGTACTCGGGATGGAGCTGGATGATCTCCCGCTCCTCGGGGGTGAGGGGCCCGTCCTTGCGCAGCAGCCGGGTCGGGACGCCGAGCTTGCCCACGTCGTGCAGGATCCCGGCGAAGCGCAGGATCTCCACGCGCTCGTCGGCCATCCCCAGCTGCCGGGCGATCATCATGGACGCCTGTCCGACGCGCTCGCTGTGCCCGCGCGTGTAGCCGTCCTTGATGTCGACGGCCTGGACGAGCGCCCGGATGGTGGCCTGGTGGGCGGCGCGCTCGCGCTGGTACTGGGCGAAGACCCAGCAGGAGATGTACATCGGCAGCAGGACGAGCAGCGCGGCCACGGCCCCGTACGGGCTGGCCCACAGGACGGCCATCACCAGGCCGGCGAGCCCGTGGACGCCGACCGGGGCGAGGGAGCGCAGGAGGAGTCCGCGCCAGGCGGTGCGCGCGGGCACCCGTTCGGCGAGGGCGAGGATGCCGCCGTCGAGCACGGTCAGGACGGCGCAGAAGACGAGGACGGCGGCGGCAGCGGGCTCGAGGGTGTCGGCGAGACGTCCCTGCGCGACGGCGTCCGGCCCGCCGAGCGCCTCGAAGACCCGGGCGGCCGCCCAGATGCCGAGCACGAGCTGCGCGCCGCGCCACAGCTTCCGCAGGGCGACGGGCCGCTGGTCGACGCGGGCGAGGCAAGCCCCGGGCACGACGACGAGCGCGGCGGCGGACGCGGGCAGGAGAAACGCTCCTGCGAGGAGTACGGGAAAGAAGGTCCCCATGCCCTTGGGGGCCCGGCGCCCGATGAACCGGCACCGCCCGACCTGCTCACCCCCGGCGTAGACACCCGCGAGCACCGCGACGACACCCCAAGCGGTGTCGTCGTCGAGAAGGGCGGACGCGACGCACACGAGGGCGCCACCGCCCGCCAGCAGGACGAACACACGGGCCCCCGGCGGTACCGACCGCATGCCCAACCCCTCCCCGTGACAACAGATTCAGGGAGGATAGGACGCGCGCGGACCCACCCGGGCAGCTCAGAGCCGGGTAACTACACGTTCGAGTGAATGCTGTGGCGCAGCAAGCGAACTCCCGCACAATGCGCGGGAGTTCGAACCTCAGCCGAGCGCCGTGCCCTCGTCGGACGAGGCGGGCTGCCCGGAGCGGATGAGGTCGATGCGCCCCATGACCTTGGCCCGCAGGTCGGCGGGGACGTCGTCATGCCCGCAGCACCGCTTGACCAGCTTTTTCACGGCCTGCTCCAGACCGTACTTCTCCAGGCACGGGGAGCACTCCTCGAAGTGCACCTCGAACTTGGTGCAGTCGGAGTCCGGCATCTCTCGGTCAAGAAACTCATAGAGATGGTCGAGGACCTCACTGCAGTCCGTCTCGTGCGGCTCTCCGCAGCTCATGAGCCCGAGCCTTTCGCTTCGTTCGACTCTCCGGCGCCGGCCGGGACGAGCCCGCGGTCGCGGGCGTAGTCCTCGAGCATGCCGCGCAACTGGCGACGCCCCCTGTGCAGCCGGGACATCACCGTACCGATGGGTGTTCCCATGATGTCCGCGATCTCCTTGTACGCAAAGCCCTCTACGTCCGCGAGATAGACCGCGATGCGGAATTCCTCGGGGATCGCCTGGAGGGCCCGCTTCACATCGGAGTCGGGCAGGTGATCGAGGGCCTGCGACTCGGCGGAGCGCAGACCGGTGGACATGTGCGACTCGGCGCGCGCGAGCTGCCAGTCCTCGATCTCCTCGGCAGCGCTGCGCTGGGGCTCACGCTGCTTCTTGCGGTACGAGTTGATGAAGGTGTTCGTCAGGATCCGGTACAGCCACGCCTTGAGATTCGTCCCCTCACGGAACTGGTGGAAGGACGCGTACGCCTTGGCATACGTCTCCTGCACCAGGTCCTCGGCGTCCGCCGGATTGCGCGTCATGCGCAGCGCGGCCGAATACATCTGGTCGAGGAACTCCAGAGCGTCCCGCTCGAAGCGAGCGCTGCGCTCGGCGTCGCTCTCCGCGGGCTCCGGGCGCTCGTCCGCCTGGCCGTGCTCGGTCCCTGCGTCGGTCCCTGTGACCGGACCCACCTCCTCCGAAGACTTCGCGAGACCCGGGAAGGCCCCGCCCGAATCGGAGGATAGACGACGATCCGGTCCGCCCGCCGCCCGAATGGGAGCGGTCTTGGCCGCACTCAGCACGCTCCACTCCAGCTCAGGAGCGGTGGCGCGGCCCGGGCAGATGGTCGAACCCATGCGGCGGACTTCCTCTCGTACACGATGTCACCGACGCCTGCGACAACACGCGCCCCGCCCGGGACATTCCCGCGCCTACAGAAGCGACCGCACCCAGGCGACCACACCGTCGGTGAGGACGCCCATCGTCTCCTCCTCAGTGACCCCGGCGCGCTTGGGAACGGCGAACCCATGATCCCCGTACGGAACTTCCACGAGCCGGTACCCGCCGCCCGCCGGGAACTCCTCGGGCCTGCCGAACGGATCGTTGCCGCCCTGGACGACCAGCGTGGGCACCCCGGCCCCGAGCAACTCGTCGGCCCGGGACTTCTCCGGCTTGCCGGGCGGATGCAGCGGAAAGCTCAGCGCGAGCACGGCGGCGGCCCCCAGCTCCCCGGCGGTCCGGCAGGCGACCCGGGCCCCGGCGCTCCGCCCTCCGGCGATCACCGGAAGCCCCTCCCCCGCGAGGGCGGGCCAGAGATCACGCCATCCGGCGTCCAGGGTCTTCGGGGCAGGAGCGAGCTTCTTCCCGGCGACCCGCCAGGGCTGCTCGACAAGGGCGACGCTCACACCGTGCCGAGGCAACACGCGGGCAAGGGCTTGCAGATCCCGGGCCTCGATCCCACCCCCCGCCCCATGACTGACGGCAAGCACAAAAACAGCCGCCTCGCCCTCGTACCAGGTGACACGAGCATCACCCACACCAGTGGGAAGAATCTCCGTACGATGATCCACACCCCCCATGGTGACTCAGAACCCCCACCGGCCCGCACACGCATCTCGACGCGAGGGGACGTGTCGGGGTGCCCCCGCAGGACACCGCGGGAACGCAGCGCGGGACGACGCGCCTATGGCGGTCAGAGGGCGACGGGACCGATCCGGCCGAGGAGGTACGCCGGCGCGGCCCCGCCCACGGACGAAGGAGGCGTCAGAACAGCGTGCCTTCCTCGGGCCCGTCGATCTCTTTGACCAGTTCGGCGCCGTTGTTCCGCACATTGCTGACCGCGGTGGACACGGGGTAGGCCCGCATGAGCCCTCCCGGCGGAGGCGCGAGCAGCGCCCGCGCACTCTCCACGTCACTCAGCCCCGGATCCAGCCAGGCATCCCACCGATCGGGCGTGAGCATCAACGGCATCCGCGGATGAATATCGGCAAGGGACCGAGGCCCGCCCTCGGGCGCGACCCCGAGCGGAGCGCTCTCCGCCTCAGTGGTGATCACCGAGCACGTGACCCACCACGCCAGCGGATGATCATCGGCCAGCGTCCGGTCCCGCCAGAACTCGTACAGCCCGGCCATGGCGAACACGGACCCGTCGGCGGGCGTCACGAAGTACGGCTGCTTGCGCGGACGCTTCCGCTTCCCCTCGACCTCCAGCTCCCGCTCGCGCTCCCCGGTGACCCACTCGTAATACCCGTCGGCGGGAAGAACGCAGCGCCGCGCGGCGAAGGCCCGCCGGTACGACGGCTTCTCGTGCACCGTCTCGGCCCGCGCGTTGATCATCCGGGCCGCCCCCTCGGGCGTCTTGGCCCAGGACGGCACGAGCCCCCACCGCAGTTTGCGCAACTGGCGAACCGGACGCGGATCGTCGGCGTCTTTCACGGGACGGTCGAGAACGGCGTACACCTCTTTGGTGGGCGCCACGTTGTAGTCGGGCTCGTACCCCTCCTCCGGCTCCCACTTCTCGATCTCGAAGATCGCTGCGAGATCCTCGGGCCCACGACTCGACGCATACCGTCCGCACATACGTGCCACAGTGCCAGAGCGCGAAGCGCAACCGCCAGAAGTCACCGAACGGGAGCCGGACCCTCGATGGACACCACTCTCTGGGACCGCCTCACCGGCACCCAGCCCGACCCCGACCAGTGGGTGGTCATAGCCACCGGCGTCATCGCCCTGGCCGCCGTGAGCCCCCACACGCTCTGGCGCCTGACCCGCAACGCCATCACCATCGCCCACGAGGGCGGCCACGGCCTCGTCGCGCTCCTCATGGGCCGCAGGCTGGACGGCATCCGCCTCCACTCGGACACCAGCGGCCTCACGGTGAGCCGCGGCAAGCCGACGGGCCTGGGCATGATCCTCACCGCGGCGGCCGGCTACACGGCGCCGCCCCTCCTGGGCCTGGGCGGCGCGGCCCTTCTGGCGACGGGCCACATCACCCTCCTCCTCTGGCTGGCGACGGCCCTGCTCCTCGCGATGCTGGTGATGATCAGAAACGCGTACGGCGCCCTGACGGTCGTCCTGACCGGCGGCGCCTTCCTCCTGGTCTCCTGGCTGACCGGCCCCCAGGTCCAGGCGGCCTTCGCCTACGCGGCGGTCTGGTTCCTGCTCCTGGGCGGCGTCCGCCCCGCGTTCGAACTCCAGGGCAAGCGCCGCAGGGGCGGCGCGGGCGACTCCGACGCGGATCAGCTCTCCCGCCTCACGCACGTCCCCGCGGGAATGTGGCTCTTTTTCTTCCACGCCGTCGCACTGTGCTCCCTGCTCGGCGGGGGTCGCTGGCTGCTCGGCCTCTGAACAGGTGCCTGGCCCCGCGCCCACTAAAGTGGGGGCATGACCACGCACCCCGCGCCCACCGCCCTCTGGCCCGCCCCCGTCGCGAGCGGCGCCGTCGACGCGACCGTCGCGGTGCCGGGGTCCAAGTCCGTCACCAACCGTGCCCTGGTCCTGGCCGCGCTCGCCGCCGAGCCGGGCTGGCTGCGCCGCCCGCTGCGCTCGCGCGACACCCTGCTGATGGCGGGCGCGCTGCGCGAGATGGGCGTGGGCATCGAGGAGGGCGTGGGCCCGGACGGTTCGGGCGAGGCGTGGCGCGTCATCCCTTCGGGCCTGCACGGCCCGGCCACGGTCGACGTGGGCAACGCGGGCACGGTCATGCGCTTCCTGCCGCCGGTCGCGGCGCTCGCCGACGGGCCGATCCGGTTCGACGGCGACCCCCGTGCGTACGAGCGTCCGCTGCACGGCGTGATCGACGCGCTGCGCACGCTCGGCGCCCGCATCGACGACGACAACCGGGGCGCGCTCCCCCTGACGGTGCACGGCGGCGGGGCGCTGGACGGCGGCCCGGTGGAGATCGACGCGTCGTCGTCCTCCCAGTTCGTCTCCGCGCTGCTGCTGTCCGCGCCGCGCTTCAACCAGGGCGTGGAGGTCCGCCACACCGGCCCGACGCTCCCCTCGATGCCGCACATCCGGATGACGGTCGACATGCTGCGGGCGGTCGGCGCGCAGGTCGACACCCCGGAGTCCGGCGGCGAGCCGAATGTCTGGCGGGTCACGCCGGGCGCCCTGCTCGGCCGGGACATCGTCATCGAGCCGGACCTCTCCAACGCCCAGCCGTTCCTGGCGGCGGCCCTGGTCACGGGCGGCCGGGTGACGATCCCCGACTGGCCGCACCACACCACGCAGCCGGGCGACGCGCTGCGCGAGATCTTCACGCGAATGGGCGGTTCCTGCGAACTGACCGAGCAGGGCCTGACCTTCACGGGTTCCGGCACGGTCCACGGCATCGACGTGGACCTCGGCGAGGTCGGCGAGCTGACGCCGGGCATCGCGGCGGTCGCGGCGCTGGCGGACGGCCCCTCCACGCTCAGCGGCGTCGCGCATCTGCGCCTGCACGAGACGGACCGCCTGGCCGCGCTCACCAAGGAGATCAACGAGCTGGGCGGTGACGTCACCGAGACGGCCGACGGCCTGCACATCCGCCCGCGCCGACTGCACGGCGGGATCTTCCACACGTACGACGACCACCGCATGGCGACGGCGGGCGCGATCATCGGCCTGGCCGTGGACGGCGTGCAGATCGAGAACGTGGGGACGACGGCGAAGACGCTGCCGGACTTCCCCGACATGTGGACCGAGATGCTCGGCGCGTCCGGGGAGTCCGGGGCGTCCGGGACGGTCAGGCCGTAGGGAACACAGAGCAATGCGCCGCTACGGCAAGCACACCGACGAGGACGACATCCGCCAGCGCCCCAACCGCAAGGGGAACAGGCCGCGGACGAACATCAGGCCCAAGCACGAGGACGCGGCGGAGGGCATGGTCCTCACCGTCGACCGGGGACGGCTCACCGTGCTCATCGACGACCGCCCCGTCCACGCGATGAAGGCCCGCGAACTGGGCCGCAAGGCGGCGGTCGTCGGCGACCAGGTGGCCGTCGTCGGCGACCTGTCCGGCAAGAAGGACACGCTCGCCCGCATCGTCCGCATCGAGCCGCGCACCTCGGTCCTGCGCCGTACGGCGGACGACGACGACCCGTACGAGCGCGTCGTCGTCGCCAACGCCGACCAGCTCGCCATCGTCACCGCGCTCGCCGACCCCGAGCCGCGCCCGCGCATGATCGACCGCTGCCTCGTCGCGGCGTACGACGGCGGGCTCACTCCGCTCCTCGTCCTGACCAAGTCGGACCTGGCCCCGCCGGACAAGCTCCTGGAGCTGTACGGGGACCTGGACATCCCCTACGTGGTGACCAGCCGCGCGGAGCTGGAGGACGGCACGGCGGTGGCGCGGGTGCGCGAGCAGCTCGACGGCAAGATCACCGCGTTCGTCGGCCACTCCGGCGTCGGCAAGACGACGCTGGTGAACGCCCTGGTGGCGCAGGACCAGCGCCGTACGACGGGCCATGTCAACGCAGTCACCGGGCGCGGGCGGCACACCACCACCTCCGCGCGGGCGCTGCCGCTGCCGGGCGAGGCAGGCTGGGTGGTCGACACCCCGGGCGTACGCTCGTTCGGCCTGCACCACGTGGATCCGTCCCGGGTCATCCACGCCTTCCCCGATCTGGAGCCCGGCACGGAGAACTGCCCGCGCGCGTGCAGCCACGACGAGCCGGACTGCGCCCTGGACGCCTGGGTGGCGGAGGGCCACGCGGACCCGGCCCGCCTGTACTCACTGCGCCGTCTGCTCGCCACGCGCGAGCGGCGCGAGGGCGACTGACCTCTGTCTTGTTTGCTGCCGCCGGGCATGGGTGAAGGCATAATCACACCAAGCCGGACGCAAGATCGAGACCGTACGTGATCAGCGGATCAGTGGAACGCGGGAGGCACATCACATGGCGTGGCTGCTGGTCATCGTCGCGGGGTTCCTGGAGACCGGGTTCGCCGTCTGTCTGAAGCTCTCGCACGGCTTCACCCGGCTGTGGCCGACGATCGCCTTCGCCTCGTTCGCGCTCGGCAGCTTCGGCCTGCTCACGCTGTCCCTGAAGAAGCTCGACGTGGGTCCGGCGTACGCGGTGTGGACGGGGATCGGCGCGGCGGGCACCGCGATCTACGGAATGATCTTCCTGGGCGACGTGGTCTCCACACTCAAGATCATCTCGATCAGTCTGGTGATCGCGGGCGTGATCGGCCTGCAGCTGTCGGGCTCGGCACACTGATCGTCCGGTCCGTCAGGCGTGCGCCCGCCCCTGCCGGATCGTCTCGCGCACAAGGCGCCCCACACCGCCCTCCCCCGGCGGCACCATCACGCACGACAAGGCGAGCCGCACCGCCAGTTCGCAGTCGCGCGCGAGCGCCTCGCCCTCCGTCTTGGCGGCGCCCGCCGAGCCGAGCGCGGCGAGCGTCCGGTCCCGTACGGAGGCGAGGAGGTCGGCGGGGGCGGGCAGCGGCCCGTCCGCGCGGCGCTGGGCGGGCACGGCCGAGGAGGACGGCACCGCGGAGAGCGTCGGCGCGGGCAGCCGTTCGCTCCAGCAGCCGGTGAGCGCGGCGCGCACCAGCGGATTGCGGCGGGCGCTCGCCACCGTCCACTCGGCGACCGTGTCGAGGCCGCCCTCCTTCAGGGCCCGGTCGACACCCGCGAGGTAGGCGTCGGCCTCGCGCCGCACGAGGGCGCGGGCGAGCCCCTCCTTGGAGCCGAACTCGTTGTAGAGCGTCTGCCGGGAGACCCCGGCGACCGCCGCCACGTCCACCATGCGCACCCCGGACCAGGGGCGCCGCGCGAGCGCCGTGTAGGCCGCGTCCAATAGGGATTCCCGTGCTGCAGGCATCGTCGCCTCCCCGGGCCGCCGTCTCCGACACGGCGTGTTCCGCCAGAGTTGACGGGCCCGACCGCCCTGTCAATACCGCGTACGCGCACCCGTACGCGCCCTCGCATGCGCCCCTGCCGCGCCCCCCACGCGCGGGAGGCCGTGTGGCTCTCGGGCGACCACGATCGATACTGTGCAGCCATGCCCGACTACCACGATGATCTGCGCCTCGCCCACGTCCTCGCGGACGCCGCCGACGCCGCGACGATGGACCGGTTCAAGGCCCTCGACCTGAAGGTGGAGACCAAGCCGGACATGACGCCGGTCAGCGAGGCCGACAAGTCGGCCGAGGAGCTGATCCGGGGCCACCTCCAGCGCGCCAGGCCGCGGGACGCGATCCTCGGCGAGGAGTACGGCGTCGAGGGCACCGGGCCGCGCCGCTGGGTCGTCGACCCGATCGACGGCACCAAGAACTACGTACGCGGCGTCCCCGTGTGGGCGACGCTCATCTCCCTGATGGAGGCGGGCGAGGGCGGCTACCAGCCGGTCGTCGGTGTGGTGTCGGCGCCCGCGCTCGGGCGGCGCTGGTGGGCGGCGAAGGGCGCGGGCGCGTACACCGGCCGCAGCCTGACCTCCGCCACCCGGCTGCGCGTGTCGAAGGTGGGCCGGATGGCCGACGCCTCCTTCGCGTACTCCTCGCTGACGGGCTGGGAGGAGCAGGGCCGGCTGCCCGGGTTCCTGGACCTGACGCGGACGGTGTGGCGCACGCGCGGGTACGGCGACTTCTGGCCCTACATGATGGTGGCCGAGGGCTCGGTCGACCTGTGCGCGGAGCCCGAGCTGTCGCTGTGGGACATGGCGGCGCCCGCGATCGTGGTGACGGAGGCGGGCGGCTCGTTCACCGGTCTCGACGGGCGCCCGGGCCCGCACAGCGGCAACGCGGCGGCGTCGAACGGCCTGCTGCACGATGAGATGCTGAGCTACCTGGGCGGGCGCTGACCGCGCCCCTCAACTCGCTTCGCGCGCCCTCTTGTTGACGCTCCCTTTGCCTG
The DNA here is from genome assembly GCF_040644575.1 of Streptomyces sp. NPDC046939. NCBI lineage: Bacteria > Bacillati > Actinomycetota > Actinomycetes > Kitasatosporales > Streptomycetaceae > Streptomyces > Streptomyces sp. NPDC046939. Next base: position 189,826 of record NZ_JBEYWV010000003.1, read on the forward strand.
CGACTCTGAGAGTCCCCCCACTTGTGAACTTGTGAACCGCTTCTCGTACCCGGTCCCGGCCGGGGCGGCGCGGTCCCACAGGTGCCTCCCAAGGAAGGTGGCTCCATCCATGCTCGTCCGCGACGCCATGAGCACGATGGTCCTCACCATCGGCCCCAACCACACCCTGCGCCAGGCGGCCCGGCTGATGTCGGCGCGCCGCGTCGGCGCGGCCGTCGTCCTGGACCCCGACGGCTCCGGCATCGGCATCCTGACCGAGCGCGACATCCTCAACTCACTCGCCCTGGACCAGGAGCCGGACCGCGAGACGGCCGGCACCCACACCACCACCGACGTCGTCTTCGCCACCCCGGCGTGGACCCTGGAGCAGGCGGCGGACGCGATGACCCACGGCGGCTTCCGCCACCTCATCGTCCTCGACCGCGGCGAGCCCGCCGGCATCGTCTCGGTCCGTGACCTCACCCGCTGCTGGACCCAGGAGAGGCACAAGGCACCGACGCTGGCCGTCTAGCAGGCCAAGGGCCGGCTCCCCTCGGGGAACCGGCCCTTGTCTCTCTTACGTGGTGTTGCTCTTACGAGGTCGGGTCAGACCAGGTCGAACCGGTCGAGGTCCATGACCTTGCTCCACGCCTTGACGAAGTCCTTGACGAACTTCTCCCTGGCGTCGTCGCTCGCGTAGACCTCGGCCACCGCGCGCAGCTCGGAGTTGGAGCCGAAGACCAGGTCGGCACGGGTGCCGGTCCACTTGACGGCACCGGTGGCGTCGCGGCCCTCGAACTCGTCCTGCGCCGGGGACGTGGACTTCCACGTCGTGCTCATGTCGAGCAGGTTGACGAAGAAGTCGTTGGTCAGGGCGCCCGGCCGCTCGGTGAGCACGCCGTGCTTCGAGCCGCCGGTGTTGGCGCCGAGGACCCGCAGACCGCCGACGAGGACGGTCATCTCGGGGGCGCTCAGCGTCAGCAGGTTCGCCTTGTCGAGCAGCAGGTACTCGGCGGGCAGCCGGTTGCCCTTGCCGACGTAGTTGCGGAAGCCGTCGGCGGCGGGCTCGAGCGCGGCGAACGACTCGACGTCCGTCTGCTCCTGCGAGGCGTCCACGCGGCCCGGCGAGAACGGCACCTCGATGTCGAAGCCGCCGTCCTTGGCCGCCTTCTCGACGGCCGCGGAGCCCGCGAGCACGATCAGGTCGGCGAGGGAGACCTGACGGCCGCCCTTGGCGTTGAAGGACTCCTGGACGCCTTCGAGCGTACGCAGGACCTGCGCCAGGTCGTCCGGGTTGTTGACCTCCCAGCCGCGCTGCGGCTCCAGGCGGATGCGGGCGCCGTTGGCGCCGCCGCGCTTGTCGCTGCCGCGGAAGGAGGAGGCGGCGGCCCAGGCGGCGGAGACGAGCTGCGCGACCGTCAGGTCCGTGGCGAGGACCTGCTCCTTGAGGGCGGCGACGTCGGCGGCGTCGATGACCTCACCGGTGCGCGCGGGCAGCGGGTCCTGCCAGAGCAGCTCCTCGGAGGGCACCTCGGGGCCGAGGTAGCGGACGACCGGGCCCATGTCGCGGTGGGTCAGCTTGAACCAGGCGCGGGCGAAGGCGTCCGCGAACTCCTGGGGGTTCTCGTGGAAGCGGCGCGAGATCGGCTCGTAGATCGGGTCGAAGCGCAGCGCGAGGTCGGTCGTCAGCATGGTGGGACGCTGCTTCTTCGAGGCGTCGTGCGCGTGCGGGACGGTCGCCTCGGCGTCCTTCGCGACCCACTGGTTGGCGCCCGCGGGGCTCTGGGTCAGCTCCCACTCGAAGCCGAAGAGGTTGTCGAAGAACTCGTTGTCCCACGTGGTCGGGGTGCTGGTCCAGGTCACCTCCAGACCGCTGGTGATGGCGTCGCCGCCCTTGCCGGTGCCGTGGCTGTTGGCCCAGCCGAGGCCCTGGGCCTCGATCGGGGCGGCCTCGGGGTCGGGGCCGACGGCGTCCGCGGGACCGGCGCCGTGCGTCTTGCCGAAGGTGTGGCCACCGGCGATGAGGGCGACGGTCTCCTCGTCGTTCATCGCCATGCGGCGGAACGTCTCACGGATGTCGCGGGCGGCGGCGATCGGGTCCGGGTTGCCGTTGGGGCCCTCGGGGTTCACGTAGATGAGGCCCATCTGGACCGCGCCGAGCGGGTTCTCCAGCTCGCGGTCGCCGGTGTAGCGCTCGTCGCCGAGCCAGGTGGTCTCGGGGCCCCAGTAGACGTCCTCCTCGGACTCCCACACGTCGGCGCGGCCGCCGGCGAAGCCGAAGGTCTTCAGGCCCATCGTCTCCAGGGCCACGTTGCCGGTGAGGATCAGCAGGTCGGCCCAGGAGATCGACTGGCCGTACTTCTGCTTGACGGGCCACAGCAGACGGCGGGCCTTGTCCAGGTTGCCGTTGTCGGGCCAGCTGTTGAGCGGCGCGAACCGCTGCTGACCGGCGCCCGCGCCACCGCGGCCGTCGCTGATCCGGTACGTGCCGGCGCTGTGCCAGGCCATGCGGATCATGAGCGGGCCGTAGTTGCCGAAGTCGGCGGGCCACCAGTCCTGCGACGTCGTGAGGACCTCGGCGATGTCGCGCTTGACCGCCTGGAGGTCCAGGGCGTTGAACGCCGCCGCGTAGTCGAAGTCCGCGCCGAGGGGGTTCGCCACCTCGGGGTTCTTGGCGAGGATCTTCAGATTGAGGCGCTCCGGCCACCACTGGGTGTTGCCGCCGCCCTGGGTCGGGTGCTTGGCGCGGCCGTGTGCGACCGGGCAGCCACCCGTCTCCTCCGTCTTCGCGTCCGTGACGATTGCTTCATGGTTCTCGGTCATGCGAACCCTTCCGGGGAGTGTCCTGTCGCTTGGCCTCAGCCGCTGAAGATCCTAGTATGGACAGGGTCTAAGTCAAGGAAAGTTCCAAAGTCACATCCGATCGGGATCTTGTCCCCTTGCTGTTAGGCTGGTTGTCATGAGTGACCTCCTGGAACGACTGCGCGAGCGCGGCTGGCGCATGACCGCGCAGCGACGTGTCGTGGCCGAGGTCCTCGAAGGAGAGCACGTCCATCTGACCGCGGACGAGGTGCACGCCCGCGCGGTCGCGAAGCTCCCCGAGATCTCCCGGGCCACGGTCTACAACACGCTGGGCGAGATGGTGTCCCTCGGTGAGGTCATCGAGGTGGCCACCGACAAGCGGGCGAAGCGGTACGACCCGAACGCGCACCGCCCGCACCAGCACCTCGTCTGCGCCCAGTGCGGCCAGATCCGCGACGTGCACCCGACGGGCAACCCTCTGGCGGCTCTCCCCGACTCGGAGCGCTTCGGCTTCACGATCTCGGACGTCGAGGTCACGTACCGGGGCGTCTGCCCGAACTGCGCGTCCTAGGGACTACGGAACGCAAGAAGGCCCGCATCTTCTGATGCGGGCCTTCTTGCGTGCCGCCACCCGTGCGCGCCGGAAAACGACTCAGGGCCGGAATCCTGGGATTCCGGCCCTGAGACCTTGAGTAGCGGGGACAGGATTTGAACCTGCGACCTCTGGGTTATGAGCCCAGCGAGCTACCGAGCTGCTCCACCCCGCGTCGGTGAACACAACTCTACGGGACGGTTCCGACCAGCGCAAATCCGTTCCGCGCTCCCTTGTACGAACCCGGGCCCGCCCTACGCCGACAGCTCCTGGCGCAGTGCGTCCCGCAGCCGCCCGGCCCGCTCGGCGACCTCCGCCGGGCCCAGCTCCACCGCCCGGGACGCCCACTTCTGCCCCTCCACGAGGTCGCCGCGGCGGGCGCGCAGCAGGGCGAGCCGGAGCGCGGCCCGGCCGTGCCCGGCGTCGGCGGCCCGGGTCCACCACAGGGCGGCCTCGGGCTCGCTGCCCTCGCGGGCGAGGAGCAGGCCGAGGTTGAACGCGCCGTTGCGCGAGCCCGCCTCCGCGGCCTTGCGGTACCAGCGGGCGGCCTCGACCACGTCACCGCGCACGGCGGCGAGCATGCCGACCCGGACCTGGGCGCGCCGGTGCCCGTGCTCGGCGGCCCGCTCGTACCACTCCTCGCACTCGCTCTTCTCGGTGACCGGCTCGCCCAGCTCGTGCCGGGGCGCGGGCGGGCGGCGCACGTCGAGCAGCTGGGCGAGGCGGTACGCCGCCTCGGGGCTGCCGCCGCCCGCCGCGCACCGCAGGTGCCGCTCGGCGCTCTGCTCGTCGCCCTCGCGCAGGCGCGCGATGCCGGCCTGGAGCGCGGCCTCGGTGTGGCCGCCCGCGGCGGCGCGCTCGTACCACCGCAGGGCCTGCTGGGCGGCGTCCGGCTCGTCGCGGCTCGCGTACAGGATGCCGAGGTTGAAGGCGGCGTCGACGCTGCCCGCCTCGGCGGCCTTGGAGAACCAGGGCTCGGCGCCGACCGCGTCCCCGTTCTGCAGGAGCAGCACGGCCAGCGCGTTGGCCGCCTCGCGGTGGCCCGCGTAGGCGGCCCGCCGGTACCAGCTCTCGGCCTGGGCGGTGCGCTTCTGCTCGGCGCAGAGCAGGCCGAGGTTGTAGGCGCCGTTGTTGTCGCCCGCGTCCATGGCGGCCCGGTACCAGCGCTCGGCGGTCTGGGTCTCGCCGCGCTGGGCGTGCAGGGCGCCGAGCGCGTTCGCCGCGTTGCCGTCGCCGTCCTGGGCGGCGCGCAGCCACCACACGGCGGCGCTCTCCTCGTCCCCGGCGTCGCGCAGCAGGAAGGCGAGGGCGCACGCGGCGCGCGGCTCGCCGTCCTTGGCGGACGTCAGGTACCAGCGGCCGGCCTCCTTCAGCTCGCCGCGCTTCTCCAGGATCGAGCCGAGGTGGAGGGCGGCGCGGCGGTGCCCCTTGGCGGCAGCCTGCCGGTACCACTGCTCGGCCTCGGCGGCGGGCTGCTTGTTCTCGTCGGTGACCAGGACGTCCTCGGGGCCGAGCCGGGCGGCCTGGCGGTCCAGGGCGCGGGCGAGCCGGTACGCGGCCTCGCGGTGCCCGCGCTGGGCGGCGACCCGCATCCAGCGCTCGGCGCCGACGTCGCTGCGGTGCTCCAGGAGGTCGGCGAGGGCGTAGGCGCCGAGGGTGTGGCCCTGCTCGGCGGACTGGCGCAGCCAGTACTCGGCGGCGGGCTCGTCGCCGCGCTCGCGGAAGTGGCGGCCGAGCGCGTGCGCGGCGGCGGCCGAACCGGCGACGGCGGCGACCCGCCACCATCCCGCGGCCTCGTCGGCGTAGCCGCGCTGGTGGAGCAGGACGCCCAGGTTGTTGGCGGCGGCGCGGTCGCCCTCGGCGGTGGCGGCGCGCAGCAGGGGCTCGGCTCCGTCGAGATCACCGCGGCGCAGCAGCATGGCGCCGAGGACGCTCATCGCCTCGACGTCGCCGGCCTCGGCGGCCAGCCGCTGGCGTGCTTCTTCTGCCGCCTCGCCCGGTTCGTCCCGGTCGGAAGGCTGCACAAACCGCCCTGTATCCAACAGAGTTGCCTTGTCCCCCATAACGTCCATCGTCGCACCACCTGCAACCTGGGTACACCTGGTATACCGCAGCCATTGAGGTCACTTCAGCGTTTTGTCGACATGCCCACAGGGCGACAAGTGAAACACAAATCCCCGAACTGCCCCCGGGTGGAGCAGTGTTCGTACTGTCTTGATACAGACTTCGCACATGCCGGTGGCGCGTGACGCCCGGGGCCCCGACGCACCGAAGGCCCGGAAGCTGATGCTTCCGAGCCTTCGATCATCAGTAGCGGGGACAGGATTTGAACCTGCGACCTCTGGGTTATGAGCCCAGCGAGCTACCGAGCTGCTCCACCCCGCGCCGTTGTGTCCAAACCGTACCACGGCGCGGGGATGGTCATGGAATCAGCCGCTGTCCCCGTTCTTCCCCGCGTCCTTGTCGCCGCTGGCCTTGGCTTCCTTGTCGGCCTGGGTCTGCGCCTTGTCGGCACGCTGCAGGGCCTCCTGGAGCTTGTCCTGGGCCTCGCCGTACGCGGCCCAGTCGTTCTCCTTGAGCGCCTTCTGGCCGTCCTCGAAGGCCTTCTCGGCGTCGTCGAGGGCTTCCTTGACGGTGGAGTTCGCCGGTGGCTTCGTCGTGTCCCCACCGGGCTTCTCCGGCTCCGCGGGCTGCGCCCCGTCGACTTCGAACGCCTGGTTGAGCGCCTCCGACAGGGAGTCGGCGAAGCCCATCCGGTCCCCGTAGGAGACGGCGACCTTGCGCATCAGCGGGTACTCGGCATTACGGCCCTGGGCGTAGATCGGCTCCACATAGAGGAAGCCCTTGTCGAGCGGCACCGTCAGCAGATTGCCGTACAGGACCGTCGAGTCGGCGCCCTTCATGTCGCGCACCCAGTTCGCCACGGGGTTCGAGGAGTTGAGCTTGTTCTGCACCTGCTCGGGTCCGTAGACCTTGTCCTCGGTGACTCTCAGGAGCCTTATGGTCCCGTAGTCCTTGCTCGTGGCGTCGGCGTCGACCGCCATGAACGCCCGCAGGTTCGGCCGCCCGCTCGGCGTGAACGTCGTCGTCAGCGAGAACTGCTGGCTGGTCTGGCCCGGCATCTTCATGGACAGGTAGTACGGCGGGACCGCGCTGTTGTCCTTCTTGGTCGGGTCGTTCGGGACCTGCCAGGCGTCCGACGCGTTGTAGAACTGCGCCGGGTTCGTCACGTGGTACAGGCTGAGCAGCTCGCGCTGGACCTTGAACATGTCCTGCGGGTAGCGCAGGTGCTCCTTGAGATCCGCCGGGATGGCGCTCTTCGGCTCGACCGTGCCCGGGAACGCCTTCTTCCACGTCTTCAGGACCGGGTCGTCGCTGTCCCAGGTGTAGAGCTTGACCTCGCCCGTGTACGCGTCGACGGTCGCCTTCACCGAGTTGCGGATGTAGTTGACCTGGTTCTGCTGGGCCACCACCGCGCGCTGGTTGTCCCCCTCGTTGAGGGAGTCGGCGGTCGTGTCGCCCAGCGTCGTCCGGGACGCGTAGGGGTAGCCGTTCGACGTCGTGTAGGCGTCGACCACCCACTTGATCTTCCCGTCGACGACGGTCGGATAGGCGTCGCCGTCGATGGTCAGCCACGGCGCGACGGCCTCGACGCGCTCCTTGGGCGTGCGGTTGTACAGGATGCGCGAACCGTCTCCGATGGCGCCCGAGTACAGGATCTGCGGTTCGCTGAAGGCCACCGCGTACGCGGCGCGGTTGACCGGGTTCGAGAGGTTGACGCCGCTCTTGCCCTTGTAGCTCGTGGTCTTCTGCGTGCCGTCGTCCTGCTCGTAGTCCAGCTCCTTCTGCGGCCCGCCGACGATCGAGTACTGCGTCGTCTTCTCGCCGTAGTAGATGCGCTGGTTGTAGTCGCCCAGGTCACCGCCGGTCGGCAGACCCGACTCGGTGAACTGGGGGGCACCCTGGGCCGTCGACGTGCCCTTCGCGGTCACGGCGCCGTAGCCGTGCGTGTACACGAAGTGGTCGTTGATCCAGTTGCGCTTGTCGAGCTTGCCGAGGTTCAGCTCGCGCAGGCCGACGACCGTGTCCACGCCGTCGTACCGGTCCACGTCCAGGGTGGTCGGGAACTGGTAGTACTTCCGCTGCTGCTCGAGCTGCTGGAAGGTGGGCGACACGATGTTCGGGTCGTTCAGGCGGTAGCTGGCCGCGGAGTCGGAGTCCGTGCGCTGCTTCTTGGTGTCGTCCCCGCTCTTGCCGCTGTAGTCGACCGGGTCCGCCTTGTCGATCCCGTACGCCTTGCGGGTCGCCTCGATGTTCTTCTCGATGTACGGGGCTTCCTTGGACTGCTCGTTCGGCTGGACCTGGAACTTCTGGACGATGGCCGGGTACAGGCCGCCGATCAGGATCGCCGAGAGCACCATCAGGCCGAAGCCGATGACCGGGAGCTGCCAGGTGCGGCGCCACAAGGTCGCGAAGAAGAGCACCGCGCAGATGACGGCGATGCAGAACAGGATCGTCTTCGCCGGCAGGTACGCGTTCGCGTCGACGTAGCGCAGGCCCGTCCAGTTGTCCGTCGCCTTGAAGTCACTCGACTTCACGGTGAGCCCGTACCGGTCCAGCCAGTACGCGACGGCCTTGAGGGCGACGAAGATGCCGAGCAGGACGGAGAGGTGCCCCGTCGCGGCCGCGGTGGCGCGCGCGCCCGGGCTGGTGACGCGGAGCCCGCCGTACAGGTAGTGCGTCAGCGCGGCGGCGACCAGGCCGATGACGGTGGCCGCGAAGCCGAAGCCGAGCAGGAAGCGGTACCAGGGCAGGTCGAAGGCGTAGAAGGAGACGTCCAGGTGGAACTGGGGGTCCTTCTGGTGGAACGGCACCCCGTTCACGAACATCAGCCATGTGCGCCACTGGCCCGCGGCCGACGCGCCCGCGATCAGGCCCACCAGGGCCGTGATGCCGAGCAGCAGCCACTTCTTGAAGGGCGCGATGCCCATCCGGTAGCGGTCGAGGTTCTGCTGCTCCATCGACATGGCGCTCAGCGGCGGGCGCAACCGGTGCGCCAGCCAGATGTTCACGCCGACGGCGAGCGCCATGAGCAGACCGAAGACGAAGAAGAGTCCGATCTTCGTCCACAGCGTCGTCGTGAAGACGGACGAGTAGTTGACCGATCGGTACCAGAGCCAGTCCGTCCAGAAACCGGCGAACATGACGAAGGCCATGCCCAGCACGGCCAGGACGCCCAGCGTCAGCAGCAGCGTCCGGGCCCGCCGTGACGGGCGGCCCACTCTGATCCGCGGCCCCGTCGGGCCTCCGCCGCGGTCCGGCATCTGGAAAGCCAAGGTGCGCACCTCGAAGTTGAGTAATCGATCGGCCGGGTCCCCGAGATCGAGAACCCATCACCTATGCAACTTACTCACGCTTTACTCAGTTCCCGGTTCGGGGGAGGAACGAGGCAGGATTGTGACCATGTCCAACACTCCCATGGCAGCGAGCCCCCTCACCCGGGCCGTACTCGAGATCGACGAGTACGCCTCCGGCCTCGGCTGGGACCAGCCCGCTCGCCTCTTCGCCCTTGTCGACACCGCCGCCCTGCGCGCCCAGGAACCCGCTCTCGCCTCCCAGCTCGGCCTGGACGGCGAACAGGAGAGCACCGGCTACACCCCCATCGAGCAGGACGAGATCCCCGCGGGCAAGGCGCTGGACGAGTTCCTGGGCACCATCGCCTGGCCGGACGCCGTCGTGGGCTGCGCCCTGACGGTGGAGCGCCTCATGCTGCCGCCGTCGGCGGAGGCGAGCGTCCCGGAGGGCCTGAGCGAGAAGAAGCTGACGGCCTGGGTCGCCGCGCACCCGGACCGCCAGGAGGTCCGCATGACGGTCGGCGTGCTGCGCGACGGCTCCCGTGAATCGGCGCTGCGGCTGCGCGAGAAGGACTCCGCGACCGAGGTCCTCACCGGCTCCCAGCTGGTGCCGGGGCTCGCGGAGGCGCTGTCGGCGACGTTCGCCGAATGAGGCCCGGGGGCGTGCCGGAGACCCCGGCGCGCCCCTTCGCGCGACTCCCGCCGTCTCCCGGCCGGCTCTCGGTCAACTCTTGGCCGTGCACTTCGGCAGGGCCGCGGTGTTCCCGCTGCGGATGTCCTTGAGGGCGTCCATGGCGTCGTCGAGGGTGTTCACCTTGACGAGCGTGAGGCCGTCCGGGACGTCCTTCGCGGCGGTCGCGCAGTTGTCCTTCGGCGTCAGGAAGTACTGCGCGCCCTTCTGCCGGGCGCCGACGGTCTTCATGCCGATGCCCCCGATGGGGCCGACCTTGCCGTCGTCGTCGATGGTGCCGGTCCCCGCCACGAACTTGCCGCCGGTCAGATCGGTCGGCGTGAGCTTGTCGACGATGCCGAGGGAGAACATCAGGCCCGCGCTGGGCCCGCCCACGTCGGCCAGCTTGATGTCGATCCGGAACGGGAACGTGTGGTCGGTCCCGGCCTGGATGCCGACGATGGCGCGGTCGTCCTCGGCCTTGGCCGTCTTGATGGTGACGTTCTCCGTGCGGGTCGCCTCCTTGCCCTCCTTCTCGGCGGCGGCGGCCTCCTTGGCGGGCACGACGGTGAAGACGACGTTCTCGCCCGCCTTGTGCTTGGTGACCAGCTTCGCGACGTCGGCGGGCTTGGTGACCCTGGTGCCGTCGACCGCCTTGACGACGTCACCGGCGTGCAGCCTGCCCTGCGCGGGACTGTCCTTGACGACCGTCGAGACGATCACCCAGGACTTCACGGGGATCTTCAGCTCGTTCAGGGCGGCGACCTTGGCGCTCTCCTGGGACTGGCTGAACTCCTCCGCGTTCTCCTGCGAGGACTGCTCCTCGGTCTGGCCGTCCGGGTAGAGCGTGTCGTGCGGGACGACGATGTTGTCGTGCGCCAGCCAGCCGTAGACGGCGGAGACGAGGTTCATGTTGAAGTCGGCGCTGGTGACACGGACCGTCGTCATGTTCAGATGGCCGCTGGCCTCGTACGTCTTGCGCCCGGAGATCTGGATGACCGGCTCGCCCTCGTGGTCCCCGAGGGTGTTCACCGTCGGACCCGGCGACATCTCCGCGTAGGGCACTTTGATGAGCACTCCCGCGCAGAGCAGCGCGATCAACAGCAGGGTCGAGGCGAGCATCGTCGCGGTGCGGCGTGGCATGGAACGACAGTACGGGACGTGCCTGTCGGCGCACCTGTGGGGCCGGACCGCACGGGGGCCGACGCCTCGTCAGGCCCCGGAGTCCGACCGCTCCATGGCGGCGGTGCCCTCCAGGGCGTCGCGCCTCTCCATCGCCTCACGGAAGCGCGCATAGCCGTGCAGCTCGCTGTGGTCACCGGTCTGCGTACGGTGCCGGCCCGCCCAGGAGCCCCACAGACCGGCGCCTACCGCGGCGATGAGCGGAATGAGCAGCCACAGGAGCGCCCCCATGCCGACCTCCCGATCCCGTGTGCGACCGCAATTGACTGATCAGCAGACTAACCGCCCTCCGTGTCCACCGTCACAGCGGGGGTGCCGTTTCGCAACCGGAACCACACGGGAAGCACAACGCGCTCAGCAGGCCCCGACCCACTCCTCCGTCCCGTCGGAGAACGTCTGGTGCTTCCAGATGGGGACTTCGTGCTTCAGGTCGTCGATGAGCCTGCGGCACGCCTCGAAGGCCTCGCCGCGGTGCGGGCACGAGACGGCGACCACGACGGCCAGGTCGCCCACGGCCAGGTCGCCGATGCGGTGGACGGCCGCGAGGGCGCGCACGGGGTACTCGGCGACGACCTTCTCCGCGACGCGCCGCAGCTCGGCCTCGGCCGTCGGGTGGCAGGAGTAGCCGAGCCGGTCCACGTCGGCCCCGCCGTCGTGGTTGCGCACCGTCCCCACGAAGAGCGCGGTGCCGCCCGCCGCGTCGTCCCCCACGGCCCGGAAGACCTCGTCGAGGGAGAGGGGCGTCTCACGGATGGCGAGCAGCGTGATCGGGTCCTGTGCCGCCTGCTCACCTGGGTGGTCGTGCTGGGTGGGTGCCATGCGTTCATCGTGCCGTACGCCGCCGACAACCGTGAATAGCGCTTTCGCCCGGCACGCGCGCGTGGCGGCTTGGAGCCTTCTACGACTCCTTGCGCGCCGGTGCGGGGCTCAGATGCGCCGCCGCGCCTTGCGCACCCGCCGGACGACCGCCGCCGTGCCGAGGAGCGCCACCGTCGCGCCCGCGGCACCGGCCGCCGTCGCGTCCTTGCGGCCGAGGCGCCGGCCCGCGACCGTGCGCCGCCCGGCGACCTCCTCCAGGAGCTCGGCGAGGACCTCTTCGTTGGTCCAGCGGGGCCGCCACCCGGCGTCGTGCAGCCTGCTGCCGCTGACGACCCAGGGGTACATCGTGTAGGCGAGGTCACCGGCCGGGGAGGGCGTCAGGCCGATGCGGTGCAGCCGGGCGGCGGCGCCGAGGGCGACGGCCGAGGGCAGCTCCATGCGCCGGATGCCGCTGAGCTCCTCGACCTCCTCCTGCTCCAGCCAGCCGTCGCAGCCGACGGCGAGCTCCCCGTCGACCTTCTCCAGGACCGCGTACTCCAGGGCGCTGCACAGGTCCTCCACGTGGCAGAACTGCCAGGCGGGCCGCGACCCGGCCACCACCAGGAGGCGCGGTGACTCGAAGTAACGGGTCAGGGCCGTGTCGGTGCCGCCGCCCACGAGCACGGCGGGGCGTACCACGGTGACGTTGAGCCCGGGGTGCGCGCGCGGGGCGCGGCGGGCGAGCCGCTCGATCTCCAGGAGGTCGCCGACGCCGGTCGCCTCCGCCGTGGCGCGCAGCTCGGCGTCCTCGGACAGGGGCAGCTCGTTGTCCTCGAGCGCGCCGTAGACCATCGCGGAGGTGCACAGGACGACGCGGTGCACCCCGGCCGCGGCGGCCGCCGTCAGCACGGTCTGCGTGCCGCGCACGTTGTACGCGGTGCGGGCCGCCGGGTCCGACTCCAGATCGAGGTCGAGCGCCAGGTGGACGACGACGTCCGCGCCGCGCAGCTTCTCGGCGATGGCCGGATCCCGTACGTCGAGGACGTGCCAGGTCGCGGAGGCGCACTCGCCGCGCCGCTCGTCGATGGCGAGGACCTGCTTGACCGCGTCGGAGGCGGCGAGCCGCTCGGTGAGCCGGGCGCCGACGCCGGAGGCGGCACCGGTGACCGCGACGACGGGGCCGCGCACGGCGGGACTGGTTGAGGGGTTTCGCGCTGCGCGAACCTGCGGATCTGGGGAACTCACCCGGCGTCTCCAGCGGTTGTCTTCAGTACGTACGTGTATGACGCGTACGTACCAGGAGGCATCCATCCTGCCGCAGGACATGAGTCGGCGGAGCACCGAGGCCCGATCCCGTCACGGTGTCTACGCTGGGTGTGTGTAGTCGGGCAGTCGCCGCCGGGAGAGAACCGGTGGCCTTACCAGCCGAGGAATCCCGTGAGTGACACCCCATTTGGTTTCGGCCTTCCGCCGGAGGAGCCGGAGGACGGCGACGAGGGCAAGAAGAAGGGCCAGCAGGGCGGTGGCGGTCAGGGACCTGCCAACCCGCTCGGATTCGGGTTCCCGGGTCTGCCGGGCGCCGGCGGGCCGGGCGGCGCGGGCGGGGACAACCCGTTCGCGGCGATGTTCGGGTCGATGAACCCGAACGACCTGGGGGCGGCGTTCCAGCAGCTCGGCCAGATGCTCTCGTACGAGGGCGGCCCGGTGAACTGGGACATGGCCAAGGACATCGCCCGCCAGACCGTCTCCCAGGGCACGCAGGACGGCGTGAAGGACGCGAGCGTCGGCGCCGCCGACCGCACCGCCGTCCAGGAGGCCGTCCGCCTGGCCGACCTGTGGCTGGACGACGCCACGTCGCTGCCGTCGGGCGCCGGTACGGCGGTGGCCTGGAGCCGCGCCGAGTGGGTCGAGGCGACCCTGCCGGTGTGGCGGGAGCTGGTCGACCCGGTCGCCGAGCGCGTCGGCCTGGCCATGGGCGACGTCCTGCCCGAGGAGATGCAGGCCATGGCGGGCCCGCTCATCGGCATGATGCGCTCCATGGGCGGCGCCATGTTCGGCTCGCAGATCGGGCAGGCCCTCGGCGTGCTCGCGGGCGAGGTCGTGGGCTCCACCGACATCGGCCTGCCGCTGGCCCCGGCCGGCAAGGCCGCGCTGCTCCCGCTGAACATCGAGGCGTTCGGCAAGGACCTCGGCATCCCCAAGGAGGAGGTCCGCCTCTACCTGGCGCTGCGCGAGGCCGCCCACCAGCGCCTCTTCACGCACGTGCCGTGGTTGCGCTCGCACCTGTTCGGCGCCGTCGACGGGTACGCGCGCGGGATCAAGGTCGACACCTCGAAGCTGGAGGACGTCGTCGGCCAGTTCGACCCGCAGAACCCCGAGCAGCTCCAGGACGCACTCCAGCAGGGCATGTTCCAGCCGGAGGACACCCCGGAGCAGAAGGCCGCCCTGGCGCGCCTGGAGACGGCTCTCGCGCTCGTGGAGGGCTGGGTCGACGCCGTGGTCCACGCGGCCGCCAAGCCGCGTCTGTCGTCCGCCGACGCGCTGCGCGAGACGCTGCGCCGCCGCCGCGCCTCCGGCGGCCCGGCCGAGCAGACGTTCGCGACGCTGATCGGACTGGAGCTGCGCCCGCGCCGCCTGCGGGACGCCTCGCGCCTGTGGGCCTCGCTCACGGACGCGCGCGGGGTGGACGGCCGGGACGGCCTGTGGGAGCACCCGGACATGCTGCCGACGGCCTCGGACCTGGACGACCCGGACGGCTTCGTCCACCGCGAGCAGATGGACTTCTCCGAGCTGGACAAGATGCTCGGCGAGGCGGCCGGTGCCGACCGTTCGGGTGACGAGGGCGGCGACGGCGGCAAGGGTGACAAGGGCGACAAGGGCAGCACGGACGGCAAGGACGACACCGACAAGTGAGCCTGTACGACGACGCGGTCCTCGTGCTCAAGGGCTACGAGGACCAGCCCGAGCTGCGCCAGGGCTACCTGGACCACCTCGCCGCCCACGGTGACGCCGCGCTGTGGAAGTCCTGCACAGCGGGCCACCTGACGGCGAGCGCCCTGGTGATCGACCCCGAGCGGGGGCGGGTCCTGCTCACGCTGCACAAGAAGCTCCAGATGTGGCTCCAGATGGGCGGGCACTGTGAGCCGGGCGACCCGACGCTGGCCGCCGCCGCCCTGCGCGAGGCGACCGAGGAGTCCGGCATCCCAGGTCTGACGCTCCTGTCGGGCGGCCCGGTCCGCCTCGACCGGCACCCCATCCCGGGGCCCTGCACGCAGCACCTGGACACGCAGTACGCGGCGCTCGCCCCGGCCGACGCCACGGAGGCCATCAGCGACGAGTCCCTGGACCTGCGCTGGTTCCCGTACGACGAGGTCGCGGGGGTGGCCGACGCGTCGGTGGTGCGGCTGGTGGAGGCGGCGCGGGCGCGCCTGTAGTTCCCGGGCCACGTGTAAGGGGCGAACACCATGGTGTTCGCCCCTTACACATCGCCTTGCGGGGTGCCTAGCTCCAGACGTTGCCCTGGTTCTGGCCGCGGGCGCCCTGCTGCCCCATGCCGTACTGGGCCGCGATCCCCTGTCCGACGACCGCGTTCTGCGGCGGCAGCAGCTCGCTGGGCTGGACGAGCGCGTAGCCGTGGCCCATGAAGCTGAGCTCCCAGCCCTCACCGGTGTTGCCGCGGCGGCGCCAGACGCCCGAGGAGTGCGTCTGCGCCTGCATCTGCACCCGTAGCCCGGTCGACCAGGCGACGACGGCGTCCGCGTCGGCGTTGACGTACTTGTCGGGCGTGACCTGCATCATCAGCGGCTGGCCCGAGGTCATCAGGGCGACCTTGCCGTGCCCGGTGATGTTGAGCTGGTACTTGCCGGAGCCGGAGATGCCGAACTGGCTGTCCACGGCGATCACTTCGTGGTGCAGCGTCGAGTCCATCGCGAGGACGTAGGAGCTGTCGACGGTCAGCCCGTCCCGCTCCACGTCGACCACGTGGATGTACTGCGCGAGGTTCGCCAGGTAGACGGTGCCCTGCCCGTGGCAGCGCATCAGGTCGAGTCCCTCGCCGGTGTACGCGCGCGAGAGGCGCTCCCCGGACGTCTGGACCTCGCCGTCGAACTCCATCAGCCCCTGGTAGGCGACCATCGAGCCCTTGCGGGCGAGGATGTCGTCGTGGCCGTCCAGGGCGACCCGCAGCATCTGCGGGTTCTGCACCGAGTAGCGCTCCTGGGTCTGCTGCTCGTTGTACGCGAAAAGCGGGCTCTGCATGGTGTTTCGCTCCCCCTCAGCCCCGTGCCCGGAGACGGTCGGTGCTGTCCTCACTGGGCTGTACGACGACGATGCCCTCCCCGGAGAAGCCCATCTGGTAGGCCTCGCCGCTGCCGCGCCCGATGAGCGAGCCGGCCCGGAAGCTGCGCTTGCCCTTCACCTTCAGACTCGGCGACCAGGCGATGAGCGCGTCCGGGTCGACGTACGTCTCGTCCTCGCCTCGGCCGCAGTCGACGACGATGGGCGTGCCGCGCGAGGTCAGGGCGACGTACCCCTGGCCGCTGACCTTGATGTTCCACAGGCCCTGCCCCGCGAACTTGGCGAGGCCCTTCACGCGCTCGACGCCCCACTGCAGGTGGGCGTCGAAGGCGAGCAGGTTGGTGCCGTTGACGGAGATCGAGTCGCCACCGAGGTTGATGACGACGACGTCCGCGCCGTAGTCGGCGAGGTACAGCAGACCGTCGCCGGAGCACTTCATCAGGGGCGCGCCCTCGCCGGTGATCCAGTCGCGGGCGATCTGGCGGACGGCGGGCGGGTTCGGCTCGTACTGGACGAACCCTTCGTAGGCGACCATCGAGCCCACGCGCGCGAAGAGGTCGTTCCCGCTCTGCATGGCGACCTTCAGCATGTTGCTGCCGTGGTTCTCCATGCGGGCGGCGACCGGGGTCGGGGCGAAGCCCGCGAGTGGCTGGTTCATGACGGGCTCCCTCAGACCTCGTACGGCTGGACGACGATGAAGTTGCCGGGTGCGCCCCGGAACTGGAGGTTCACGCTCTCCCCGCTGTCCCCGGGGTAGGCGTTGCGGCGCATCCGGACCTGGCTGGAGACGATCGCCTGGGCGGCGGCGGACCAGGCGACGACCGCGTTGCAGTCGGCGAAGGTCGTCGGGGTCACGGGCAGCACGACGGGCGTGCCGTGCGTCTTCACGACGACGGTCCCCGTGCCCTGGAACTGCAGCACGAACAGGGCGCCGCCGGGGATGCCGTGCCCCTCGATCCTGCGCACCTCGTGCTGGAGGCTCTCGTCGAAGGCGAGGACGTTCTCGGCGGAGACGCAGATCGCGTCGCCCTGGAGCTCGATGGGGTGCAGATAGGTGGCCTCCTCGGCGAGGAAGACCTGGCCGCGCCCGGTGCAGCGCATGAGCTGCATCTCCTGGCCGGTGGCGTTGCCGACGATGCGGCCCGCGAAACCCGCGCCCTTGTAGCTGAACTCGACCTTGCCCTGGTAGAGCACCATGCTGCCCTGCCGGGCGAGCACGGGCTGGTCGCCGCCGGCCCCGAGGTCGACGCGGATCAGCTTCTTGTTCTGCAAGGTCCAGCGCTGCCCGGTGGGCGCCTCGCGGAACTTCTCGAGCGCGGCGGCGACGCCCGGGGCCCCGGCCTGCTGCGGAATGCCCTGCGGGGCGCCGTACGGGGACGGGGCCGCGGGCGGCTGTGCGTAACCGGGCGGCGCCTGGGGCGGCTGCCCGTAGCCGGGCGGCAGGCTCGCACCGCCCTGGCCGGGCATCTGCCCGTACGAGGGCTGCTGCGGCGGCTGCCCGTACGGGGCGGCGGGGGCCGGGGGCTGCGGGACCGTGCCCGGCGGTGTGGCCAGCGGCGCGATGACGGTCGGCGCGGCGTGGACGGGCGGCGCGGCGGGAGCGGGGGCGGGCGGGGGCGTGTGGTGCTGCGGCTGCGGGCTCTGGGGCGGCGCGGGCGCCGGGGCCGAGGGGGCGCCGAAGGCGGGCGGCGCGGGGGCCGGTTCCGGCGCGGATGCCGTCGGCGCGGCGAAGGCGGGCGGCGCGAAACCGGGGGCCTCTGCGGCCTGCGGCTGCGCGGCGGGCTCCTCCTCGGCGACCTCGCCGCCGAAGTTCTTGAGCAGCGCCTCCAGACCGCCGTCGAAACCCTGCCCGACGGCGGCGAAGCGCCACACGTCCTTCAGGTAGAAGTCGCCCAGCATCACCGCGCGCTCGGTGGAGAACTCGCCCCCGTGGAAGGAGTACCGGGCGACCTCCTCGCCACCGGCGACGATGCGGAGGTAGCCGGGCGCCACCTGGGACATCTGCCCCGGACCGTCGATGGTCGCGGTGAACGACAGCTTCTGGATGCTCGCCGGGATCTTGTCGAGCGTCACGCGGAACGACTCCGTGTCACCGGCCTGCGCGCCGAGGAGCTGCACCGCCTCCTCGGGCGTCTTGGGCTGGTTGAAGAAGACGAAGTACCGGTCGTCCGACAACCGCTCCTCGGCGTCCAGCCCGAAGCAACTGATGTCGAAGGTCAGTCCGGGGCCGGTGATCTGCACGCCGACGTACAGATCCGTGCCCGCGGTGAGGTCGCTGATCCTGGCCTTGTGGCCGCGTTGGAATTCCCTGGCCATGCGTAACGACCGTCCCCCATCCCGATGGTGATTGCGTCGCGTCAGGCTAACTGCAAACGCCGGGGGCGGAAGAAGTCGGTACAGCCCTGGTACAGAACCGGTTCCGTGGGACCGTCACTCACCGCGCGTGGTCGGCAGGTGCGGAAGGCGGTCCGCCGCGACCACGCCTTCGAGGTATCCACGCGCACGCTCCGTCCGCGGATACGCCTCCAGGAGCCGCCAGAAGCGCGGGCCGTGGCCGGGCACGAGAAGGTGCGCCAGCTCATGGACGAGCACGTAGTCGACGACGTACTCCGGCATTCCCTGCAAACGGTGCGAAAGGCGGATGCTGCCCTCCGCCGGGGTGCAGGAGCCCCATCGGGTGTTCTGGTTGGTGACCCAGCGCACCGAGGTCGGGCGGGCCTTGCCGTCGAGGTACTGCGCGGAGAGGCGCTGGGCGCGCTCGACGAGTTCGGTGTCGCCGAGGACCCGCTTGCTCTCCTGCGCCGCGAGCTTGTCGAGCATGACCGTGACCCAGCGCCGCTCCTCGGCCTCCGACATCCGGGCCGGGATGAGCACCACGGTGCGGTCGCCCTCCCGGTAGGCGGAGACCGTCCTGCGGCGCCGGGCGCTCCTGCGGACCTCGACCGCGCTCACTCCGGGGCCGCCCGGCGGCGGACTGGTCGTGCTGCGCTGCGGTTTCGTGGCACGGTGCGGAGGGTCGGCGGGCACGCCCCGACGTTACCGGTTGCGCGGTACGGAAGTCCCGTCTCCGGAACGGTTCGGTGGGGCTGTGGCGCAGCGGCCGAGGGGGCTGTCGCGGACCTGTTCGGGACGTCACCGATCCCGCCCACCGACTAGTACGACTAATACCCCCTGCCTGTGGACAACCTTCAGCACGGTTCCGGCCGGGCGGGCCATGCTGGGCCTCGATCGACAGAGGGCTCGACACAGGGGCTCGACACGGGGGCTCCACACGGGGGGACACAGCCATGCATCCGATCCTGAAGCCCGCGCTGCGGCGCGGCTGGCACGACCTGAACACGGTGCAGTTCGGGCTCACCCCGGCGCACGCCGTGGTGCTCGGCCCGGTCGACACGGCCACCGGCACCTTCCTGACCCTGCTCGACGGAGTGCGCGGCGTGCCGCTGCTGCGGGAGGAGGCCCGGCGCATGGGCCTGCCCGATGGGCATGTGGACGCGCTCCTGGAGCGGCTGAGCGGGGCCGGACTGCTCGACGACGCCACGGGCGGCGGCCCGGACGCCGAGGCGCTGCGGGCGCAGACACGGGTGATGGACCGGCTCCGCGCCGACCATGCGGCGCTGACGGTGACCACGGCCGAACCCGCCGAGGCGGCGCGGAAGCTCGCGGCCCGGCACCGCACGAGGGTGCAGGTGCGGGGCGCCGGCCGCGTGGGGGCGCTGGTGGCGTCCGTCCTCGCCGGCGCGGGCGTGGGCCATGTCGACGTGCGGGACGGCGGCTGCGTCGAACCGTGGGACGTGGGCCCGGGCGGGCAGCCGGCGGAGGCGGTGGGCGAGCGCCGGGACGTGTCGGCGCGCCAGGTGGTGCGCGCCTCGGCGCCGGTGCGGCCCCCGCGCCCCGACCGGCGCGGGACGCGGGACCGGCTGGTGAGCCGGGAACAGGAGGAGTCCGCGCTCTCCCTCGTGGTCGTCGCGCCGCGCGACGGACTCGCCGTCCACTCCCCCGACCCGGCGTCCACCGAGGACCTGGTCGCGGCGGGCATTCCCCATCTCTACGCGGGTGTGGTCGAAGCAACCGGGGTCGTCGGGCCCCTCGTGCTCCCCGGCGGCACCGGGTGCGCGAACTGTCTGCTGCTCGGGCGCACGGAGCGGGACCCCACGTGGCCCCGGCTGCTCGCCCAGTGGGGCTCGGGGCAGGCCGCACGCCAGATCCAGCCCTGTGACCTGGCGCTCGCCACCGCGGTCGCGGGCCTCGCCGCGGCCCATGCCCTCGCCTTCCTCGACGGGGAGTCCCCGTCCTCCACCGGGGCCCGCTGGGAGGCGGCCGCGCCCGGCCTCGACTGGCATGCCCGGCCGGTCTGGCCACATCCGCACTGCCCGTGCGGTGCGGGTGAGGGAGGTAACGGGAAGGAGACCCCCGTGGAGCGAGGGCCGCACGACACAATGGCGGTGTAAGCAACGGCTGACGGCGTCATGACGCCTGGGCATGCGCGGCACGGCTGTCCGGCACTTGGAGGGGTGTATGTCTGATCTTCCCCGGAAGGCGGTTACCCGTACCGCCAAGCTGGCCGCCCTACCGATCGGCTTCGCCGGCCGGGCGACCTGGGGCATCGGCAAGCGCATCGGCGGCAAGTCCGCCGAGATCGTGGGCCGCGAGCTCCAGCAGCGCACGGCCGACCAGTTGTTCAAGGTCCTCGGCGAGCTGAAGGGCGGGGCCATGAAGTTCGGGCAGGCGCTGTCCGTCTTCGAGTCCGCTCTGCCGGAGGAGGTCGCCGGTCCCTACCGGGCCGCGCTGACGAAGCTCCAGGAGGCCGCGCCACCGATGCCGACGCGCACGGTGCACGCGGTGCTGGAGGAGCGCCTCGGCGCGGACTGGCAGGAGCTGTTCCTGGAGTTCGAGGACAAGCCGTCGGCCGCCGCCTCGATAGGCCAGGTGCACCATGCGGTGTGGCACGACGGGCGCGAGGTCGCCGTGAAGGTGCAGTACCCGGGCGCCGGGGACGCGCTGCTGTCGGACCTCACCCAACTCAGCCGCTTCGCCCGCCTGTTGGGGCCGCTCATCCCGGGCATGGACATCAAGCCGCTGATCGCCGAGTTGCGGGACCGGGTGACCGAGGAGCTGGACTACGAGCTGGAGGCGCGGGCCCAGCGCGCGCACGCCGAGGAGTTCGCCGACGACCCCGACGTCGTGGTGCCGGACGTCGTGCACCAGAGCGATCAGGTCCTGGTCACGGAGTGGATCGACGGGACACCGCTCGCCGAGGTCATCAACGACGGCAGCGAGGAACAGCGGGACCGCGCGGGGCAGTTGCTCGCCCGGTTCCTCTTCTCCGGACCGGCGCGCACAGGGCTGCTCCACGCGGACCCGCACCCGGGCAACTTCCGGCTGCTGCCGGACGGCGAGGGCGGCTGGCGCCTGGGCGTCCTGGACTTCGGCACCGTGGACCGGCTGCCGGGCGGGCTGCCCGCCACGATCGGCCGCTCCCTGCGGATGACGCTCGACGGCGAGGCGCTCGCCGTCTACGGCCTGCTGCGCGAGGAGGGCTTCATCAAGGAGTCGATCGAGCTCGAACCGGACGCGGTGCTCGACTACTTGCTGCCGATCATCGAGCCCGCGCAGGTCGAGGCGTTCACCTTCACCCGCTCCTGGATGCGCACCCAGGCGGCGCGGATCGCCGATCCCCGTTCACCGGCGCACCAGTTGGGCAAGCAGCTCAACCTGCCGCCGGCGTACCTGCTGATCCACCGGGTGACGCTCAGCACGATCGGGGTGCTGTGCCAGCTCGGCGCCACGGTCCGGCTGCGGGACGAACTGGAGGCGTGGCTGCCCGGGTTCGTGGCCGAGGCGGAGCAGGAGCCCGAGCAGGACGCGGCCGCGGAGGCCTGAGCACCGGCGCGGGCCCCGGTTCACCACCAGTCGGAGTCGAGCCGGGCCTCGATGGCCCGGATGTGCGCGCGGGCGCAGGAGTCGCAGACGTGCCGGCCCACTCCGTCCTCCACGGAGTACGACCAGGTCAGCGGCGCGACCTCGGCCATGGCGCCGCACCGGGCGCACACGACGTACGGCCGCTCGTCCGGCCGCCGGTCGTCCGACAGTTGGTCGCTGGGCTGCGCGGAGTCCCCGCCAGGAAGAGACATCACTCCGCGACGATAACCCCATGGACCGATGATCGTCCGGTACAACGCACCGCGGGGACCGGCCCTTCCGGACCGGCCCCCGCGGTGATGCGTGACGGTTGTCGCCGCGTGACGGCCCTGCCGCCTCGGCGTCCTACTGCATGACGGCCTGGGCGAGCGCCCGCCGGGCCCGCAGCGAGGCGCGCTCGGCGCGCCGCTGCATCCGGCGGGCGACCACCAGGCGCATGGCCTGACGCTCGGCATGGGAGTCCCGCAGTTGCTCGTGCATATGCGCACGGGCCAGGGCTTCTGGGATGAGTTGCATCTGACGGGTCCTGTTCTGACGCGAGTCGTTCGCGTCGGACGTGGGGAAGTCTGGGATCGCGGAGCCGGTCGGCTCGCTCGTGGACGGCTTCATCGGGGCCTGCTTCTTGGGGTCGTGCGTCAGGGGGCGGTCGATCGTTCCTCGGGTGTTCATGCGGCGACCGGGTTCTTGCGCGGGCGGCCACGCGGCCGCTTCCGGGCGACCACGACACCCTGGACGAACAGCTCGCCACCCCAGACGCCCCACGGCTCACGCCGCTCCTTGGCGCCGGCGAGGCAGGCCTCCATCAGCGGGCAGGTACGGCAGAGCGACTTGGCGTACTCGACATCCGCCGGCGACTCCGCGAAGAAGACCTCGGGGTCGTAGGCACGGCAGGGGACGGGCACGCCGAGGTTCTCGATGGCGTCGTCGAGCGCGGTGAGCGCAGTCAGCGGGTTCAAGGTGGAGTCCTCCGTGGGGACGGGCGGGGGAAGAGGGTCCGAAGGCGGTACGGACGGGGCGTGCGCTTCGAGTTGCACGGTGATGTCTTCCTCGTCTGGTTGTTCCGGCGGGTGTGCCGGGTGGCGGTGGTACCGGGTTCTTCTGTTGTCCCGAGGCCCCTTCGAGCTGGTTCCTCGGAAGATCGCTGGTTCTTCCGGGAAAACAGAAGGGCCGCGGATCCCGGGTGGGGTTCCGCGGCCCTGAAGGCGCCGGCCTGATCGTCGATCAGGCTGGATCACTCCAGGGTTCGAGCCCACGGAAGGCCCACATCGTGTGGTGCTGCGTCGTCTGCTTCCGGAATCCGGCACCGGCCGCCGCGAAGGCATAGGCCTGAGC
Organism: Streptomyces sp. NPDC046939; assembly: GCF_040644575.1. NCBI lineage: Bacteria > Bacillati > Actinomycetota > Actinomycetes > Kitasatosporales > Streptomycetaceae > Streptomyces > Streptomyces sp. NPDC046939. The sequence goes on from NZ_JBEYWV010000003.1 coordinate 212,753, forward strand.
CTGTGCCGCCGCTACTGCTTCCGGTGCCTTGGTCGGTCGCTCATTGCCCTCGCGGACGGGAAGACCCGCGAGAGACAGGCCGGACTCCGGACGAATGGCGCTGACGCCAGACAGACCGGTGCCCAGGTTCGAGAAGCCGAGCAGGCAGGAAGCGACGACCGAGTGATCGGTCAGTTTGGCGGTGGTGAAGTCCGCGACGGTGGAGCTGGTGTTGATGCTGATCACTGGAATCGCCTCCTCTCGGCGTCTAGGGGACCGGGGTGAACCGGCCCGACGGCTTGTAAGTACAGCACGGAACCAGCGCCTTCGAGAAGGCCGCTGCTTTCGTGCTTAAGAACCTATGGGGATCGCTGGGGCATGCGCAAACTATTTTTTCGACGAGTTTCCCTCAGCCCTCCCCGTCGGCCTCCGAAGACTCATCGTCCAGGGTCTGACCTGCGCAGATGGCGAGCACATCGGATCCGTGGGCGCGGAACTTCCGTACGCCGACACCCGGGATGCGGGACAGCTCGGCCTCGTCCTCCGGCGCCGCCTCGGCGATCGCGATCAAGGTCTTGTCGGTGAAGACGCAGAACGCGGGCTGGCCGAGCGCGGCCGCCGTGCGGGCCCGCCACTCGACGAGCCGCTCGTACACCCCCTCGTCCATGTCCGAGGGGCAGTCCTCGCAGCGCATCAGCTTCATCTCGACCGCTTCGAGCGTGCGCCCGCAGACCCGGCAGCGCGCCACCTTCCGGGCGCCCCTGCGCCGCACCGCGCCCAGCGGCTCGGCGGCGCCCGCCCGCGTCCCGTGCTCGACGCCGCCGCGCCCTCCGCCGCCGCCGCGGCCGACCGTGCCGGTGGAGCCCGGCCGCAGCCCGTCGAGGAAGCGGCTGGCCCTGCGGTTGGGGCGGCCACCGGGCGAGCGGGACAGCGCCCAGGACAGGGACAGGTGGTGACGGGCGCGGGTCACGCCGACGTAGAGCAGCCGGCGCTCCTCCTCGATCTGCTCCTCGGTCTTGGCGTAGGTGATCGGCATCATGCCCTCGGCGAGGCCGACCAGGAACACGACGTCCCACTCCAGGCCCTTCGCCGCGTGCAGCGACGCGAGCGTGACGCCCTCGACCGTGGGGGCGTGCTGGGTGTTGGCCCGCTCGTCCAGCTCGGCCACGAAGTCGGCGAGGCCCGCGGCGGGCTCGGCGCGCGCGTACTCCTCGGCGAGCCGGGCGAGCGCCGCGAGGGACTCCCAGCGGTCGCGCACGGCGCCGGAACCGGCGGGGGGCTCGGTCGTCCAGCCTTCGCCCGTGAGGACCGCCCTGACCTGGGAGGGCAGGTCCACGGCGTCGTCGAGTTCGGTGTCGTTCCGGCCGAAGCGCGCGGCGGCCCGCAGTCTGCGGTGCGCTTTGCGGACCTCGTCCCGCTCGAAGAACCGCTCCGCGCCGCGCAACTGGTAGGGCACCCCGGCGTCGGCGAGCGCCTGCTCGTAGATGCCCGACTGGCTGTTGGTGCGGAACAGGATCGCGATCTCGCCCGCCGAGATCCCCGAGGCGATCAGCTCGCGGATGCGGCGCGCCGCGCCCTCGGCCTCCGCGGGCTCGTCGGCGTACTCGACGTAGGCCGGCTCGGGGCCGCTCTCGCGCTGGGAGATCAGCTCCAGGCGGTGCTCGGCGGCGCGGCCCGCCGCGCGGCCGAGGATCCCGTTGGCGAGGTGGACGACCTGGGGCGAGGAGCGGTAGTCGCGGACGAGCTTGACGACGGTGGCGCCGGGGTGGCGGGTGCGGAAGTTGAGCAGGTGGTCCGGGGTGGCGCCGGTGAAGGAGTAGATCGTCTGGCTGGCGTCGCCGACGACGCAGACGTTGTCCCGGTCGCCGAGCCACAGGTCGAGCAGGCGCTGCTGGAGGGGGCTGACGTCCTGGTACTCGTCGACGACGAAGTGCTGGTACTGGGCCCTGACCTGCTCGGCGATGTCGTGCCGGTCCTGGAGGATGCCGACGGTCAGGAGCAGGACGTCCTCGAAGTCGATGACGGAGCGGTCCCGCTTCAGGGTCTCGTAGTGGGCGTAGATCTGGGCGATCTCGGCCGGGTGGCGCACGGTCTCCCGCCCGGCCTTGTGCGCCGCGGCCGCGTAGTCCGAGGGGACGGTCTGGGTGACCTTGGACCACTCGATCTCCCCGGTCACGTCCCGCAGCTCGCCGCGGTCGAGGCGGACCCCGCAGGCCGCCGCCGCGTCGGAGACGAACTGGATCTTGCGGTCGATGAGCCGGGGCAGCTCCCCGCCGACGGCTTTCGGCCAGAAGAACTGGAGCTGGCGCAGGGCCGCCGAGTGGAACGTACGGGCCTGGACGCCGCCCGCGCCGAGCTGGCGGAGCCGGCCGCGCATCTCGCCCGCGGCGCGGTTGGTGAAGGTGACGGCGAGCACACTGGCGGGCTGCAGGATCCCGGCGCGGACCCCGTAGGCGATGCGGTGGGTGAGCGCCCGCGTCTTGCCCGTGCCGGCGCCCGCGAGCACGCACACCGGACCGTGCAGGGCCGTCGCCACGGCGCGCTGCTCGGGGTCGAGCCCGTCGAGCACCTCGTCGGCCGTGCGCGGGACCTGTGGGAACAGGGTGGAGTGCGTTGCTGCTGTCACCCCGCCATGCTGCCAGGTCGGTGGGGACGGATGCGTCGCGTTGTCCACAGGCGGCGCGTGTTAGTCGTACTAATGCGCAGGGCAGGCGGGAATGGCGGGCCCGTCGCTCGCGTTCGTCTGATTGCGAACACGCACCCCAGCCCTTAAGGAGCGCGAGGAACATGCCGGGCACTGTGACGATGTACAGCACCACCTGGTGCGGCTACTGCCAGCGACTGAAGAAGCAGATGGCGCGCGAGGGCATTGAGTACACCGAGATCAACATCGAGCAGGACCCGGAGTCCGCGGCGTTCGTCGAGAAGGCGAACGGCGGGAACCAGACGGTCCCCACCGTCCTCTTCGCCGACGGCACGACGCTGACCAACCCCTCGCTGGCGCAGGTCAAGCAGAAGATCGGCGCCTGAGGCCCTTACCGGCGGACGGACCGGCGACCGCTCACAGCGCGTCGCTGGGCTTCGGCAGGGGTTCGCCGTACCAGAGCTCGATCAAGCGGGCCGCAATCGAGATCCCGTAGGGAGGCATGACCTCCTCGGTCTCGAAGGCGGCCCGCAGTTCGTCGCGGGAGAACCAGCGCGCCTCGTGGATCTCGTCACCGTCGACATTGATCTCCGTCGAGGTGGCGCGGGCCATGAAGCCGAGCATGAGGCTGGAGGGGAAGGGCCAGGGCTGGCTGGCCACGTAGGAGACGTCGCCGACGAGGATGCCCGCCTCCTCGAAGACCTCGCGCCGCACCGACTGCTCGATGGACTCCCCGGGCTCCACGAACCCGGCGAGCGTCGAGAAGCGGCCCTCGGGCCAGTGGACCTGGCGGCCGAGGAGGATGCGGTCCTGCTCGTCCATGACCGCCATGATCACGGCCGGGTCGGTGCGCGGGTAGTGCTCCGCCCCGCAGGCCGGGCAGCGGCGGATGTGGCCCGCGGCGGCGATGACGGTGCGTTCGCCGCAGCGGGAGCAGAAGCGGTGCAGGCGCTGCCAGTTCTCCAGGGCGACGGCGTGCACCAGGAGGCCGGCGTCGCGCTGCGACAGCAGGAGGCCCGCCTCGCGCAGCCCCGCGGGGCGCGCGGACTGGTCCATGCGCCCGGGGAGGCTGTCCTTCTGGAGCGCGAAGTAGCTCACGCCGTCCTCGTCGGTGCCGAGGAAGTAGCGGTGGGCCTCGGTGAGGGGCGCCTCGAAGGCCGGGGTCATGACCAGTTCCGTCGCACCGTCCGGCGTCTCGTCGATGAGCGCCTGACCGCCGGAGACCACGAAGACGCGGGTCGAGGGGTGGCTCCAGGCCGCGGCGAGCCATGCCTCGTCGAGGCGGTGGTGCGCGGCGCGGTCGATCCCGCTGGGCGCGGCGAGCGTCAGCGGGCGGTCGCCGACGAGGTCGGCGGTGCGTTCGGTCCAGGTGGTCACAGGTGCTTCCAACTCCCCCGGTCGTGAAAAGGGTGGTTCGGCGGGTGGTCCAGCGGGTCGTGCGGCGGGGGCGGGGCGTGGCTCAGTGCGCATCCGGCCAGTTCTCCGCGAGGTCGCCCCACAGGTAGGCGGTGGTCTCGACGCCCTTCATGAGGAGGTCGAGCTCGACCTTCTCGTTCGGGGCGTGCCAGCCGTCGGAGGGGACGGAGATGCCCAGGAAGAGCACGGGGGCGTCGAGGACGTCCTGGAGGTCGGCCGCCGGCCCCGAGCCGCCTTCGCGCGTGTAGCGGATCTTCTGCTCGAAGGCGCGGCCCATCGCCCGGACGACGGACTGCAGGGCCGGGTGGTCGAGCGGGGTCAGGCAGGGCCGGGTGGCGGCGCCGAAGGTGATCGTGTGGCTGATCCCGGCGGGCAGCTGTTCGGCGACCCAGGCGGTGACCGCCTTCTCGACGTGGTCGGGGTCCTGCCCGGCGACCAGCCGGAACGACAGCTTCAGCATGGCGGTGGACGGCACGATGGTCTTGCCGCCGGGGCCCTGGTAGCCGCCACCGATCCCGTTGACCTCCGCGGTGGGGCGGGCCCAGATGCGCTCCAGGGTGCTGTGTCCGGCCTCGCCGTGGGTGGCGTGGGACTTGGCGGTGCGCAGCCACTGCTCCTCGTCGAAGGGCAGCTCCGCGAAGAGTTCGCGCTCCCGGTCGGTGAGTTCCGCCACGCCGTCGTAGAAGCCGGGCACGGCCACGCGCGCGTGCTCGTCGTGGAGCGCGGCGACGAGGCGGGCGGCGGCGGTCGCCGGGTTCGGGACGGCGCCGCCGAAGGAGCCGGAGTGGATGTCCTGGTCGGGGCCGCGCAGCTCGATCTCGCAGTCGGCGAGGCCGCGCATCCCGGTGCAGACCGTGGGGGTGTCCTCGGACCACATGCCGGTGTCGGAGACGATCACGGCGTCGGCGGCGAGGCGCTCCTTGTGGCGCTCGACAAGGGCGCGGAAGTGCGGCGAGCCCGACTCCTCCTCACCCTCGACGAGCAGCTTGAGGTTGACGGCGGGGGCGGTGCGCCCGGTCAGGGCGAGGTGGGCGCGCACGCCCAGTGTGTGGAAGAACACCTGTCCCTTGTCGTCGGCGGCACCGCGCGCGTGGAGCCGGTTCCCGACGACGACGGGTTCGAAGGGGTCGGTGTCCCAGCCGTCCTCGCGGGCGGCGGGCTGTACGTCGTGGTGTCCGTAGACGAGCACGGTGGGCGCCTTCGGGTCGCCGGAGGGCCACTCGGCGTAGACGGCGGGGGCGCCGGGCGTCTCCCACACCTCGGTGGTCGGGAACCCGGTCGCGGCCAGGGCGGCGGCGAGCCATTCGGCGCTGCGCCGCACGTCCGGCGCGTGGGCGGGCTGGGCGGAGACGGAGGGGATCCGCAGCCAGGCCGCGAGGTCGTCGAGGAACGCCGCTCGGTTGTTCTCGATGTACGCACGGACCGTGCTGACCGCGTTGTCAGCGTTCTCGACGGGCTTGCTCATGCTCACGAGCCTAGTCCCCCGCCGGGGCGTGCTCGGTCGGCGGCTCCTCGGCGGGCTCCGCCGGGGCGTGCGGCTCCCCGGTCAGCAGCCGCTCCAGTTCGGCGCGGCCGGGCAGCCGCCGCGGCCGGACCGTCTCCCCGCTGCGTACGTAGACGAAGGCGGCGCTCACCGACTCCAGCGGCACCCCTTGCCGCTCGGCCCAGGCGAGCCGGTAGACGGCGAGCTGGAGGGGGTCGCCGTTCTGCCGGTGGCCGGTCTTCCAGTCGACGATCTCGTACGTGGCGTCGTCGCCCTCGCCGTCCTTGTAGACGGCGTCGATGCGGCCGCGCACGACCCGGTCCGCGACGGCCAGCTGGAAGGGCAGCTCGATCCGGTAGGGGGCGCGGTGCGCGTAGGGGGTGCGTTCGAAGGCTTCCTTGAGCGACTCCAGGTCCTGCTCGTCGGCGACCTCGGCGTCGCTGCCGGGCAGCTTCTCGGGGTCGAGCATGGGCAGGCGCAGCTCTTCGAAGCGGGACTCGATCCAGGCGTGGAAGCGGGTGCCGCGGCGGGCCGCGGGCTGGGGCGGGCGCGGCATCGGGCGGGCCAGCTCCTGGGCGAACCCGTCGGGGTCGGCGGCCAGGCGCAGCACCTGGGAGGCGGTGAGCGAGTGCGGCACGGGCACGTCGCGCACCCCGGCGCGGGCGCGCAGCAGCTCACCCGTGAGGGCGTCGAGGTCGCGGTCCCAGGAGGCGATGGTGCGGGCCTCCTCGGCGGTGAGCGTGGGCTCCGGGGAGGGGTGCGGGACGGCCGGCAAGGGCGGCTCGTCCACCGGCTCCGGCACGCGCGCGTGGGAGGGCGGTTCCTCCGCGGGGTGCGGGACGGCGGGCCGCTCGGTGGGCAGGGCGTCCCAGTCGTCGGGCAACTCCTCGGCGAACGCCTCGTCCCCGAGGGGCGGTTCCTCGTCGTCGGGCAGCTCCTCGGCGAACGCCTCGTCCGCGAGGGGTGGTTCCTCGTCGTCGGGCGGGGGCGGCCAGTCCGGGTCCTCGAAGGGGGGTTCGGCGTGGGCGGCGGGGTGCGTCTGCGTGTGCGCCCGGCCCTGCGCCGGATCGGCGGCGCGCTCCACGTGGGCGAGCACCGTGTCGGCCGCGGCGCGGCGGCGCGCCAGGGACGCCTCGTCGAGCGGCAGCGGCCAGGCGTGCTCGGCCGACGCCTCCTGGAGGGCCGGGTTCTCCGCGTCCTCGGCGGGCTCGTCGGCCCAGACCTCGATCTCGCCGTACCCGGCGGCACAGTGCTCGTACAGCGCCTGGAGGAAGTCGGACGGGCCGCGCCGCTTCTTCTGGGAGGGGCCCCACCAGTGGCCGGAGCCGAGCAGCAGCGTGCGCGGGCGCGTGAAGGTGACGTAGCCGAGGCGGAGCTCCTCGGTGTGCTGGTGGTCCTTCATGGCGGCGTGGAACGCCTTCATGCTGCGGGAGTCCCACGCCTCGATGTCGGGCAGGGTGGCGGCGTCACCGCGCAGTTCGTGCGGCAGGACCTTGCCCTGTGCGGTCCACTTCTCGCGGCCCTGGCTGCTGGGGAACGTGCCGTTGACGAGTCCGGGGACGGCGACGACGTCCCATTCGAGGCCCTTGGACTTGTGGGCGGTGAGCACCTTCACGGTGTTCTCGCCGCCCGGCAGCGCGTTGTCGAGGCCCTTCTCGTACTGGGCGGCGGTGCGCAGGAAGCCGAGGAAGGCGAGCAGGGACGCGGAGCCGTCGTTGGCCGCGAAGGAGGCGGCGATGTCGAGGAAGTTGGACAGCGTCTCGCGGCGGCGGGCCGCGAGGGCGTGCGGGGAGGCGGAGAGCTCGACCTCCAGGCCGGTGACGGCCAGGACGCGGTGCAGGACGTCCATCAGCGGGTCGGACAGGGAGCGGCGCAGGTCGCGCAGTTCGGTGGCGAGCCGGGCGAAGCGCACGCGCGCGTCCGGCGAGAAGGGCAGCCCGTCGTCGTCCCCGTCGGCCTCGACGGAGGTCTCCAGGAAGGTGTCGAGCGCGTCCGCGAGTGATATCACCTCGGAGGGGTCGACGCCTTCGACGGCCTCGGCCAGGCGCCGGTCGGGGTCGTCCTCGTCGCCCCCGCGCGCGTGGGAGACGAGGAGGCGGGCCCTGCGGCCGAGGAGGGCGAGGTCGCGGGGGCCGATGCGCCAGCGCGGTCCGGTCAGCAGCCGCACCAGTGACGCGTTGGCGCCGGGGTCCTGGAGCACCTCGCACACGGCGACGAGGTCGGCGACCTCGGGGAGGTGCAGCAGGCCCGACAGGCCGACCACCTCGACGGGGACGTCGCGGGCGACGAGGGCGCCCTGGATCTCGGCGAAGTCGGTCGCCGTGCGGCACAGGACGGCGATCTCGCCGGGCTCCTTGCCGGTGCGGACGAGATGGGCGATGGAGTCGGCGAGCCAGGCGATCTCCTCGCTGTGCGTCTCCAGGAGGGCGCAGCGCACGATGCCGTCGCGCTCGGCCCCGGGCGCGGGCCGCAGCGCCTCCACGCCCGCGTGCATCACGCGCAGCGGCTCGGCCAGCTCGTTGGCCAGGTCCAGGAGGCGGCCGCCGCTGCGCCGGTTCTCGCTGAGCGCGAAGCGGGTGGCCGGGCGGCCGTCGGCGTGGGTGAAGTGGCGGGGGAAGTCGTCGAGGTTGGCGACGGAGGCGCCGCGCCATCCGTAGATCGCCTGGCAGGGGTCGCCGACGGCGGTCACGGCGTGGCCGGTGTCGCCGCCGAAGAGGCCCGCGAGGAGGATGCGCTGGGCCACCGAGGTGTCCTGGTACTCGTCGAGCAGGACGACGCGGAACTCCTCGCGCAGGATCTCGCCGACCTCGGGGCGGGTGCTCGCCAGGGTGGCGGAGAGGGCGATCTGGTCGCCGAAGTCGAGGACGTCGCGGGCGCGCTTGGCCTCCCGGTAGCGGTCCACGAGCTCGGTCAGTTCGAGCCGTGCGGCGGCGGCCTCGGGGACCTTGCGCAGATCCGCGTTGCTGAGCTTGACGCCTTCCAGGGAGCGCAGCAGCTCGTGGTCGTACGCGCGCAGCCGGTCGGGCCGTACGAGGTGCTCGGCCAGCTCGGAGTCGAGGGCGAGGAGGTCGCTGACGAGGTCGGCGAAGGAGCGGGTGAGGGCGGGGTAGGGCCCCGGCGCCTCGCGCAGCACGCGCGCGGCGAGCTGAAACCGGGTGGCGTCGGCGAGCAGCCGCGTCGTCGGTTCGAGGCCGATGCGCAGCCCGTGGTCGGTCAGGAGCCGCCCGGCGAAGGCGTGGTACGTGGAGATCACGGGCTCGCCGGGAGGGTTGTCCGGGTCGATGGTGTCGGGGTCGGTGACGCCCGCCTTGACGAGGGCCTTGCGGACGCGCTCGGCCAGCTCGCCCGCCGCCTTGTTGGTGAAGGTGAGGCCGAGGACCTGCTCGGGCGCGACCTGTCCGGTGCCGACCAGCCAGACCACGCGCGCCGCCATCACCGTCGTCTTGCCGGAGCCGGCTCCGGCCACGATCACCTGCGGGGCGGGCGGCGCGACGATGCAGGCCGTCTGCTCCGGGGTGAACGGGATGCCGAGGAGCTCCTTGAGCTGCTCGGGGTCGGTGAGGCGGTTGGTCACCTCAATGAGGCTAACCGGCACCACTGACAGCACCGGCCCGAATCGGCACAGCGGAGGCGTACGTCACTCCCGTACGTCACTCCCGCACGTCACTCCACGACGTGCTGCCCCTCGGACCGCGCGCTGCACGAGGCGCGGAAGGCGCAATGCGTGCAGTGCTGTCCGGTGGTGGGGGTGAAGCGCTCGTCCAGGACCTTCCCGGCGGCGGTGGCCAGGAGGTCGCCGACCCACTCCCCTTCGAGCGGCTCCTGCGCCTGCACCTTGGGGAACGTCTCGCCGCCCGCCTTCTGGGGGGCGCCCTGGCGCAACTGCACCAGTTCGGCGCCGCCGGGGTGCGGTCGGGCCCCGTCGAAGTGCTCGTCGACTGCGCCCTCGCGCACGGCGAGCTGGTACACGGCGAGCTGCGGGTGGCGGGCCACCTCGGCGGCGCTGGGCGCCTGCTTGCCGGTCTTGAAGTCGACGACGTAGGCGCGGCCCTCGGCGTCGCGCTCGACGCGGTCCATGGAGCCGCGGATGCGTACCTCGTAGGAGCCCGCTTCGAGGGTCACGTCGAAGGCGTGCTCGCTGGCGACCGGGGTGCGTCCGGAGCGGTCCATGACGTGCCACTGGAGGAAGCGTTCGAGCGCCACGCGCGCGTGCTCCTTCTCCTGCGCCGACTTCCAGGGCGCGTCGAAGGCGAGCGCGTCCCACACGGAGTCCAGGCGCTCCATGAGGACGGCGAGGTCGGCCGGGGTGCGCCCGGAGGCGACCTCGTCGGCCAGGACGTGCACGACGTTGCCGAAGCCCTGCGCGGCGGTGGCAGGCGCGTCGGCCTTTACTTCGCGGCCGAGGAACCACTGCAACGCACAGGTGTTGGCGAGCTGGTCGAGGGCGCTGCCCGAGAGCACGACGGGCTGGTCCCGGTCCCGCAGGGGGACCTTGCTCTCGGTGGGCTCGTACATGCCCCACCAGCGGTACGGGTGGGCCGAGGGCACGAGCGGGCGGCCGTCGTCGTCGCTGAGCGCGGCGAGCCGGGCGAGGCGCCGGGCGGCGGCCTCCCGCAGGGCGTCGGAGACGCGCGGGTCGACCGTGGTGGCCCGCAACTCGGCGACCAGCGCGGCGACCGACAGCGGGCGGCGCGGGCGGCCGGTGACGTCCTTGGGCTCGACGCCGAGCTCGGTCAGGAAGCGGGAGGGCTGGTCGCCGTCGTCCGCGGGCGCCTTCACCGCGGTGACGACGAGGCGCTCCTTCGCGCGCGTGGCGGCCACGTAGAACAGGCGCCGCTCCTCGGCGAGGAGCGCGCCGGGCGTCAGCGGTGCGGCCAGGCCGTCGCGGCCGATGCGGTCCGCCTCCAGGAGGGAGCCGCGGCGGCGCAGGTCAGGCCACAGGCCCTCCTGGACGCCCGCGACGACGACGAGCCGCCACTCCAGGCCCTTGGAGCGGTGCGCGGTCATCAGCCGTACGGCGTCGGGACGCACGGCGCGCCCGGCCAGCGTGTCGGCCGCGATGTCCTGGGCCTCCAGCTCCTCCAGGAAGTTCCGGGCGCCCCGGCCGCCGGTGCGCTCCTCCGCGCGGGCGGCGATCGCGAACAGGGCGCACACGGCGTCGAGGTCCCGGTCCGCGTTGCGTCCCGCGGCGCCTCCGCGGCGTGCGGCGCGCTCCAGCCGCTGCGGCCAGGGCGTGCCGTTCCACAGCTCCCACAGGGCCTCTTCCGCGGTGCCCCCGTCGGCGAGCTTCCGGCGGGCCGTCGCGAGGAGGGCGCCGAGACGCTGCGCACCGCGCGCGTAGGCGGGGTCGTGCAGGGCGAGGCGTTCGGGCTCGGCGAGGGCGCGGGCGAGCAGTTCGTCGGAGGGCGGCGGCACGTGGTTGCCCGCGGCGCGCTCCTCCTCGCGCAGGGCGCGCCCGAGGCGGCGCAGGTCCGCGGCGTCCATACCCGCCAGCGGCGAGGTCAGCAGGGTGAGGGCGGTCTCGACGTCGAGCCGGAAGGCCGCGCCGTCCGCGTCCCCGTCGGCCGGGCTCTGCGCGACCGCCTTCAGCGCGGTGAGCAGCGGTGCGACGGCCGGTTCGTGGCGCAGCGGCAGGTCGTCGCCGTCGATGTCCAGGGGGACGCCCGCCGCGGTGAGCGCGCGCCGTACCGAGGGGATGCTGCGCGCGCCCGCGCGCACCAGGACGGCCATGTCGCTCCATGGGACGCCGTCCTCCAGGTGGGCCCGGCGCAGGATGTCCGCGATGTTGTCGAGCTCGGTGCCTGCTGTCGGGTACGTGTAGACCTCGGTCCTGCCGCCCTCGCGGACGGGTCTGAGCGCGCGGTGGGCGCGCACCTTGTCGGCGGGCAGGCGGGTCAGCGGCATCCGCTGGGTGATGCGCCGGGTGGCCTCAAGGAGGCTGCTTCCGGAGCGCCGCGAGGTGGTGAGGACCTCGACCGGGGCGGGCGCGCCGTCCGCGCGCGGGAAGGCGTCCGGGAAGTCCAGGATGCCGTTCACGTCGGCGCCGCGGAACGTGTAGATCGACTGGTCCGGGTCGCCGAACGCGACCAGGGTGCGGCCCCCGCCCGCGAGCGCGTGCAACAGCCTGACCTGGGACGGGTCGGTGTCCTGGTACTCGTCGACGAACACGGCGTCGTACTGCGCGGCCAGATGTCCGGCGACCTCCGGGCGGTGGGCGAGGAGCACGGCCCGGTGGACGAGTTCCGCGTAGTCGACGACGCCCTGCATGTCGAGGACGTCCAGGTACTCGGCGAGGAACGTGGCGGCGGCGCGCCAGTCCGGGCGGCCTGTGCGGCGCGCGAACGCGTCCAGGGCGGCGGGGCCCAGGCCCAGCTCGCGACTGCGGGCGAGGACCGCGCGCACCTCGTCGGCGAACCCGCGCGTGGTGAGGCAGGCGCGCAGTTCGTCGGGCCAGCGGACGTGCGCGAGCCCGGCCTGCTCCAGGTCGATCTGCCCGGCGAGCAGCTCGCGCACGGCGACGTCCTGCTCGGGGCCGGACAGCAGGCGCAGCGGTTCGACGAAGAGGTTCGCGTCCTGGTGGGCGCGGACGAGGGCGTAGCAGAAGGAGTGGAAGGTCGTCGCCTGCGGGGCGCGGGCCGCCCCTATGCGCAGCGCCATCCGGTCGCGCAGTTCGACGGCCGCCTTGCGGCTGAAGGTGAGCACGAGGATGCGTCCGGGCTCCGTGCCCTTGGCGACGCGCGCCGCCACCGCCTCCACCAGCGTCGTGGTCTTGCCCGTCCCCGGCCCGGCCAGGACGAGCAGGGGTCCGTGGTCGTGGTCAACCACAGCCCGCTGAGGTGCGTCCAGACGAGGGGGGTCCACGGAGGTCGGCGGGGTACGCACCAGTCGATACGCACCCGGGATCCGCTGTCGGACCGCATGGTGCGACAGGTGCCTGGTGGATGAGGGGGAGCTCACGTGGATCGCTGGTCCTGGTGGGTGTGCGGGTGGTCGGAGGGCCGGCCGTGCGAAACGGTGGCTGAGGGGCGAAGGAGGTGTCTGTCATCGGCGGTGCCGTCGACGCTACGCCGTCGAGTGTGGCGGAAGCCGGGCTTCCGACGCCTTCCTCACGTCACCGCGGGCTCAGATGTGCCCAGTCTCACGAACGGACACGGTCGTGGCGAAGTGCCCCCGGCGCGCCGTTTCCCCCGTACGGGCCACCGGCACCCCGCCCGCGCGCGGGATGGCCGAAGCTGTCACCTGTGAGCTTCCGTACGTGTCCGGCCGTCCCACCGGGCCCGCTTCATGTCCAGGCGCGGCAGGTGGCCCTCGGCGGACCGGGGGGCGTCCCGCAGGGGCGTGCCCTCCTCCCGGTAGTGGCCGAGCGCTCTCAGTTCGTGGCCGGGGAGCAGGGCCCCGTCCGCGCGCACCACGCGCCACCAGGGCACGCCGCCGCCGTAGAGGGCCATCACACGCCCCACTTGGCGCGGGCCGCCCTCCTGAAGCCACTCCGCGACGTCCCCGTACGTCATGACACGGCCGGGCGGGATCAGTTCGGCGACCTCAAGGACCCGCTCCGCGTACTCCGGGTAGGCCGGCAGCCCGTCCGCCGGCTCGCTCTCCTCGCTCATCCGATCCATCCTGCCCCACGCCACCGACAACGCGGAGGGCCGTACGAAATGCACCCTGATGCCTCCCCGCGGCGCCGGGACATGCCACCATCGTGCGGGCGGTGATCGGTGATACGAGATCAAGAAGAGACGACGGAGCAGCAGAGCGTGCACCCCGACGAGGCGGAGGGCACCTCTGTGACACCGGCGCGCCCTGAGAACGTGGCCGCGGAGGCCGCCGAGACGAAGCCCGAGCTGCCCCTGCACGACCCCGACTGCGCCGACACGGAGACGCACGCGGAGCGGGTGGAGGGCGACGAACCACTGCTCCCCGCGCGCGTGCACCGCCCCTCCGACCTGATGCGGCTGCTCGTGGGCGTGCTCGCGATCGCCGTGCTGCTGGCCATCGCCGCGTTCGCGCACGCCACGACGTCGGGCTTCGCCCAGGACATCAACAAGGGCACGGGGCAGGCGCCCGACCTGCTGACCAAGTTCGCGGGTCTCGCCTCCAGCATCGCGATCCTGCTGGTCCCGGTCGCCTTCGCCATCGAGCGGCTGATCAAGCGGGACGGGCTGCGGATCGCCGACGGCGTGCTCGCGGCGGTCCTCGCGCACGGGGTGACGCTCGCGACGGACCTGTGGGTCGCCAAGGCAGCGCCGCAGTCCATCCAGGACGCGCTCACCAAGGTGTCGCCGGGCGACATCCACGCGCTCACCGACCCCGTCCACGGCTACCTCGCGCCCGTCATCGCGTACATGACCGCCGTCGGGATGTCCCGGCGACCACGCTGGCGCGTCGTGCTGTGGGTGGTGCTGCTGCTCGACGCGTTCGCGATGCTGGTCACCGGCTACACCACGCCGTTCTCGATCATCCTGACCATCCTCATCGGCTGGACCGTCGCCTACGGCACGCTGTACGCGGTCGGCTCGCCCAATGTGCGCCCCACCGGGCAGACGCTCCTCGCGGGCCTGCGCCATGTCGGCTTCCACCCCGTCAGCGCCTCGCGCGAGGAGGCGCACGAGGGCGCCACGGAGAACGGCGACAGGGGGCGGCGCTACTTCGTCACCCTGGAGGACGGCCCGCCCCTCGACGTCACCGTCGTCGACCGGGAACAGCAGGCGCAGGGCTTCTTCTACCGCGTGTGGCGCCGTCTGACGCTGCGCGGCATCACCCAGCGCCGCAGCCTCCAGTCGCTGCGCCAGGCCCTGGAGCAGGAGGCGCTGCTCGCCTACGCGGCGATCTCCGCCGGGGCGAACGCGCCCAAGCTGATCGCCACCTCCGAGCTCGGCCCCGACGCCGTCATCCTCGTCTACGAGCACATCGGCGGCCGCTCCCTCGACTCCATGGCGGACGAGGAGATCACCGACGACCTGCTGCGCGACACCTGGCACCAGGTGCAGGCGTTGCAGTCCCGGCGGATCGCCCACCGGCGGCTCGCGGGCGACGCGCTCCTGGTGGATCGTTCCGGCACGGTGTTCCTCACGGATCTGCGCGGCGGTGAGATCGCCGCGGGCGAACTGGTCCTGCGCATGGACATCGCGCAGATGCTCACCACCCTCGGCCTGCGCGTCGGCGCGGAGCGCGCGGTGGCCTCCGCCGTCGGCGTCCTCGGCCCCGACACCGTCGCCGACTGCCTTCCGTTGCTCCAGCCGATCGCGCTCACCCGCACCACCAGGGCGACGCTGCGCAGGCTCGGCCGGGAGCGCGCCCAGCGCGAGCGGGAGGCCGTCCTGGAGGCGTCCAGCAAGGCCAAGCAGGCCCGCCTGGAGGAAGCCGCCGCCGAAGGACCGACGTCCGTGCGCGCCGAGAAGAAGTCCGAGAAGAAGTCCGAGAAGGCGGAGCGGCAGGCCGAGAAGCGCGCCATAGACGTCGCCCTGGACGAGGCGCGCGAGGAGGACCTGCTCACCCAGATCCGCCACCAGGTGCTCCGCATCCGGCCGCAGGCGCCCGTCGAACCGGCCCGCCTGGAGCGCATCAGGCCGCGCACCCTGATCAGTTTCATCGCGGGCGCGATCGGCGCGTACTTCCTGCTGTCGCAGCTCACCCACATCGACTTCGGCGCGATCGTCGGCGAGGCCGAGTGGGGCTGGGTCGGCCTCGCCGTGGTGTTCTCCGCGCTCAGCTACGTGGCCGCGGCGATGAGCCTGCTGGGCTTCGTGCCCGAGCGGGTCTCCGTCCCACGGACCGTGGCGGCCCAGGTCGCCGGGTCGTTCGTGAAGATCGTCGCGCCCGCGGCCGTCGGCGGTGTGGCGCTCAACACGCGCTTCCTGCAGCGCGCGGGCGTCCGCCCCGGGCTCGCGGTCGCCAGTGTCGGTGCCTCGCAGTTGTTCGGCATGGGCAGCCACATCCTCCTGCTGCTGACCTTCGGCTATCTGACGGGGACGGAGAAGACCCCGTCCCTGTCGCCGTCCCGGACCGTCATCGCGGGCCTGCTGACCGTGGCGGTGCTCGTCCTTGTCGTGACGTCGATCCCGTTCCTGCGGAAGTTCGTCGTCACGCGCGTGAGGTCGCTCTTCGCCGGGGTGGTCCCGCGCATGCTGGACGTGCTCCAGCGGCCCCGCAAGCTGCTCACCGGCATCGGCGGCATGCTGTTCCTCACCGCCTGCTTCGTGATGTGCCTGGACGCCTCCATCCGCGCCTTCGGCGACAACACGACGCACCTGAGCCTCGCCAGCGTCGCCGTGGTCTTCCTCGCGGGCAACGCGCTGGGCTCCGCCGCGCCCACCCCGGGCGGCGTGGGCGCCGTCGAGGCGACGCTGACGGTGGGTCTGATCGCCGTCGGCCTGCCCAAGGAGGTGGCGGCCCCCGCCGTCCTGCTCTACCGCCTGCTCACCTTGTGGCTGCCCGTGCTGCCCGGCTGGCTGTTCTTCAACCACCTGACGCGCAAGGGCGCTCTGTAACGCGCGCGTGCCGCCCGAAAACGCCGGAACGACCTCACTCGCACAGCCCGCAGCCCGAGCGTCCCGCACCGCGCCGCCGCAGGATGGACGCATGCCGTTCCCGTCCCGGCCCCGCGCCGCCGCCCTGGCCGTCACCGCCGCGCTGCTGTCCGCCTCCCTGGCCGCGTGCGGCGGGTCCTCCGAGGACGACGTGGACCTGCCGTCCCAGAGGCTGGACTGGAAGGACTGCCCCGCGCCCGCGGACTCCCAGGGCGGAGGCGGCGCCCCGTCCCCGCTGCCCGGCGGCGCGGCATGGCAGTGCGCCACCATGAAGGCGCCCCTCGACTGGGCCGACCCGAAGGGCCGCACGATCGACCTCGCGCTGATCCGCGCCAAGGCGAGCGGCGACAAGGACAAGCGCATCGGCTCGCTGCTGTTCAACTTCGGCGGCCCCGGCGGCTCGGGCGTCACCAGCCTGCCCGCCTTCGCCGACGACTACGCGAAGCTGCGCACCCGCTACGACCTGGTCAGCTTCGACCCGCGCGGGGTGGGCCGCAGCGCCGGCGTCACCTGCGAGAACGACGACCAGCTCGACGCGTACTTCCAGCAGGACTCCACCCCGGACGACACGGCGGAACGGACCGAACTCCTGCACAACATCAAGGCGTTCAACAACGCCTGCGAGAAGAACTCCGGCAGGACGCTCCCCCACGTCCGCACCACCGACGCGGCCCGCGACATGGACCTGATGCGCCAGGTCCTCGGCGACGACAAGCTGCACTACTTCGGCATCTCCTACGGGACCGAACTCGGCGGCGTCTACGCGCACTTGTTCCCCCGGCATGTGGGGCGCGCCGTGTTCGACGGCGTCGTCGACCCCACGCAGAACTCCGAACAGGGCGCACTGGGCCAGGCCGAGGGGTTCCAGCGCGCACTCGACAACTACGCGAAGGACTGCACGTCCAAGGACGAGGGCTGCCCGGTCGGCGACACGCCCAAGGAGGTCAAGGAGAAGATCGCCAAGCTGCTCGACGAGCTGGACGACGAGCCGATCCCCGGCATCTTCCCCCGCGACCTGACGCAGACCGCCGCCACCAACGGCATCGCCCAGTCCCTGTACTCGCAGGACTTCTGGGAGTACCTCACCGAAGGGCTGCAACAGGCGTACGACGGCGACGGCAAGGTCCTGATGATGCTGTCCGACTCGATGAACGGGCGGAACGAGGACGGCAAGTACAGCAACACCCAGGCCGCCAACACCGCCGTCAACTGCGCCGACGACAAGCCGCGCTACACGGCCGAGGACGTGGAGGCGAAGCTGCCCGCGTTCCGGGCCGCCTCACCGCTGTTCGGGGACTTCCTGGCCTGGGGCATGCTCGGCTGCACCGGGTGGGCGGTCGACGGCGCCGCCGACCATCCGGACGTCAGCGCCTCCGGCTCCGCGCCGATCGTCGTCATCGGCAACACCGGTGACCCGGCGACCCCGTACGAGGGCGCGCGAAGGATGGCCGACGCGCTCGGCGACGGCGTGGGCGTCGAGGTGACGTACAAGGGCCAGGGACACGGGGCCTACGACAGCGGCGACACGTGCGTACACGCCGCCGTGGACGACTACCTCCTGAACGGGAAGGTCCCGAAGAAGGGAACCGTCTGTTCGTGAAAATACGGACGGGCCCCCGCGCGAAGTGCGCGGGGCCCGTCCGGGACCGTCGTGGCCGGGCGGTGTGCCCGGCGGACCGGCTAGTAGACCGGCTTGTCGGGCTCGATCTGGTTGACCCAGCCGATGACGCCGCCGCCGACGTGCACGGCGTCCGCGAAGCCCGCGGACTTCAGCACGGCGAGGACTTCCGCACTGCGGACACCCGTCTTGCAATGCAAGACGATCTTCTTGTCCTGCGGAAGGCCCTCCAGGGCGGTGCCCATGAGGAACTCGTTCTTCGGGATCAGCCGGGCGCCCGGGATGGAGACGATCTCGTACTCGTTCGGCTCGCGGACGTCGATGATCTCGATGCTCTCGCCGTCGTCGATCCACTCCTTGAGCTGCTTGGGAGTGATCGTCGAACCGGCCGCCGCCTCCTGGGCCTCCTCGGAGACGACGCCGCAGAAGGCCTCGTAGTCGATGAGCTCGGTGACGGTCGGGTTCTCGCCGCAGACCGCGCAGTTCGGGTCCTTGCGGACCTTGACCTGGCGGTACTGCATCTCCAGGGCGTCGTAGATCATCAGGCGGCCGACCAGCGGCTCACCCACGCCGGCCAGGAGCTTGATCGCCTCGGTGACCTGGATGGAGCCGACGGACGCGCACAGCACGCCGAGGACGCCGCCCTCGGCGCAGGAGGGGACCATGCCGGGGGGCGGGGGCTCCGGGTAGAGGCAGCGGTAGCAGGGACCGTGCTCGGACCAGAAGACCGAGGCCTGGCCGTCGAAACGGTAGATCGAACCCCAGACGTACGGCTTGTTCAGCAGCACGCACGCGTCGTTGACCAGGTAGCGCGTCGCGAAGTTGTCCGTGCCGTCGACGATCAGGTCGTACTGGCTGAAGATGTCCATCACGTTCTCGGCCTCGAGCCGCTCTTCGTGCAGGACCACGTTCACGTACGGGTTGATGCCGAGGACCGAGTCCTTCGCGGACTCCGCCTTGGACCGGCCGATGTCGGACTGGCTGTGGATGATCTGGCGCTGCAGGTTCGACTCGTCGACCTCGTCGAACTCCACGATGCCGAGCGTGCCCACGCCGGCCGCGGCCAGGTACATCAGGGCCGGCGACCCGAGGCCACCGGCGCCCACACAGAGCACCTTGGCGTTCTTCAGCCGCTTCTGCCCGTCCATCCCGACATCCGGGATGATCAGGTGGCGGGAGTACCTGCGGACCTCGTCTACGGTGAGCTCAGAGGCTGGCTCGACCAGGGGTGGCAGCGACACGGGGACTCCGTTGGTCGGTATCTACGTACGGTTGTTCTGTCTGCAACACTGCCACGCCCTCCTTCATTCCGAGACACCTGGTCCGATCCGCGAGACGATCTCGTCCCAGTAGCCGGGCATCGCCTCCCAGGGGTCGCTCAGGCCCCCGCGGTCCGTGTGGTCGGTGAACCAGACCGTGCCCGCGCCCTGCCAGCGCGCGATGCGCAGCGCCTCGTCGAGATGGCCGCGGGGCGTGCCGTGCACGAAGTGGCAGAACCGCTCGGGCGGATAGTCGGCGGTCCACTCCGCCACCTGCGACCAGCGGTAGTCGCTCCACGGCCCGGAGAACGTCACCAACTGATCGCCGGTCTCGGCGTAGCCGGGGTAGGGGTGGGTGCCGTGGCCGAGCACGATGTGCGCGTCGTCGACGAGCGCGCGCAGCGTCGCCACGGTGCGCCGCACCTCGGGCAGGGCGACCCGCTCGGTGGGGCAGCGGTCGAGGCTGAACCCGTCGACCTGGTACCAGTCGAGGAAGCGGTGGGCGTCGGAGACGAGCTCGCCGAAGGAGCGGGCGCCGTAGGTCAGGTCGAGGTGACCGAGGACGCGGACGCCCGCGTTGCGCAGACGGCCCGCTGCCTCCAGGCAGTGCGGGTCGGGCCGGGCGCCGGGCCCGCGGGCGACATTGAGGACGACCCAGTGCACGGGGACGTTCGGGCGGGTCGGCTCGGCCCACTCGGCGGGCGCGACGAGGGGGTGCGCGAAGCCGGGGATGCCGAGGCCGAGGCGTACGTCGGTGCTCGACAGGCCGGTCGCGGTCGGGGTCAGATACGGCATGCCGCCTCCATCCAGATGTCGGCGAGTGACTCTTCGAGGTTGATGCGGGGACGCCAGCCGAGCCGGTCGCGGGCCGTGCGCACGTCGGCCTGCTGCCAGCTTCCGCAGCCGTCCGGGTACGGGTACGCGGCGGGCGGCGGCCCCTGCGTCCCGTGGTCGGATTCGGAGCGGGGGTGGATGACGGATTGCCGCATCGGGCCGACCGGCGCGTCGAGTTCGTGGAGGGCGCCGCCGAATCCGGCGACGCGGGCGAGGACGGCGGCGGCGTCGCGCAGGCGCACGGCGCGGCCGGAGCCGATGTTGATCACGCCCTGGGCGGCGGAGAGCGACGCGGCGTGCACGGCGCGCGCGACGTCGCGTACGTCGATGAAGTCGCGCTGGGCGCCGAGGCCGCCGAGCTTCAGCTCACCGTCCCCCGCCTGCATCGCGCGGCGCATCGCCTCGGCGAGCCGGCCGAGCGGGGAGCCGGCCGGGGTGGCGGGTCCTGCGGGTGAGAAGACGCGCAGGACGACGGCGTCCAGACCGGAGCCGAGGACGAGTTCGGTGGCGGCGAGCTTGCTGACGCCGTACGGGCCGCCGGGGCGCGGCACGGCGTCCTCGGCGGTGGACGAGCCGGGCTGGGAGGGGCCGTACTCGGCGCCGCAGCCGATCTGCACGAGGCGGGCGCCGCAACTGCTGCGGCGCAGGGCCTCGCAGATGGTGGCGACGGCGACCGTGTTGTGCCGGGTGAGGTCGCGGGCGCCGCCGCGGGTGGCGCCCGCGCAGTTGACGACCACTCCCGGGTGGACGGCGTCCAGGAAGCGGGTGAGCGCGCCCGGGCTGCCGGTGGCGAGGTCGAAGCGGACGTCGGCGTCGTCGCCCCGGCCGAGCGCGGTGAGCTGCACGGCGGGGTCCGCGAGGAGTCTGTCGGCGACGAAGCGGCCGAGGTATCCGTTGGCTCCGATCAGCAGGACCCTCATCGGGCGCCTCCCGTCTTGCGCGCTCCGTGGGTGTCGCGCGGCCCGTGGGGTCCGGAGTATCCGGCGTATCCGGCGCCTCCGGGGGGAGGGGTGGTCATCTGGTGTTCTCCTTCTGCGTTGTGCCGTGAGTCGGCGGGACGGCCCGCGGTGTCGGCCCCGCGGGAAAGGGGTGTGCCTGACTGGAAGGCGGATGGCGCGGTGCGCTCGGTGCGGCGCTCCGCGGTGGTCAGGGAGCGCCCCCTGCCGCGGCGCTGTCCGCGCTCGCGTGGGCGGAGGCGCGGGTCAGCGTGCGCAGGGCGTGCACGAGCAGCGCGAGGGCGGCCGCGCCACAGGCCGGACCGGGGACGACGCCCGCGCCCAGGGCGTCGACGGCTGCCTCGACGGGTGCGCCCACGGCGTCGCAGCCGGGCAGGCGCGCGGCGAAGACGGAGGCGATGGCCAGGCCCTCGACGGCCGCGGCGGTGCCGAGCACGACGGCGGGGGCGTGCGTGCGCCCGTGCACGATGAGGAGCCGGGCGAGCAGCAGCAGGACTCCGAGCGAACCGGCCCCGGCGTAGTCGACGTCCTGGTCGAGCAGGGCTCCCGACAGACCGAGGAGGGCCGTCAGGGCGAGCGTGAACAGGGCGACGACGGCGAGGAGCAGCGGCCGCGCGGAGGCGGTGAACTCGGCGAGTCCACGGCTGGTGGCCAGGCGGCGGCGGGCCCCGGTCGCGTACAGCGCGGCGCACCAGGCGGCGGGCGCGGCGGCCACGGTGAGCGCGAGGAGCGGTGCGGTCCTCGGGGGCCAGGTGCCGTCGGGGCCGCCGGACAGCGCGGCGGTCAGCAGATCGTCGCCGAGCAGGGCGTAGGCGAGGAGCCAGCCGACCGAGAGGCGGGTCGTGAGCGTGGCCGGACGGCTCTTGGCGCGCAGCGGTCCGTGGCGCAGGGCCGTGCGCAGGGCGAAGGCACCGGCCAGCGCACCGGTGACGCCGACGGCAGCTCGCGCGGTGCCGGAGGTGAACGTGAGCGCGGCCAGGGTCAGGGCGCAGACCGCGCCGGGGAGCAGGGTGAGCAGGGCCCATGCGCCGCGCGGGCCGGTGGCCGGTGCGGGCGCGGAGGGGGTGGCCGCGCCGGGCTCGTCCTGTTCGCCGTTGCGCGGCACGCGCGCGTACATCTCCTCGGCGAGCGAGAACACGTCCTTGTGCCGGTAGCGGGCCGCGGCCCGGTCGGTCAGACCGTGCGCCTCCAGCCCGGCGGCGATCTCCAGCGGGTCGATGGCCCGCTCGCAGAGTTCACGGTGCCGGTGCATCAGGGCCTTCACGGGGTCGGCGTTGGTGCGACGGTGGGGGCGGGCAGGCTCGGCGCTCCGGGCAGGCCGTCCCGTCGAGGCGTCCGCGAGGGCCCGCGCCGAGGCCGTGCCCCAGGCGGGCGCGGGCGTCGGCACCCGGGGCAGGTCCGTCCCGGTGCCGTCGCCGGTCGTGGTCCGTGTCGTGTCCGCGCGCCCTCTCATGCCCTGCCCTCTCCGCCGCCCTGGCTGACTCCGGCCAATTGCTCGCGCCTGCCGCCCTCGGCGCTCGGGGCCCAACTGGGGAGTCGGCTGGGCCCCGAGGTGCGTGCCGCCCAGTGGCCGGGGACGTGCGCCTCGGCCGGGTGGGAGAACGGGAGGGGGTCCCCGGCGTCGTCCATGGCGTCCCGGCGGACCGGGCAGTGCGAGACGATGTCGAGGTAAATGCTGTGAAATGCCGCGACGTTCTGTTCGACGGTGAAGAGTTCGAGGGCCCGCGCACGAGCGGCGGCGCCGAGCCGTTCACGGCGCCCGGAGTCGCGCAGCAGGGCCACGCACGCCTCGGCGAGCGCCCGCGGATTGCGGGGCGGCACGACGAGCCCGGTGCCGCCGATGGCCTCGACGACCGCGCCCACGTCCGTCGACACGGTCGCCCGCCCGCAGAACATGGCCTCGACCAGGCTGACCGGGAACCCCTCGACGACGCTGGACAGGACGACGACGCTGCCCGCGCCGTAGACCTCGGCGAGATCGGACGCCCCGGGGTCGCCGAGCTCCTCGAAGGAGACCGGGTTCTCGCCGACGGCGTGCATCCCGGCGGCCTCGTCGGGGAAGAGCTGCGCGGCCAGCGCCTTGCAGTGCCCGAGGTACGTCCCGGCTTCCGCGGGGCCGGGGCGGACCGGCATCGTCTCCACGATCCGCAGCCGCGCCTCCGGTTCCTCCTTGCGGATCTCCGCGAAGGCGTGGAGGAGGGAGATGAGGTCCTTGGCCGGTTCAACGCGTCCGACCCAGACGAGCGTGCCGGGCTCCCCCGGCTCCTCGCGCTCGCCGACCTCGGCGAAGCGGGACGCGTCCATCCCGGGGTGGACGGTGCGCATCTTGGCGCGGTCGGCGCCGCACCGCTCCTGCCAGCGGCGGGCGTGCGCGTCGCCCGGGGTGATCACGGTGGCCTGCCGGTAGACCTCGGCGGCGAGCAGCCCGTGGAAGGAGGCGAGCAGCGCCCGGACCGGCGCGCTCAGCTCGGCGTCCCCCGCCGCGAGGTACTGGGCCCGCAGCCGGACCCCGTACTCGGTGACGAGCAGCGGCACGCCGTGGAACCGCTTGGCGAGCAGGCCGGGCAGGGCGGCGGCCCCGCCCGACGTGGCGTGACACAGGTCGACCGAGCCGAGCCCGCCGGCCGCCTCGCCCTCGTGGGGGTCGGCGTACCAGTCGAGCGAGAGGGGGCGCAGGGCGCGCTCGATGTGTCCGGCGCAGACGAGCAGGTCGGGGACGCGCGCGGCGCGGGCGGCGCGCAGGGCGCCGGGGGCGCGGCAGGCGCGCTCCAGGATGCGTACGGCCGTCTCGGAGCGGAGTGCCACGTGAAGGGGCCCCTCGTCGCGGGCGAGTTCGGCGAGGCCGTACAGCGCCGTGGCGAAACGGTCCGCCTCCACGGGCGCACCTCGTACGCCGAGCGCACCACCGGCTCCGCCGCTCCCCTCGCCCGCGGCCTCGAACCCCGCCCCGTGGACGACCGCCGACGCCAACTCCTGGTACAGCGTGGCGAACCGGCGCCGCGCGCGCCGTCCGAGCGCGCCGCCCCGCACGCCGTCCTCGCTCCCCGCGTCCGTCCACAGGCGCGCGGTCCGCACCCGGCGCACCTGCGGGGGCAGGGCGAGCAGGCCCGCTTCCTCCTGCTCCCGGTCGCGGGCGAGCGCGTAGAGGTCGAAGTCGTGCTGTGCGAGCCCGCGCACGAGCCGGTCGCACCAGAGTCCGGCCTCACCACCCGCATACGGGTAGCCACCCTCTGTCAACAGTCCGATGCGCACGAGCACACCCCCGCTCTGCCGTTGGGGGAGCCGCCGTTGACTCGGCGGCTCACAGCGGGACGAACGTATGCGGACATGCCGGTGGCGCGATGGACGGTTGTCCATCGCGCCACCGGAAGGGGTGAACGGCCGTAACTTTCCCGCGCGCGTGACGTTCGGTCGCGCTAAGGGACGGTTCCGCTACAGAACGCTACGGAGTGTCAATCAATCCTCGGATAGACCCAGGGGTTGGGCTTGCACGTGATCCCGTCGGAGCTGAGGGACTTGGTCTGCTGCTGCATGACCGGCGCGAGCGCGCCCTTCTGCGAGCAGTTCACGTGGTTGTGGCCGAGCCGGTGGCCGACCTCGTGGTTGATGAGCATCTGCCGGTACGGGTAGATGGCCTGGTCGTGCAGTACGTCGTCGTACGTCTTCGAACCCTGCGCCCACCGATAGGCGTTGATCATGACCCGGTCGGTGGCGGCGGAGTCGCACGACACGTTGTCCTCGGTCGTGTCGAGGCCGGACTTGGCGCACCAGGCGGCCGTGGTGCCGGGGCTGGCGAGCGTGATCACGAAGCGGGGCTTGCCCTTGGAGACGCGCTCGAAGGTGTAGGCGCCGTCGTGCGCCCAGCTCCGCCGGTCGTTCAGGGTCTTCTGGACCGCCTGGGCGAACAGTTCGCCGTCGAGCCCGAGCCCCTTCTCGACGTCGACGCGGTAGAGGACGTGGTCCCCGCCGTGTCCGGGCGCCTTGTCTGAGCCGGGGACCGTCTCGAAGTCCCCCGGGCCCTTGAGGTTCGCGGCCAGCGGGTACTTCTTGCTCATCTTCTGCGCGTACGTCGCCGGGGCGGCCTGCGCCGTCTGAGAGGGGGTCGGCCGGTCGTCCGAGCGCGACGCCGAACCACTGTGCACGCGCGGCCCGTCGGCGGCCTGGGCGCGCGCGTCGCCCGCCGCACCGCCGTCCTTGTCGGTGACCTGTCCGGCGACCACGACCGCGAGCACGGTGGTGACGGCCGCGGCGGCGATACCGGTGTAGGTGAAGCCCCGGCCGCGCTTCTCGCGCTCGCCGCCCCCGTCCGGCCCGCTCTTCTTCTCCGGGACCGGCCCCGCACCCGAGGGCGTCGGCGCCTTGTCGTCCCAGTCCGTCACGGACGCGTACGGATCCTTCGGCGGCCCCTGGGACGCACCGCGCGACCCGGCGGCGGTCTTCGGGACCGCCTTGCCGCTCCCCTTGTCGAACGCGTCGACGTACTCCTGCCGGGGCCGCGGCACTATCGGCGCCCCGGCGGGCCTCCCGACGTTCCGCCCGGCGCCGGGGGCGCCCCAGCCGCCGCCCGGCTCCCGCTGCTCGGGGTGGCCGCCGCGGCCGCGCGGCACCTCGGGCGCCGCCGACGCGTGCGCCGGGGTGGCCGGCCCGGTGGGCGGCTCCGCGGGAACCTTGCGCCGGCGCCCTGTGCCCGGACGCACCGGACCGGGGACGCCGGAGTCGCGGGGTTCCCCTGTGCGCACGGCCGCGGCCGGCGCCTCAGCCATGTCGGCGCTCTCGACGCCGTCTGCCGGTCCTCGGCGGCTGTGCCGTCCCACTGGCCGCCTCAGCTCCCCTGCTCCGTAGCGCTGCCTGCCGCGCTGCCCGTCGCGATGTCCGGCGTACTGCCCGCCGTCTCGCTTGAATTGCCGTTCGCAACGCTACCGGTCGCGCTCCGGCCCGGTGTCGCGGGATCACGCTCCCCGTTCAACGCCTCGATGTCCGCGAGGAGTTCCCGGAACGCCGTCGCGACCCTCTCGGGGTACTCCATCATCGCGACATGCCCCGCGTCCGGGAGCGTGAGGAGGCGTGAGTCGCGGAAGGTGCGCGCCGCGCGCGCCGCCATCCGGTACGAGACGAGCTGGTCGCGCCCCCCGTAGACGAGCAGGGTCGGCGCGAGCACCCGCTCGGCCTGGCGCCACAGTCCGTGCTGGCCGCCGAGGGTGTACGCGTTGACCACCCCGCGCGCGGAGCGGGCCATCGCGTCCCAGAAGTACGGGAGTTGCAGGCGGCGCTCCATCTCCTCCACGGCGGCCTTGAAGCCCTCCGGGGAGACCCGGCCGGGGTCGCCGTAGCAAAGGGCGGTGACGCCGCGTACGCGCTGCTCCGCCGTCCACTCCTTCGTCAGGCGCGTGAACAGCGCGGCGACGCCGGGGACGGCGAGGAGCCCGGTCGGTACGGCGGTGCGCTGGATCCGCAGCTCGGGCAGGGCCGGTGACACCAGCGTCAGCGTGCGGACGAGGTCGGGGCGGACGGCGGCGACGCGGGTCGCGATGGCGCCGCCGAGCGAGTTGCCGAAGAGGTGGACGGGGCCGCGCCCCTGCGCGTCGAGGTAGCGGATGACCGCGCGCGCGTGCCCGGTCACCGAGTAGTCGCCGTCGTCCGGCGGCGGGGAGTCGCCGAAGCCGGGCAGGTCGAGGGCCTCGCCGTCGACGCTGTCCTCGAGCAGCGGCATGAGCGCCGACCAGTTCTGCGAGGAGCCGCCGAGCCCGTGGACGTACAGGGCGGGCGGCAGCCCTTCGCGCGTGGCGGGCCGGGACCGGACCGAGAGCGTCAGCCCCGGCAGGGCGACCGAGCGCAGCCGCTCCCCCTCACCGACCTTGACGGTGCCCGGCTTGGGCACCGCGGCGGCGATGGCGGGAGGCACACGCGGCGAATCGGTCGAAGGCATGCGGCATATGTTACGAGACGATCACGCAGGGGATCGTGTGTTCGCCGTCACAGAGTGCTCATAGTTCTACCCAAAGCTCATCGGCCCTGGTCCGCAGTACGGGCCGGAGATCGCATCGCGTCGCCTTCTGGTGTCTCCTACGCTCGATTCAGGGCACCCGCCCACACAAGGAACCGATAGATCCAGGTGAGGAAGGGAGCCGTTCATGGCGATCGACCCCGATGAGCCCGAGACGTTCGCGGCCGACGAGCCCCAGGAGATCGATGTGGAGGCGCCGGAGGCGGACATCGCCGAGCAGCTCACGGAGGTGGCGCCCGTCGAGGACGACACACCCCCGGTGCCGGCCGCGCCGGACGCCGCCGACGAGGGGGACCTGGCCGAGCAGGCGCGCGTCGTGGCGCTCGACGAGGACGATTACCGGTAGCGGCGGCGGAAGGCGTGTGCCGGTGGTTTGCGCCGCTTTGCGAGTGGAGCGACGCCGCACATGGCTTTCACAGTCGTCCGGTCCATGAAATTCTGCGCTCGCACCGCGCACATCATGGTTACCCAAAAGTACGATGACGGCGCGGCGCACACCGCGCACGGACGATTTTGGGAGGCGGCGTGACAGCCACCGAGCAGACGGAGGCAGCGCGCCCCAAGGGCACGCGCCTGCCGCGCCGAGCCCGACGCAACCAGCTTCTGGGCGCGGCCCAGGAAGTTTTTGTCGCACAGGGGTACCACGCGGCCGCGATGGACGACATCGCCGAGCGGGCCGGGGTCAGCAAGCCGGTGCTCTACCAGCACTTCCCGGGCAAGCTCGACCTCTACCTGGCCCTGCTCGACCAGCACTGCGAGTCGCTGTTGCAGTCGGTCCGCACGGCTCTGGCCTCGACCACGGACAACAAGCAGCGCGTGGCGGCCACCATGGACGCCTACTTCGCGTACGTCCAGGACGACGGCGGGGCGTTCCGCCTCGTCTTCGAGTCGGACCTGACGAACGAGCCGGCGGTGCGCGAGCGCGTCGACCGGGTCAGCCTGCAGTGCGCCGAGGCGATCTCGGACGTGATCGCCGAGGACACGGGCCTGTCCAAGGACGAGTCGATGCTGCTCGCCGTCGGCCTGGGCGGTGTCTCGCAGGTCGTCGCGCGGTACTGGCTGTCGAGCGAGAGCCCTGTCGAGCGCGACAAGGCCGTTCAACTGCTGACGTCACTGGCCTGGCGCGGCATCGCCGGGTTCCCGCTGCACGGCGCGGACCCGCACGCGGAGCAGCACTGAGCGACCCGGCAGGAAGGGGCGCGGGGCCACCTCGCGCTTTGTTCCCGTTTCGCTGTTCGCTCTTGGCGTGCAGCCGGGGCACCAGGTGCCTCGTCTCACCGGGCTAATGTTTGCTGCGTACGGCGCGCGGTCGTCCGCGCACATCACGGATCGTCGGAGGGACAAGGCCGTGGAGGTCAAGATCGGCGTGCTGCACACGCCCCGCGAGATCGTTCTGGAGAGCGGCCAGCCCGCCGAGGAGGTCGAGAGCGCGGTGGCCGAGGCGTTGTCCGGCAAGGCGCAGTTGCTCTCCCTGACGGATGAGAAGGGCCGCAAGGTGCTGGTGCCGGCCGAGCGCCTCGCCTACGTGGAGATCGGCGAGCCGTCGGTGCGCAAGGTGGGCTTCGGCCCGCTGTAACGCGCGCGACGAGCGGTACGGAAGTACAGCAGCACGGCAGTACGAGGAAGGGTCCGGCGGCACGGTGCCGCCGGACCCTTTCGCGTTCACAGGACACACACAGCGGGGGCCCGGAGAAGGATTGCGCCGGGTGGGCCAGGGGTAGATCGACTAAAGACCGATTTGCACCAACTGGCAGCGCGGGAGGGACCCTCACCATGCTTCTTGAAGCTCTCGGCTCCGCACTGCTCGGCCTGGCCCTCGCATGGGCCGTGGGCCTGCGGATGCCGCACCGTCTCCCGTCGCGCGCGCTCGTCCTCGCGACCGGAGTCATCGGCGCCCTGTTCGGGGCGTTCATCACGCACAACGCGCTGGGAGCGGCAGGCCATGCGCTGACCACGCTCGTCGGCGCGCTCGTCCTGTCGGCGGCCCTGCTGTCGCTGCTGATCCGCCCCACCCGTGGCAGAGCGCACCGGCTGAGCCCGAACGCGTAGCCACCGGCGAACGGGAGAGCTACGCGGCGAGGCCCAGCGCCGCCATCCGCTTGGTGTGCGCCTCGGTGATGCGCGAGAACATCTTGCCGACCTCCGCGAGGTCGAAGCCGTCGGCCACACCCCCGACCAGCATCGTCGACAGGGCGTCGCGGTCGGCGACGACCCGCTGCGACTGGGAGAGCGCCTCGCCCATGAGCCGGCGCGCCCACAGGGCGAGGCGCCCGCCCACGCGCGGGTCGGCGTCGATCGCGGCCCGCACCTTCTCCACCGCGAACGAGGCGTGCCCCGTGTCGTCGAGGACCGCGAGCACCAGGGAGCGGGTGTCCGAGTCGAGCCGGGCCGCGACCTCCCGGTAGAAGTCACTGGCGATCGAGTCGCCCACGTACGCCTTGACCAGGCCCTCCAGCCAGTCCGACGGGGCGGTCTGGCGGTGGAAGCCGTCAAGGGCGCCGACGAACGGGTCCATGGCGTCGGTCGGCTCGACACCGATCGCCGACAGCCGGTTGCTCAACTGCTCGAAGTGGTGGAAC
The DNA here is from genome assembly GCF_040644575.1 of Streptomyces sp. NPDC046939. NCBI lineage: Bacteria > Bacillati > Actinomycetota > Actinomycetes > Kitasatosporales > Streptomycetaceae > Streptomyces > Streptomyces sp. NPDC046939. Next base: position 242,054 of record NZ_JBEYWV010000003.1, read on the forward strand.
TCGGCGGACGCCATCTTCGCCAGCTCCGCCTTGTCGGCGAGCGTCGGCGCCAGCTTCGCGTCCTCCGCGAGCCGCTCGAACGCGGCCAGCTCCCCGTACGCGAGCGCGCCGAGCAGGTCGACGACGGCGGCGCGGTAGTTCTCGTCCGCGGAGGCGGTCGCCCAGTCCTGGGCGGCGATACCGGTCGCGGCGGGGGTCGCTCCGGCGGACGGCTTGGCGTTGTCAGGCGTCTCCATGAAGCGCACAATAGCCCGCTCCACGCCTCCGGTAAGTCCCTGGTCAAAGAGTGTGACGACGGCTACGTGACCAAATCGGCCATCGCACATGCGCGTTTCCGGGGTATGGTGGTAAAGAGCCCGCCGCGTGCAAGTCCGAATCCTGGCGCTTGCGCGTACTCGCGACGGGCCGCACGAATGAGGATGCCCGGTCGGAGGCCCGATCGGCTCCGACCCGACAGCCCTCCGGCTCGTCCGTCACACGGCGTACGGCACGAGGAGGGGCCCTCAGCGGCACGAGCGCTCGAGCGTCGGCAGTGGTCCCGCGTCAACCGGTCCACCCGCACCTCGCATGGTGCGGATCGAGACCGGCGTACCACCGGCACGGTCACGACCCCCGCGTTCGCCTCGCACCGCACCTCACAGAAGAGGCAGCACCCTGACTACGCAGACTTCCACGTTCCGACAACTCGGCATCCTGCCCGAGACCGCCGAAGCCCTCGAGGCCGTCGGCATTGTCACCGCCTTCCCCATCCAGGAGATGACCCTCCCCGTCGCCCTCTCGGGCTCGGACGTCATCGGCCAGGCCAAGACCGGCACGGGCAAGACCCTCGGCTTCGGCCTGCCGCTCCTGGAGCGCGTCACCGTCCCCGCGGACGTCGAGGCGGGCCGGGCCAGGCCCGAGCAGCTGACCGACGCCCCGCAGGCGCTCGTCGTCGTCCCGACGCGCGAGCTGTGCACGCAGGTCACCAACGACCTGCTGACCGCCGGCAAGGTGCGCAATGTGCGCGTCCTCGCCATATATGGCGGCCGTGCCTACGAGCCCCAGGTCGAGGCCCTGAAGAAGGGCGTCGACGTCGTCGTCGGCACCCCGGGCCGCCTCCTCGACCTCGCCGGGCAGAAGAAGCTCGACCTCTCGCACGTCAAGGCCCTCGTCCTTGACGAGGCCGACGAGATGCTCGACCTGGGCTTCCTGCCCGACGTCGAGAAGATCATCAACCTGCTTCCGGCGAAGCGCCAGACGATGCTGTTCTCGGCGACCATGCCGGGCGCCGTCATCGGCCTCGCCCGCCGCTACATGTCGCAGCCCACGCACATCAACGCCACCTCGCCGGACGACGAGGGCGCGACCGTGCGCAACACCGCGCAGTACGTGTACCGCGCGCACAACATGGACAAGCCGGAGATGGTCGCGCGCATCCTCCAGGCCGAGGGCCGCGGGCTCGCCATGATCTTCTGCCGCACCAAGCGGACCGCCGCCGACATCGCCGAGCAGTTGCAGAAGCGCGGCTTCGCCTCCGGCGCCGTCCACGGCGACCTCGGGCAGGGCGCGCGCGAGCAGGCGCTGCGCGCGTTCCGCAACGGCAAGGTGGACGTGCTCGTCTGCACCGACGTCGCCGCGCGCGGCATCGACGTCGACGGTGTGACACACGTCATCAACTACCAGTCGCCGGAGGACGAGAAGACGTACCTCCACCGCATCGGCCGCACCGGTCGCGCGGGCCGCAAGGGCATCGCGATCACGCTGGTCGACTGGGACGACATCCCGCGCTGGCAGCTCATCAACAAGGCGCTCGACCTGGACTTCAACGACCCGGTCGAGACGTACTCCTCCTCGCCGCACCTCTTCGAGGAGCTGAACATCCCGGCCGGCACCAAGGGTGTCCTGCCGCGCTCCGAGCGCACGCGCGCCGGGCTCGGCGCCGAGGAGATCGAGGACCTGGGCGAGACCGGCGGGCGCGGCGGGTCGCCGCGCGGCCGTGGCGGACGCTCCGGCGACCGGGACCGCGACCGTGACCGTGGTGGTCGCGACCGGGACCGTGAGCAGGAGCGCGAGCGTTCCGCCCGTACGCCGCGTCGTCGGCGCCGGACGCGCAATGGCGAGCCCGTCGCCGCGTCCCCGGAGACGACCGCGGCCCCGGCCGCGTCCGCGCCTGCCGGTGCGCCGGTGACGCCTGCCGCGCAGGACACACCCGAGCCGCGCACGCCGCGCCGCCGTCGGCGCACGCGCGGCGGCGCGCAGACCGCCCCGGCGGTGACTGTCCCGGCCGCCGCGACCGCTCCGGTCGTGGAGACCGAGCCGGCCGTCGAGGCCGAGGCACCGGCCGCGCCGCGTCGCCGTACGCGCAGGAAGGCGGAGACCGTCGTCGAGCAGGCCGCCGCGCCGGCCGTCGAGACGATCGCAACGGAGGCCGTCCCGGCCGAGGTCGCCGCCGAGGCGAAGCCTGCCCGTACGCGGAAGAAGGCGGTTGCCGCCGCGCCGGTCGAGGAGACCGAGGCCCCGGCGCCCAAGCGCACGCGCAAGAAGGCGGTCGCTGCGGCCCCGGTCGAGGAGGTCGTCACCGAGACCGCCGCCCCGAAGCGGACGCGGAAGAAGGCCGTGGCTGCCACGCCCATCGAGGAGACGGTTGCCGAGACCGCCGCCCCGAAGCGCACCCGCAAGAAGGCCGTCGCCGCCGCCCCCGCCGAGGAAGTTGAGGCGCCCGCGCCGAAGCGGACCCGGAAGAAGGCGGTTGCCGCCGCGCCCGTCGAGGAGGCTGTCACCGAGACCGTCGCCCCGAAGCGGACGCGGAAGAAGGCGGTTGCCGCCGCTCCGGTCGAGGAGACCGAGGCCCCGGCGCCCAAGCGCACGCGGAAGAAGGCCGTGGCTGCCGCGCCGGTCGAGGAGACGGTCGCCGAGACCGCCGCCCCGAAGCGCACCCGCAAGAAGGCGGTCGCCGCCGCCCCGGTCGAGGAAGCCGAGACCGCCGCCCCGAAGCGGACCCGCAAGAAGGCTGTTGCCGCCGCCCCCGCGGAGGAAGCCGCCCCCAAGCGGACGCGGAAGAAGGCTGTGGCTGCCGCCCCGGCCGAGGAAGCCGAGGCCCCCGCGCCGAAGCGGACCCGCAAGAAGGCCGTCGCCGCCGCCCCCGCCGAGGAAGCCGCGCCGAAGCGGACCCGCAAGAAGGCAGTGGCCGCCGCCCCGGTCGAGGAGGCCGCTGAGGTGAAGCCCAAGCGGACCCGTAAGAAGGCCGTCGCGCAGAGCCCCGAGGCCTGATCACGCGGCAGCTCCACGAAGGCCCGGTCCCCGAGCGGGGGCCGGGCCTTCGCCGTACCCCTCCGTGCCCGCGCGCTCGATGCCGCGTAATCTCACCGGCATGAGCAGGCCCCCGACCTTCACGCCGCCGCCGGGTACGCGCGCCCACACCCTGCGCACCGCCCGGGGGGATTTCGCCGCGCTCATCGGTGAGCCGGTGTCCGGTGCGGTGCGGGGCACCGCGCTGCTGCTGCCGGGGTTCACCGGCAGCAAGGAGGACTTCATCGCGCTGCACGAGCCGTTGGGCGCGGCGGGCTACCGCACGGTGTCCGTCGACGGCCGGGGCCAGTACGAGACGCCGGGCCCCACGGACGACGAGCGGCCCTACGCGCTGGCCGAGCTGGCGCGGGACGTGCTCGCCCAGGTCGCGACGCTCGGCCCGGCCAGGGTCCATCTGATGGGGCACTCGCTCGGGGGGCTCATCGCCCGCGCCGCGGTCATCGCGGACCCGGCCCCCTTCGCGACGCTGACGCTGATGGCGTCGGGCCCGGCCGCCGTCAGCGAGGCGCAACGGCAGCGGATCGAGCTGTTGCGGGACGCGCTCGCCGCGCTGGGCATGGCCCAGGTGTGGGAGGCCATGCGGGCTCTGGACGCGGCCGAGGACGTGGTGGACGTGCGGGGTGACGAGGACGCCCTGCGGCAGCGCTGGCTGAGCAACAGCCCGGCTCAACTGATCGCCACGGGGCGGCAGTTGCGTACCGAACCGGACCGGGTGGAGGAGCTGGCGGCTGTGGCGCCGCCGGTGCACGTGCTCTCCGGCGAGCGGGACGACGCCTGGCCCGTGCCGCTGCTCGATGACATGGCGCGGCGGTTGAAGGCCGAGCGCACGGTGATCGCGGGCGCCGAGCACTCCCCCAACACCGACCGTCCCGCCGAGACGGCGGCGGCGCTCGCGTCCTTCTGGCACCGCCACCCGGCCGCCTGACCGGCGTCGGCCCGCGCACGCGCTCGTGACAGTGTGCGTCCGCACCCTTACGCTACCGCCAGGTAATTAGGCGCCCGAAAATTTTCTTTAGCGTAGGGAATGTTTGTCAGGGGCAACTCGTTGTCACTTACAGAACGCGGGGCACTCTAGCCACGCAATCCACTCTTAACGGGCAGGCAACCGCCTGGCCGCACCGCGGTAGGAGGCTGTTGTTCCCTCCACCCCGCACTCGTAGTTCTCCTTCAGGAGGATCACCAGACGAAGGGAGAAGCCCTTGCGCTTCGAAATCATGCGACTCGACGACGTCGACGGCACCGCCGTGGACACCACCGTCGTGGACGCCGCCTCCGTCAACCGGATCGTTCAGCAGGCCGCCGCCATAGGGCAGCGCCTCTACATCCGCCCGGCCGAGTCGCCCGCCTCGTAACGGCGCAGCGACGCCTCACACGTCGGAGCCCCCGTACGCACACGGCGTACGGGGGCTTCGGCGTGCGCGCCCGGGATCAGCTGTTCTGGATCACCTGAGTCACGCCGTTGATGATCTGCTGCACGGCGATCGCCGAGAGCATCATGCCCGCGAGCCGGGTCACCAGGACCACGCCGCCGTCCTTGATGATGCGGATGATCACCAGCGAGTAGCGCATGACGAGCCACAGGACCACGTGGATGGCGACGATCGCCGACCAGACGGAGAGCTGCGTGGTGACCGAGTGGGCCTTCTGCACGGCGAGGATCACGGAGACGATCGCGCCCGGCCCGGCGAGCAGGGGCATGCCGAGCGGGACGAGGGCGACGTTGACGTCCTTCGTCTGCTGGGGCTCGTCGTTCTTGCCGGTGAGCAGGTCGAGCGCGATGAGCAGGAGCAGCAGACCGCCCGCGATCATCAGGGCCGGGACCGAGACGTGCAGGTAGTCGAGGATTTGGTGGCCCAGGACACCGAAGACGGCGATGACGCCGAAGGCGACGCAGACGGCCTGGAAGGCCATGCGCTTCTGGACCTTGGCGGGGCGGCCCGCGGTGAGGGCGAGGAAGATCGGGGTGATTCCGGGGGGATCCATGATCACGAAGAGCGTGAGGAAGAGGGATCCGAAGACGGCGACGTCGAACACTGTTGGGCTTGCCTTGCGGGTGTTGAGCGCGGCCGTGGGCACACGCGTGCTGAGCGGGGGGAGGGGGGGAGAAAAGGGGGGGCACGCCCCGGAGGAAGGCGGCGTGACCCCGAAGAAGGGGGCGTCAGGCGCGGTGTCCGCCGGCGCCCGGAACCGGGAAGGCGCCCGTGGCGCGGCGCGTGATCTCCCCGTAGACCTCGGGGTCGGTGGTGTACTCGCCGAGCACACAGGTCTTGCGGCTGCCGTGGTAGTCGGAGGAGCCGGTGGTGAGCAGGCCGGTGTCGGCGGCGAGGCCGCGCAGCCGGTCGCGGGTGGCGGCGTCGTGGTCCATGTGGTCGACCTCGATGCCGTCGAGCCCGGCCGCGGCCAGCTCGGCGACGGCCGACTCGGGGACGGTCCTGCCACGCTTGGCGGCGCCCGGGTGCGCGAGAACAGTGACCCCACCGGCGGCCTTGACCAGGCGGATCGCCTCGAAGGGGTCGGTCTCGTGCTTCTCGACGTACGCGCGGCCGCCGTCGGCCAGCCACTGGGTCGTGAAGGCGTCGGAGACCGTGTCCACGACGCCGAGCTCGACGAGCGCGCTGGCGATGTGCGGGCGGCCGACCGAGCCGTCCCCGGCGATCCGGGCGACCTGCTCCCAGGTGACGGGCACACCGAGGTCGTTCAGCTTGCCGATCATCTTCTTGGCGCGCGGCACGCGGTCGTCGCGGACCAGCTCGCGCTCGGCGAGGAGGTCGGGCTCCTCGGGGTCGAAGAGGTACGCCAGCATGTGCAGGCCCACCCCGTCGAGACGGCAGGAGAGTTCGGCGCCGGTGACCAGGGTCAGGCCGGTCGAGAGCCCGCGCAGTGCGGCGATCGCCTCGGCGTGGCCGCGGGTCGAGTCGTGGTCGGTGAGCGCCACGACGTCCAGACCGGCCGCCGCCGCGTTGCGCACCAGCTCGGCCGGGGTGTCCGTACCGTCGGACGCGGTGGAGTGGGCATGCAGGTCGATGCGCACGGCTGCGTACTCCTCCAGGCTCGGACGGACGGGATCGGGGCCCCCGCTCGTACGAAGGTCCCGTACGCATCTCTCGTACGGGCGTCTCGCGCGGAGGGGGACGCTCCAGGGTAACGGGGATTCGGGACAACCCCGCCCTCACCCGCGTACGCCCCGGCGCCTCACTCCTCCCCCACCTGCTGGAGAATGCGCGGCGACAGCGCCCCGCACGGCAACAGGTCCACCTCCGCGCCCGCGTCCCGCAGGTCGGTGAGGACCAGCTCGTCGTACATCAGGAGGCCGGACTGCTCCGGCCAGACGATGGCCCACAGCCACAGGCCGCGCGCCTCGCCCGCGAAGACGGCGCGGTCCTCGGGGGTGCCCCCGACGAGCCACATCGGGGTCGGCCGCCCCGCCGCGAGGAGCTTGGCCTGCGGCGGCCCCGAGACGTCCATGGAGGGGCCGGGGTCGGGGCCGTCGATGCCCGCGTAGCGCGCGCCGAGCCCGACGCCCAGCTCCTCGGCGACGAGCACCAGCTCCCCCATGCCGCCGAGCGGTCCGGGGCCCGAGCAGGCGACGGCGGTGGCGCGGCCGCCGGTGCGGTCGTCCCCGGCGTTGGCGACCCCGGTGAACAGCCAGCCGACCGGGAGGGGCCACGGCATCCAGACGGGCACCTGGGCGCGGCGCACGACGACGCTGAGGGCCTCGACGCTGGGCGGGATCACGGGCTGCAGCGGGTGTACCGCCCCGTGTGCGTCGCACTGCCAGGAGTCGGCAAAGAGGCCGGGAGCCCTGACCCGGCCACCACACTTCGGGCAACTGGGTTCGCCCCTCATAAGGCCCCACGGTCCTCTCCGTCCCGCGTCGCGTCAAGGACGATCACCCGTCCGGAGGGCGGCGGGCGGGGGCGTTCCGCCGGGTGGCCGGGACCGATATAGGTGTAACTTGCATTGATTAGATCAACTAACTTATTATGTGCATACACCAACGATCAAAGGGCGCCCAGGAGCCACCAAGGAGAACCCGCATGGGCATGAGCCACAGCAGTACGGAAGCCGGCGCCGCGGGAGGCGGCCTCCTGCGACAGCCGAAGGCGGTCTGGGCCACCGCCGGGGCCTCCGTCGTCGCCTTCATGGGCATCGGCCTCGTCGACCCGATCCTGCCGTCGATCGCCAAGGGCCTGGAGGCGACGCCGAGCCAGGTCTCCCTGCTCTTCACCTCCTACTTCCTCATCACCGCCGTCGCGATGCTGGTGACCGGCTTCGTCTCCAGCCGGATCGGCGGCAAGAAGACCCTGCTCGCCGGGCTCGCGCTCGTCGTCGTCTTCGCCGCACTCGCGGGCACCTCGGGATCGGTCGGCGAACTGGTCGGCTTCCGCGCCGGCTGGGGCCTCGGCAACGCGCTCTTCGTCTCGACCGCCCTCGCCGTCATCGTCGGCGCCGCGGCGGGCGGCAGCGCCGCCGCGATCCTGCTCTACGAGTCCGCGCTCGGCCTGGGGATGGCGTGCGGGCCGCTCGTCGGCGCCCTGCTCGGCAACGCGAGCTGGCGCTACCCCTTCTTCGGCACCGCCGTGCTCATGGCCGTCGGCTTCCTGTGCATCACGGCGTTCCTGAGGGAGCAGCCCAAACCCGCGCGGAAGACGTCGATCCTCGACCCGGTCAGGGCGCTCGGCCACGGCGGCCTCGCCTCGGCGGCGATCTCGGCGTTCTTCTACAACTACACGTTCTTCACGGTGCTCGCCTTCACCCCGTTCGTCCTGAACATGACGCCGTACAAGAGCGGCGGTGTCTTCTTCGCGTGGGGTGTGTTGCTCGCGCTGTTCTCGGTCGTCGTCGCGCCGCGCATGCAGGCCCGGTTCGGCTCCCTGAAGGTGCTCGGCGGCTCACTGGTCCTGCTCGCCGCCGACGTGCTCGTCCTCGGCTACGGCGGCCACACGGCCGCCATCGTCTGCACGATCCTGTCCGGCGCCTTCATCGGCGTGAACAACACGGTCTACACGGAGCTGGCGCTCGGCGTCTCCGACGCGCCGCGCCCGGTGGCGAGCGCGGGCTACAACTTCGTGCGCTGGTTCGCCGCCGCTGCCGCCCCGTTCTTCGCCCCGAAGATCGAGGAGTGGACCGACATCCACATCCCGTTCGTGGTCGCGGCCGTCACGGCGGTCATCGGCGCGCTCGTCGTGTGGGTGCGCAGGAACGCCCTCACCCACGAGGTGGAGGAGCTGGAGCCGCGACACGCCACCGAGGACGGCGTCGGCGTCTTCGCTCAGTAAAAAATTCTCAGTCGAGCGACACGGACTTGCGCAGGGGATCGCGCAGGTCCGTCCCGCCGTTCAGCCACTTCTCCTGGAGCGCGGCGGCGCCGTGCACCCGCTTCCAGGCGGCCTCGTTCGGCGTCATCGGCAGCAGCGGCAGGAACCGTACGGGGTCGAGCGGCTCGTCCAGGTCGAGGTCCTCGACCAGACCGCCGGACTCCGCCACGAGCACCGAGGTGAACGGGGCCCCGGGCCACAGCGCCTCGCCCACGTCCAGCGACGCGCCCGGCGCCACGACCAACCCCTCCACCTGCGGGGACGCCGCGAGGACGGCGAGCGGGCGCAGCACCTTGTCCGTGTCGGCGAGCCCGGCGCGGACCGTCAGGACGAGCTCGGCGCGCGGGCCCTTCACCGGGTCGGCGAGGACCGCGGTCGGGTCGGCCATCGGGGACGCCGACATGCCGAGGGTGGCGTACCGCACGAGGCCCTGCTCGGCGTCGGTGAAGCGGAGCACCTCGATCCGGTCCGTGCCGAGGAACGTGACCGCCGCGCGCGCGTCCGGTTCGCCCAGGGCCGTGGTCAGCCGGGCCTCGACCAGCGCAAGAACTTCTGCCATTCCGCGAGCATAGAACTCCCCCGCAATGGGTAAAGAACGGGATCGCTCTCTTCAGGCGGCTGATAGTCTTGGCCGCCGGTCGGAATGGTGCGCGGTGCGCACCCGCCGGGGGCCCTCGGAGCCCTCGCAGAACCGACCCACACACGTCCCCCACGGGGGACCGGCCGGAGGAGGTGGGGCTGTCATGGATCGAAGTCGACCGTGCAGTATCACCCGTTCTTCCGGCCGCTAGGCTCGCACGCCCCCTTCGCAGTCAGCAGATGTCGTCTGCTTCCCGGGCTGCCCGCGTACGCCGGAAGAGCGCTTCGACACCGCCTGATCCCAGAGATCGTCCCGATCTTGTTCTGCATCAGTAAGCGAAGCCGCCCCGACGTCGGTGCGGTGCTCCCCGCTTTGTGGACGTGCAGCGTGTCCGGTTGCCCAGGACGTCCTCATTCCGGGTAGTGCCGATGTTCCGGCCTCCTCGGCGCGGCTCCCGCCCGCGAAGGAGCCTGCCCATGTCGATGATCCGCGACCTGCGTGCCGCCGTCCGCCCCTCGCTGCGCAAGAGCGTGGCCCCGTACGGCAACGAAGCGCGTAATACGTATGACGCCACCCGCGACCCGTCGGCCGCCTCCGCGGTCGTCGACTGCGCGGTCTACCGGGACGGCGCCCGCGTCGAGTCCCCCGCCTGCCTCACCCCGCGCGAGGCGCGCCTCCAGGTCCGCCGCGACGGCGGCTTCGCCTGGATCGGCCTGCACGAGCCGACCGAGGCCGAGTTCGCCGGCATCGCCGCCGAGTTCGGGCTGCACCCGCTCGCCGTGGAGGACGCCGTCCACGCCCACCAGCGGCCCAAGCTGGAGCGGTACGACGACACGCTGTTCACCGTCTTCAAGACCATCCACTACGTCGAGCACGCCGAACTCACCGCCACCAGCGAGGTCGTGGAGAGCGGCGAGGTCATGTGCTTCACCGGACGGGACTTCTTCATCACCGTCCGGCACGGCGGCCAGGGCTCGCTGCGGGCGCTGCGCCACCGCCTCCAGGACGACCCCGAACTGCTCGCCAAGGGGCCGAGCGCCGTCCTTCACGCCATCGCCGACCACGTCGTCGACGGCTACCTCGCCGTCGCCGACGCCATGCAGGACGACATCGACGAGGTCGAGACCGCCGTCTTCTCGCAGACCGGCAAGGGCGCGCCGCGCGGCTCCGACGCGGGCAGCATCTACCAGCTCAAGCGCGAGGTCCTGGAGTTCAAGCGCGCCGTCGCGCCGCTGCGCCGCCCGCTGCAACTGCTCAGCGAGCGGCCCATGCGGCTGATCGACCCGGACATCCAGAAGTACTTCCGCGACGTCGCCGACCACTTGGAGCGCGTGCAGGAGCAGGTCATCGGCTTCGACGAACTGCTCAACTCCATCCTCCAGGCCAACCTCGCGCAGGCATCCGTCGCCCAGAACGAGGACATGCGCAAGATCACCTCGTGGGCGGCGATCGTCGCCGTGCCGACCATGGTGTGCGGCGTGTACGGCATGAACTTCGAGCACATGCCCGAACTGCACTGGCGCTACGGGTATCCGCTCGTCCTGAGCGTCACCGTCGCCGCCTGTTTCGCGATCCACCGCACCCTCAAGCGCAACGGCTGGCTGTAGCTACGCTGACCCGTATGACGACTGAACTGCTCGATGCCGCCCTCGTCGAGGAGGCCACGAAGAAGTCCGGGCTCATCTGGGTGCGGGGCGCCGACGGCCCCGAGCGGGCGCTGTGGCACGTGTGGCACGAGGGCGCGGCGCTCGTCGTCGGCGATGGCCCCGGCGAGCAGCCGCTGCCCGGCCTCGTCGACGGGGGCGCGGCCACCGTCACCGTACGCAGCAAGGACAAGGGCGGGCGGATCGTCGGCTGGCGGGCGAAGGTTCTTGAGCTCGCGCCGGGGGGTGAGGCGTGGGAGGCGGCTGTGGCCGAGCTCAAGGGGAAGCGGCTCAACGCTCCCGACGCGGAGACGATGACTCTGCGGTGGGGGCGGGAGTGCCGGGTCGTGCGGCTCGAACCGGTTCGGGGGGCGGATGTCGTGCCGGCCTCCGACGGGTCTCTGGCCGCTGCTCCGGTGCCGTCCTCCGCTGTCACCCGTAACGCCGTGCCTGCGGGGCTGCCTCGTTTGATCGGGCGGCGGCGCAAGCGCTGAGGTCGCGGGGCTCCGCCCCGGGCCCCGGTCCTCAATCGCCGGACGGGCTCAATTGGTCGGCAACGCCTGGCCGTAGTCCACCGTCTCCGTCTCTTTCGGCTCGGTCAGCGTGAAGTCGCGGCCCCATTCCGTCAGGCGCAGCGTGCCCGCTCCTCCCGCGCGTTCCAGGCGCAGGGGGTACGCCGTGCCCTCCAGGGAGACGTCCAGGGTGCCGCCCGCGCCGTCGTCGCCGGTGAGCTGGATCGTGCGGGTGGAGCCCGCCGTGGAGCGGTCGCCCTTGTCGAGGGTGCCGTGCAGGGTGAGGAGGCCGTCGAGCAGCGTGTCCTTGTCGGTGAAGGTGCTGAGCCGCTTGTACGCGGGGTCGCCCGTCGGCACCTTCACGTACTTGCCGTCGAGCTTCTGGGCCGCCGCCGCGTCCCCGGCGGAGCCCTCCGCGTTGTCCGCGCCGTTGGAGTGCGTCCAGAACTCGGCGCCCGCCTTCAGGTACAGGTGCTCGCCGACCCGCAGCAGCCGGAACGTGCTGCCGCCCGTCGTCACCGAGCCCGTGCCGCCGTCGTCCTTGAGCCGCATGTCGAGCCGGTACGTGCGGCCGCCGCTGACCACCGTGCCCGCGAGCCGGACCGTGGCCGCCGCCTGCGCCGCCTTCACCGTACGGGTCTGGATCTTGGCGGCGTCGAGCTTGCCGACCCCGTTCGTGCCCGCGTCGGGGTCGTCGCCGCCGCAGCCCGCGAGCCCGGCCGCGAGCCCCGTGCACAGCGCGCCCGCCACGAGCGTCCTGCGGGTGCTGCGGCGGCGCGGGGGACGTGCGGTCACGGGCGGGACCACCTCTCGTACGGCATCGGGCTCCACGGCAGTACGGCAGCGTACCTGTGTCATCTGCGGTTACTCGTACGGGACCGTACGGGGCCGGGGCGGTGGACACAAAGGCGTGTTCGACGGGCAGCGGATAGCCTGGCCCCCGGATCGCGCACAGCGGGATGGATCAGTACGAAAGGGTGGTACGAGGAGACATGGCAGCAGTGGCTCCGCGGATCTTTGTCTCCCATCTGTCCGGCATCGCCGTCTTCGATCCGAACGGGGACCAGGTCGGACGCGTGCGCGACCTCGTCGTCATACTGCGCCCCGACCGCCGGCCGCCCCGGCTGCTCGGGCTCGTCGTCGAACTGTCCACGCGCCGCCGCATCTTCCTGCCCATGACGCGGGTGACCGGCATCGAGTCCGGCCAGGTCATCACGACCGGCGTGCTCAACGTGCGGCGCTTCGAGCAGCGGCCCACCGAGCGGCTGATCCTCGGCGAGATGCTCGACCGGCGCGTCCGGCTCGTGGAGAGCGGCGAGGACGTCACCGTGCTCGACATCTCCATCCAGCAACTGCCCGCGCGCCGCGACTGGGAGATCGACAAGGTCTACGTGCGCAAGGGCAAGGGCGGCACCTTCCGGCGCAGGGGCGAGACGCTCACCGTCGACTGGGCCGCCGTCGAGGGCTTCGCGCGCGAGGAGGAGGGGCAGGGCGCCGAGAACCTCCTCGCCACCTTCGAACAACTGCGCCCCGCCGACCTCGCCAACGTCCTGCACCATCTCTCCCCCAAGCGCCGCGCCGAGGTCGCCGCCGCCCTCACCAACGAGCGCCTCGCCGACGTCCTCGAAGAGCTCCCCGAGGACGACCAGATCGAGATCCTCGGCAAGCTCCAGGAGGAACGTGCCGCCGACGTCCTGGAGGAGATGGACCCGGACGACGCCGCCGACCTCCTCGGCGAACTCCCCGAGGCCGACAAGGAGCGCCTGCTCGCCCTCATGCGGCCCGGCGACGCGGCCGACGTGCGGCGCCTCATGGCGTACGAGGACAGGACCGCGGGCGGTCTCATGACGACCGAGCCGATCGTGCTGCGCCCGGACTCCACCGTCGCCGACGCGCTCGCCCGCGTCCGCAACCCCGACCTCTCCCCCGCGCTCGCCGCGCAGGTCTACGTCTGCCGCCCGCCGGACGAGACGCCGACCGGCAAGTACCTCGGCACCATCCACTTCCAGCGGCTGCTGCGCGACCCGCCGTTCACCATGGTCAGCTCGATCCTCGACGAGGACCTCCAGGCCCTGTCACCGGAGGCGGAACTGCCGGAGATCGCCGGGTTCTTCGCCACGTACGACATGGTGGCGGCGCCCGTCGTGGACGAGAGCGGGGCGCTGCTCGGCGCCGTGACCGTCGATGACGTACTGGACCACATGCTCCCCGACGACTGGCGCGAGCAGGAGTTTCACCTTTCGGGGGACGTGAACCACGGTGACTGACGAACGCGAGCGCGACACGCGGGCCCGCATCCGGCTCGACCAGCCGCGGCCGGCGCGCCGCAAGATCCTGCCCGACTACGACCCCGAGGCGTTCGGCCGGCTGTCCGAGCGCATCGCGCGCTTCCTCGGCACCGGCCGGTTCATCGTCTGGATGACGGTGATCATCATCGCCTGGGTCGCCTGGAACGTCTTCGCGCCGCCCTCGCTGCGCTTCGACACCTACCCGTTCATCTTCCTGACCCTGATGCTGTCCCTCCAGGCGTCGTACGCCGCCCCGCTGATCCTGCTCGCGCAGAACCGGCAGGACGACCGCGACCGCGTCAACCTCGAACAGGACCGCAAGCAGAACGAGCGGTCGATCGCCGACACGGAGTATCTGAGCCGCGAGGTGGCGGCCCTGCGCATCGGTCTCGGCGAGGTCGCCACGCGCGACTGGATCCGCTCCGAACTGCAAGACCTCCTCAAGGAGCTGGAGGAGCAGCAGCGAACCGCCGTATTCCCGGTCGAGAACGAGCGCCGACGTGACGTAGACGACCGCTGACGGGCCTTTCCGTGCCCCGGTTACCGCGCCGTACTATCGGGGACATGGCTACGGAAGACGCGGTGCGCGAGGCGCTCGCGACAGTGAACGACCCCGAGATCCAGCGACCCATCACCGAGCTGGGGATGGTCAAATCGGTGGACATCGGTGCGGACGGAGCCGTCGCGGTCACCGTGTACCTGACCGTCTCCGGCTGCCCGATGCGCTCCACGATCGAGACGAACGTGAAGGAGGCCGTCGGCCGCGTCGACGGCGTCACGCGCGTGGACGTCACCCTCGACGTGATGAGCGACGAGCAGCGCAAGGAGCTGGCCGCCGCGCTGCGCGGCGGCACCGCCGAGCGCGAGGTCCCCTTCGCCAAGCCCGGCTCGCTGACCCGGGTCTACGCGGTCGCGTCCGGCAAGGGCGGCGTCGGCAAGTCCTCCGTGACCGTGAACCTGGCGGCGGCGCTCGCCGCCGACGGCCTGAAGGTCGGCGTCGTCGACGCCGACATCTACGGGCACAGCGTCCCGCGCATGCTCGGCGCCGACGGCAAGCCCACCCAGGTCGAGAACATGATCATGCCGCCGTCGGCGAACGGCGTGAAGGTCATCTCCATCGGCATGTTCACCCCGGGCAACGCGCCGGTGGTGTGGCGCGGCCCGATGCTCCACCGCGCCCTCCAGCAGTTCCTCGCGGACGTCTTCTGGGGCGACCTCGACGTCCTCCTGCTCGACCTGCCGCCCGGCACCGGCGACATCGCGATCTCCGTCGCCCAGCTCGTCCCGAACGCCGAGATCCTCGTCGTGACGACCCCGCAGCAGGCCGCCGCCGAGGTCGCCGAGCGGGCCGGCTCCATCGCCGTACAGACCCACCAGAAGATCGTCGGCGTCGTCGAGAACATGTCGGGCCTGCCCTGCCCGCACTGCGGCGAGATGGTCGACGTCTTCGGCACCGGCGGCGGCCAGCTCGTCGCCGACGGCCTGACGAGGACGACCGGCGCGACCGTGCCGGTCCTCGGCTCCATCCCGATCGACGTCCGCCTGCGCGAGGGCGGCGACAACGGCAAGCCGGTGGTCCTGACCGACCCCGACTCCCCGGCCGGATCGGCGCTGCGCGCCATCGCGGGCAAGCTCGGCGGCCGCCAGCGCGGCCTCGCGGGCATGTCGCTCGGGATCACCCCGCGCAACAAGTTCTGACCGCGCTCCGCGCCTGCGAGGAAGGGCGGGCCGCACCTGAACCGGTGCGGCCCGCCCTTCCTCGTACCGTCACGTGTGCACGTGTCAGGCGAGCGCCGAGATGTCCTTGATCACGGAGAAGGCGAGCCCGTACGCGCTCATCCCCCGCCCGTACGCGCCCAGGTGCTCCCCCGCGGGCGTCGAACCGGCGAGCACCCAGCCGTACTCGGACTCGCGGTAGTGGAACGGCGTCGGCACCCCGTCCACCGGCAGCGACAGCGTCGCCCAGTCCGCGGAGTCCAGGTCGTCCGCGAGCACCCAGGCCGTCTCCGTCTGCTGCTCCAGCCAGTCGTCACGCAGGGTGTGGTCCATCTGCGTCGGCCACGTGTACGAGAGCAGTCCAACCCCGGCGAGCCAGGCCGCGGACGAGACGGACGTGGCGTCCAGGGTGCCCGTGCCGTCGGCGCTGCGCCGCGTCGGATGCGCGGCGACGGTCACCACGACCGCGAACCGCTCGGTGTCCTCCGTGCTCTCGCTGCGGACCGAGGGCTCCTCACCGTGCCCGATCGAACCGTGCTCGACGGACCCGTCCGCCGCCATGCCGACCTGCATCAGCCAGCGCGGTCCCGTGAAGGCCTCGTCCAGGCCGTACCAGGGGAAGGGCGCCAGCAGGTAGCCGTCGACCGTGCGCCGGGCCGCGGGGGCGTCCTCGGCCCCCTCGGTGTCCGGCGCCTGCGCGCCCACCCGACTCGTCGTCTCCATGTACCCGGCCGCCTCCTCGCTTCCGTACGGACCGGAGCGGACCGCCCCCCTCGGGCGTGTCTCACGTCCGGTCCGCGCAACAACAAGGCAGGATGCCACACCGGGTCCAGGGGGCCCGGCTTCGACCGGTCCGGTTCAGGTCGCGTCGGCGTCGAACGGCGGACGGTCGTCGGCGGCAGGCTTCGCGGGGCGCTTCTCCAGGTCGGGGCCCTTGCGCATGTCCACGCGGGAGCCGTTCGCGCCGGAGGAGACCGGCGGGGCGGAGTCCTCCAGCTCACCGACGGTGTGCACCGCGTCGGTGACCTCGGCCATCTCCTTCTTCAGGTCGAACCCGTTGCGGATCTCCTTGAGACCCAGCTCGTCGCTGTCCAGCTGCTTGCGGATGAACGTCTTCGGGTTCAGGTCCTCGAACTCGAAGTCCTTGAACTCCGGGCCCAGCTCGTTGCGGATGTCCTGCTTCGCGCTGTCCGAGAACTCACGGATCTTGCGTATGGTGCGCGAGACGTCCTGGATGAGCTTCGGGAGCTTGTCGGGGCCGAAGACGAGGACGGCCAGCACGACGAGCGTCACGACCTCCAGTGGGCCAATGTCGTTGAACACCTTGCACTCCTAGCGTGTCCTCGGCCCGCGGTCGGTCTCAAGCAGCAGGTCTTCGGCTGGTCCGGCATCGAACGGACCGGCTCCACGGTACCCGGCCATGCTGTCCGTCCGGTAGCCACCGGGCTACGGGGAGGATCACGCCGGGTCTCCCCGCGGTGGCCGGTGCGCGGTCAGTCGCCGTCCGCCGAGCCGAGGACGAGGGACACCTTCCGTTCCGTCCCGCCGCGTTCGACCGTCAGGGCCAGCTCGTCCTTCGGGCGGTGGGCGCGGATCTTGACGATCAGCTCCTCGCCGGTGTGCACCCGGACGCCGTCGACCTCCGTGATCACATCGCCGGGCCTGATGCCCGCCCTGGCGCCCGGGCCGCCGGGGCTGACGGCGGAGCCGCCGTCGTTGCCCTTCGTGCCCACGCGGGCGCCGTCGCCCGAGTAGTCCATGTCGAGGGTGACACCGATCACCGGGTGCGTGGCCCTGCCCGTGTTGATGAGCTCCTCGGCCACGCGCTTCGCCTGGTTGATCGGGATGGCGAACCCCAGACCGATCGAGCCGGACTGGCCTCCGTCGAGGTCGGAGCTGCTGTCGGCGGAACGGATCGCGCTGTTGATGCCGATGACACGGGCCCTGGAGTCGACGAGCGGGCCGCCGGAGTTGCCCGGGTTTATGGGCGCGTCGGTCTGGAGGGCGTCGACGTAGCTCACATCGGTCCCGTCGCCCTTCTCGCCGCCCGCCGTGATGGGCCGGTCCTTGGCGCTGATGATGCCCGAGGTGACCGTGTTGGCCAGGTCGAAAGGCGCGCCTATCGCCACGACCGGGTCGCCGACCTGCACGTTCTCCGAGTTGCCCAGGGGCAGCGGCTTGAGGCCGCGGACGTTCGACACCTTGATCACGGCGAGGTCGTAGCCGCTGTCGTGCCCGACCACCTTGGCGTCGGCGCTCTCGCCCCCGGCGAAAGTGACCGATATCCGACCACCGGAACCGGCGGGCTGGACCACGTGGTTGTTGGTGAGGATGTGCCCGCGCCCGTCGAGCACGAACCCGGTGCCGGTGCCCTCCTCCGACGAACCCTTCGTGTGGATCGTGACCACGCCGGGCAGCGCGGCGGCCGCGATCCCGGCGACGCTGCCCGGGGCGCGGTGCGTGGACTCGGCACCGGCCTGCGGCAGCTCGACGTCGGTCCCGCCGTTCCGCTCCAGGTAGGAGCCGAGGGCTCCGCCGACGACACCGGAGACCACGGCGATCAGCACGGCCCCCGTCACCACCGCCCGCCGCGACCGCCTCGGCCGCTCCCCGACGAGCCCCCCGCTCCCCGAAAGCCCGACGGGCCCGGCCCACGGGTCATACCTCTGCCAGGGCCCTCCGGGGGTTCCGTAGGGGTCCGGGGCGGGCTGGTGTGCGGGGTCCTGGGGCGCCGGGTACGAGGGTGCCTCGCCGAGGTGAGGCTGCTCGGGCACGGCCGCGTAGGGCTGGGCGGGGGCCTGCTGCAAGGTTTCGCCCGGGGTGCCCGGGTGGGCCCCGTGCTGCGCGTCGAACGGCGACGCCGTGCCGTGCGGCGGCGTACCCGCGGGATGCTGCACAGGCGGCGCGGGCGCCCAGGGCCCGGGCTCACCATAGGGCGGCGTGCTGTAGGGGTCGGGGTCGTGGAGGGGGCGGGGGGAGGCTTGGGCGGGGGGCATGGGGGCTGATCCGGGGGTGGGGTCGGCGGAGGTGCCCGGGGCCGACGGTGACCCATGCCCCGGGGCGGCACCGCCCCCAGCACCTACCTGCCCCGCGTCAGCGCCAGAATCAACGGATGGCGGCAACCCATACCCCGGACCGGCACCGCGCCCGGCCCCCGCCAGGTCCCCAGCAGGCGGCGCCGAAGCATCCGCGCCCCCAGCAACCGGCGTACCCGTGCTTTCCGGCCCCGGTGAGGAAGGGCCGGGCGGGTGCGGAGCGGGAAGGTGCCAGTCGCCGTCTTCTGTTGTGCCGCCCGTGTTCGGTCGGGGGCGGCTCCACCACTTGGCCTTCGTGGGCTTGCCCTCGTCCATGTCCCGCCGCTCTCCCCACACCTGGCCCGCGGCACGCCGCCACGGACTCCTCCCGTGGATTCAACCAGGTTCCGCGGCCCGGGCGCAGGGGGCGTCAGCGGACCGCGGACGACCGGGAGGAGAGCGTCGGCGAGGAGGCCGCTGCCGTGGCCGAGCCGCTGGGGGCCGGGCGGGGCTCCAGGGCGACCGCCGCCGGAGGCGACGGCGCGGGGGCGACGGGGCGTATCAGCGGTGACATCCGGGCCGCGCCGGACAGCAGCGGCGTCGCGAACGGGTAGCTCGCGCTGTTCACCCGGCCCCCGGGCAGCAGCGGCGCGCTGGCCCGCGCGGGAACGACCGGCGCCGCGAGGGCGCCCCCGCTCTGCCCGAGCAGCGGTGTGAGCGACCGGCGGCGCTGTGCCTCGGACGCGGCGCCGGACGCCTGGCTGCGCAACGGCGTGACATTGCTGTTGGCACCGCTGCCGCGCGGGTCGGGCCGGTCGAGCGGGGCCCCGGCCGTGACCCCGCCGAGGGCGATCGCGGCGAGCGACACCGCCCCGGCCGCCGCGAAGGCGAACCGGCGCCCGCGCGAGGCCCGCTCGCTGTCGTGCCGCTCGGTGCGGCCGACCTCGTGGATGCGGAACCCGCGCTGGCCGGAGCCGGGGAGCACGGCGGCGTGCCCGGCGAACGGCTCCTGGTCTACGGCGTAGACGCCGCCCCCGAGCCCGAGTCCGGGTCCGCTGCCGAAGGCCCGTCCGGTGGCGAAGCCGCCTCCCCCGAACGGTGGTGCCCCACCGTCGCTGTCACCTCCGGCGGGCAGCCCCTGGAGGCGGGCGAGGAAGCTCTCGGATGGCGGCGGCGGGGCCGCCTCGGCAAAGACGCTCTTGAGGCGGCGCTGCGCGTCGGCCTCGGCCTTGCATTTGGCACAGGTCGCCAGGTGGGCGAGGACACGCTCGCGGGCGTCATGGTCCAGCTCACCGTCGACCAGCGCGGCGAGCCGGTCTCCGAGGTGCTGGTCGGCCGCGGTCTGCCCGCGCTCGGCAGGGTTGAGACGTGATCCACTCACGCGGTCGCGCCCCCTGCTCCTAGGACGGGGATCCCTCCCGTGGTCGCGAGCGTGCGGCGCTCGGCGCGCGCCTCGGGCGACCGGTGCTGCAGCGCCTTGCGCAGTTGGGAGCGGCCGCGGTGGATGCGGGAGCGGACCGTGCCCAGCTTCACGCCCAGGGTCGCGGCGATCTCCTCGTAGGAGAGGCCCTCGATGTCGCAGAGGACGACGGCGGCGCGGAACTCGGGCGCGAGGGTGTCGAGCGCCTGCTGGACGTCGGCGTCGAAGTGCGCGTCGTTGAAGACCTGCTGCGGCGACGGCTCGCGGCTGGGCAGCCGCTCGGCGGCGTCGTCCCCGAGGGCGTCGAAGCGGATGCGCTGCTTGCGGCGGACCATGTCCAGGAACAGGTTGGTGGTGATGCGGTGCAGCCAGCCCTCGAACGTGCCGGGCGTGTAGGTCGACAGGGAGCGGAAGACACGGACGAAGACCTCTTGCGTGAGGTCCTCGGCGTCGTGCTGATTGCCCGTCAGGCGGTACGCGAGGCGGTAGACGCGGCCGCTGTGCGTGCTGACGATCTCCTCCCAGGTGGGCGGGGTCCACGCCTGTGATTCCGCGTCAGCGGCAAAGGTCGCGGTCTGCTGCGCGGAGTCGGCGGCGCGGGATCGGTCAGCGGTGTCGGTCACGGATTTCGGCTCACCCGCCGACCTGAGAAGGCGCCGCAGCACCCCTCCCCGATCCACAGGCGCAGCCGCACCTCCCCTGTCGGCTCTGGTGGTGTCCAGTGGAGCCCCTACCATATCCACCTCGCCCGTTAGCTCCGGATAAGCGTTTTTACTCAGATTTGCCGGTCGACTCTCGGCCGTCCGTTTCGCCCGTTTCCCGCCCGTCACTCTCGCCTTGCCCCCCGCTTCGCCCCGCTCTTTTCCCCCGCCCTTTCCAAACGCCCGGTCCCATCTGCGAGTTCCCGGCGCCAACGGATAAAGTCACGCGCAGGCAAGCACGGGCAGGCGCGAACGAGCACACGGCCATGCAGGGGACAGCGGGGACAGGAGAGGGCCATTACCGGCAACCGGCAGACGAGCTGGGCGTTCGCCGACGCCTTTGTCGCCGAGGACGACGCTGTGCGCTGGGCCCGTGACCGGGCCCGCGAGGCAGGTCTTCGCTCGGTGTCCCCCGGCGCGGGTGCCGCGCTGCGGATGCTCGCCGCCACGGTGGAGGCGAAGGCCGTCGCCGAGATCGGTACGGGCACGGGGGTGTCCGGAATCCACCTGTTGCACGGGATGCGTCCCGACGGCGTCCTGACGACGGTCGACCCGGAGCCGGAGCAGCAGCAGTTCGCCCGGCAGGCGTTCCGCGCGGCCGGCTTCGCCGCGAACCGGGCCCGCTTCATCCCCGGGCGCGCCCTCGACGTCCTGCCGCGCCTCGCGGACAGCGGCTACGACCTGGTCTTCTGCGACGGCGACCGCATGGAGAGCCTGGACTACCTCGCTGAATCGTTGCGGCTGCTGCGCCCGGGCGGTCTGGTCTGTTTCGAGGGTGTCTTCGCGGACGGGCGGACCGTGGACTCGGGTCCGCAGCCGGTGGAGGTGGTGCGGCTGCGGGAGCTGTTGCGCGCCGTGCGCGAGAGCCCTGACCTCGTCTCGTCCCTGCTGCCGGTCGGCGACGGGCTGCTCTGCGCGGTCAAGCGCTGACACGCGTAGCCCATCGGTGTTGTCCAACAGACGACTGCCCCGGCACCGAGTGTGTGCCGGGGCAGTCGAAAAGGTATGGTCGCTTCCGCGTCAGCCGACGACCTTCTTCAGGGCGTCGCCGAGGGCATCGGCCTCGTCCGGCGTCAGCTCGACCACGAGCCGACCGCCGCCTTCGAGCGGAACGCGCATGACGATGCCCCGCCCCTCCTTTGTCACCTCGAGCGGGCCGTCACCCGTCCGCGGCTTCATGGCCGCCATGCTCGTTCCCCTTCCTGAAACCAGCTCATCGTCAGCCGACGGCCCTCTGGACGGGCACACGTCACCGGCATCGAACACATTGCTCCAGGCCATTATCCCGCATCGCGGAGCCCGATGACCAACATCGGTCGGCATCGCTTGCGCAACGCGCTTGAGCAAAACCACTCATTTCGGCGATGTGGCTGCGATACTGCGCCGCTCACGTGCCCGTCCCGTGAGGAATTTGTTTGACGCAGGTCACATACCGGGGCCGTTCCGCATGCCGAGATCTCCGTCATGCTGAGCACGGACATCTGAGCAACCGCATAGTGGACCGCACCGCAGGAGGAGCGTCATGGCCGACACCGTGCTCTACGAGGTGAGCGACGGGCTCGCGACGATCACGCTGAACCGCCCCGAGGCGATGAACGCGATGAACACCGAGGCCAAGGTCGCCCTCCGCGACGCGGTGCAGGCGGCCGCCACGGACGAGGCGGTGCGGGCGGTGCTGCTCACGGCGGCCGGGGACCGCGCGTTCTGCGTCGGGCAGGACCTCAAGGAGCACGTGACGACCCTGGTCGAGGACCGCAAGGCCGGCTCGGGGCAGACCATGAGCACCGTGCGGGAGCACTACAACCCGATCGTGCGGGCGCTGACCGGGATGGCGAAGCCGGTGGTGGCCGCGGTGAACGGGGTCGCGGCGGGCGCCGGGTTCGGCTTCGCCCTCTGCGCGGACTACCGGATCGTCGCGGACACGGCGTCGTTCAACACCTCGTTCGCGGGCGTCGCCCTGACCGCGGACTCCGGCGTCTCCTGGACGCTACCGCGGCTCGTCGGCCCGGGGCGCGCGATGGATCTGCTGCTGTTCCCGCGCACGATCTCGGCGCAGGAGGCGTTCGAGATCGGCGCCGTGCACAGAATCGTGCCCGCCGGTGAACTGGCGGAGACGGCCCGCAAGCTGGCGCTCATGCTCGCCGCCGGGCCGACCGTCGCCTATGCCGCGCTCAAGGAGTCGGTGGCCTTCGGCGCGGACCACTCCCTGGACGAGACGCTGGAGAAGGAGGACGAGCTGCAGACGCGGGCCGGGGAGTCCGAGGACCACGCCATCGCCGTCCAGGCGTTCATCGCCAAGGAGAAGCCGAACTACCTGGGGCGCTGAGCCGCACTCACGCGGGCGTGCGGGCGACGCAGTCCGCCAGGTGGTCGTTGACCAGGCCGCACGCCTGCATGAGCGCGTACGCCGTCGTCGGGCCGACGAAGCGCAGGCCGCGCTTCTTGAGCGCCTTGGACAGCGCCGTCGACTCGTCGGTGATCGCCGGTACGTCGGTCAGCGCCCGCGGCGCCGGGCGTGTGGCCGGGTCCGGGGCGTGGGACCAGATCAGCTCGTCCAGCTCGCCGGGGGCCCAGTGGGCGAGCACGCGCGCGTTGGCGAGCGTCGCGTCGACCTTCGCCTTGTTGCGGATGATGCCGGGGTCGGCGAGGAGGCGCTCGCGGTCGGCGTCCGTGAAGGCCGCCACCTCCGCGATCTTGAAGTGGGAGAAGGCGGTACGGAAGGTCTCGCGGCGGCGCAGGATCGTGATCCAGGACAGGCCCGACTGGAACGCCTCCAGGGACAGCCGCTCGAACAGCGCGTCGTCGCCGTGGACGGGGCGGCCCCACTCCTCGTCGTGGTACGTGATGTAGTCCGGCGTCGACAGGCCCCAGGGGCAGCGCGGTGCGCCGTCGGGGCCGGGGATCGCCCCGCTGGTCGGCTCGCTCACTTCAGACCCTCCCCGGTCTCGCTCTGGTGGCCGCCGGGCGGCGCGAAGCCCAGGCCGTGCCCCGGCCCCTGGTCGGCGGGGCGCCCCGCCCGCGCGTGCGCGGCGGCGAGGGCGGACTCCAGCTCGGAGATACGGGCGTCACGCTCGGCCAGCTCCGCCCCGAGGCGGTTCAGCGCGTCGTCGACCTCGGCCATGCGGTAGCCGCGCACAGCCACGGGAAGGCGCAGCTCCTCGACGTCGGCGCGGGCCAGCGGGCGGTCCTGGGGCAGCGGGTCGGCGTAGAACTGGGGCGGTTCCTCGGGCAGGGCGCCCCCGTCCCCCCCGCCGAGGACCGCGAGCGTCACCGCCGCGACCACCACGACGAGCGCGGCGACCAGAAACAAGAACATGACCATCGCTGCCGTCCCCTGGGCTCGACCGGGCCGGTGTGCGCACACGACCCGGAACCTTCAGGCTCCGATCGTGCCATGCCGCACCGACGGTTAAGGTCGCAGGCGACCGTGGAAGCGTGATCCAGAGGAGAGTCACAGGGATGCTCAGGCTTGGCGGGCGCGAGTTCGACGCGCACGAGCCGGTGATCATGGCGATCGTGAACCGTACCCCGGACTCCTTCTACGACCAGGGCGCCACGTTCCAGGACGAGCCGGCGCTGGCCCGCGTCGAGCAGGCGGTGGCCGAGGGCGCCGCGATCGTCGACATCGGCGGGGTGAAGGCGGGCCCCGGCGAGCACGTCGACGCCGAGGAGGAGGCGCGGCGCACCGTCGGGTTCGTGGCCGAGGTACGGCGCCGCTTCCCGTCCGTGATCATCAGCGTGGACACCTGGCGCCACGAGGTCGGCGAGGCCGTGTGCGAGGCGGGCGCGGACCTGCTCAACGACGCGTGGGGCGGGGTCGACCCGAAGCTCGCCGAGGTCGCGGCCCGCCACCAGGTGGGCATCGTCTGCACGCACGCGGGCGGCGCCGAGCCCCGTACGCGCCCGCACCGTGTCACGTACGACGACGTGATGGCCGACATCCTCGACGTGACGGTCTCCTACGCGGAGCGGGCCGTCGCGCTCGGGGTGCCCCGTGAGTCCGTCCTCATCGACCCGGGGCACGACTTCGGCAAGAACACGCGCCACTCCCTGGAGGCGACGCGGCGGCTGCCGGAGATGGTGGAGACCGGCTGGCCGGTGCTCGTCTCGCTGTCCAACAAGGACTTCGTCGGCGAGACGCTCGACAAGCCCGTCAAGGAGCGCGTCATCGGGACGCTCGCGACCACGGCGGTCTCCGCGTGGCTGGGGGCGCAGGTCTACCGCGTGCACGAGGTCGCGGAGACCCGGCAGGTGCTCGACATGGTGGCGTCGATCGCGGGGCACAGGCCCCCGGCGGTGGCCCGCCGGGGACTCGCGTGACAGGTAGTACCTGCGGCTAGTTGCCGGTCTCCTTGGTGACCAGCGTGATCGCCTCCTCCACGTCGTCGGTGACGTGGAAGAGGAGCAGGTCCGCCTCGCTCGCCTTGCCCTGGGCGATCACCGTGTTCTTCAGCCACTCCACGAGGCCGCTCCAGTACTGCGTGCCGAAGAGGACGATCGGGAAGCGGGTCACCTTGGTCGTCTGGACGAGGGTGAGCGCCTCGAACAGCTCGTCCAGGGTGCCGAGGCCGCCGGGCAGCACCACGAACCCTTGCGCGTACTTCACGAACATCGTCTTCCGCACGAAGAAGTAGCGGAAGTTCAGGCCCAGGTCGACGTACGGATTGAGGCCCTGTTCGAAGGGCAGCTCGATGCCCAGGCCGACCGAGGTGCCGTTGGCCTCCACGGCGCCCTGGTTCGCGGCCTGCATGGCGCCGGGCCCGCCGCCCGTGATGACCGCGAAACCGGCCTCCACCAGCGCCTTGCCGATCGCGACGCCCGCCGCGTACTCCGGTGAGTCCACCGGGGTGCGCGCGGAGCCGAACACGCTGATCGCGGGCGGCAGTTCGGCGAGTGTGCCGAAGCCCTCGATGAACTCCGACTGGATGCGCAGGACCCGCCAGGGGTCGGTGTGCACCCAGCCCGAGGGTCCTTCCGAATCGAGCAGACGCTGGTCGCTCGTCCCGTGCTGCACCTGGTCGCGGCGGCGGACCACCGGCCCCGTCCGCTGCTCCGTGGGACGCCGCTCGCCCTCCTGGTTGCTCATGTCCGCTCCCTCCATGCGCAGGTTTCACGCGCTCACGTAGAGCAAGGGTAGGTCTACGCGGGTTACATGCGAGGGACGTCGGGGTGTCGGACGTCAGGCGGTGAGCCAGGCGGCGAGGCGCTTCTCCGCCTCCAGGATCAGCGCCGTGTCGACATGCTCGTCGATCTTGTGGGCGTACATCGGGTCGCCGGGGCCGTAGTTGACCGCCGGGACGCCGAGGGCGCTGAAGCGGGAGACGTCCGTCCAGCCGAACTTGGGGCGCGGCTCACCGCCCACGGCGGCCAGGAAGGCGGCGGCAGCGGGGTGGGTGAGGCCGGGCCGGGCGCCGCCCGTGTGGTCGTCGACGACGAACTCCTCGATCGGGCAGCCGCCGAAGAAGTCGCGCACGAACTGCTCGGCCTCCGCCATGGAGCGGTCGGGCGCGTACCGGAAGTTGACCGTGACGGCGCAGGCGTCCGGGATGACGTTCGTGGCGACGAAGCCCTCGATCCCCACGGCGTTGAGGCCCTCGTGGAACTCCAGGCCGTCGACGACCGGCCTGCGCGGCTCGTAGGCGGCCAGGCGCTCCAGGATCGGGGCGGCGGCGTGGATGGCGTTGTGGCCCCTCCACGCGCGCGCGGAGTGGGCCCGCTCGCCCTTCACCTTGAGGATGACGCGCAGGGTGCCCTGGCAGCCGCCCTCGACCAGGCCCTCGGTGGGCTCCAGGAGGATCGCGAAGTCGCCCGTCAGCCAGTCCGGGTGGGCGTCGGCGACGTGCCCGAGGCCGTTCAGATGGGCGGCGACCTCCTCGTTGTCGTAGAAGACGAACGTGAGGTCGCGGTTGGGCTCGGTGACCGTCCGCGCGATCCGGAGCTGGACCGCGACGCCGGACTTCATGTCGCTCGTGCCGCAGCCCCACAGGATGCCGTCGGCGTCCAGGCGCGAGGGCACGTTGTCCGCGATCGGGACCGTGTCGATGTGGCCCGCGAGGACGACCCGCTCGGCGCGGCCCAGGTGCGTGCGTGCCACGACGTTGTTGCCGTGGCGGTCGACCGTGAGGTGCGGCAGGGGGCGCAGGGCCGCCTCGATGGCGTCCGCGAGCTCTTTCTCGCTGCCGCTGGGCGAGGGGAAGTCGACCAGTTGGGCGGTGAGGAGGGCGGCGTCCTGTGTGAGGTCGAGTGAGGTGCGGTCCATGGTGTTGACCCTATCGCCCGGCCATGCGGGGTACGGAGCGACTTCTGGTGTCCGAATTCTCCCTGGTCATCCGTGCGAGCGGCCACTCGATCGAAGTACACCCGGCATGGTCGGCACCCCTGCGGCAAAACGCTTCGGCCGCCGCGCGGGCCGTCCCGCGCTTCCCTTGTGTTTACAGGGGCGTAAGGGTTCTTCAGCGCTCCGGGAGCGCCGCGGCACACACGACTTTTGCCCGTTTTTATCCGCAGCCGATTATGCGACGCATTACCAACCCTTTGCGTTGCCGACCCGCAACCTTCCGGGGCCCTGGGCCTGTTGTCACGACGTCCGGCCGCCGCACGGCAGCCGGACGGAAAATCCTCTCTCCCGTCTAAGGAGCACCATGTCCCTCCCCCTGACCCGCCGGATCGCCCGCGTCGCGCTGCTCGTAGCGGCGGGAGCGGCACCCGTGGTCGGTGCGGCCGGCTCCGCAAGCGCTGCCGAACTCCCGGCCACGCCCGACCTCGGCGGTGTCACCGCGCTGGACGGCGCGAACCTGGGCAACACCGTGGACGGCGCGAGCCGGCACGTCAGCAACCTCGCGGGCCACGCCGGCGGCGAGGCCGTGCAGACGGCCGTGCCCGAAGCGGGCAAGACGGTCGGCAAGACCGCCAAGACCACCACCCCGGTCGCGCAGAAGGCCGCGGGCGACCTGGCCGGCAGCGCCGGTGACACGGTCGGGAAGACGGCCGGTTCGGTGACGGACGGCGGTCTGCCCACCGACTCCCTCACCAAGGGCGGCCTCCCGCTCTCCGGCGGGCTGCCCACCGACCAGCTTCCGCTGGGCTGATCACCGCGGGTCGTCGGTGACCACGGGGGTGCGAGGAGCGCGACGCTCCTCGCACCCCCGTTCTCGCTGTCAGGCCAGGCGGGCGACGGCCGCCCGGATTCGCTCGTCCGACGCGGTCAGGGCCACGCGCACGAACCGCTCGCCCGCCTCGCCGTAGAAGTCGCCGGGCGCGACCAGGATGCCGAGGTCCGCTAGGTGCGCGACGGTGTCCCAGCAGGACTCGTCGCGGGTCGCCCACAGGTACAGGCTCGCCTCGCTGTGCTCGATGCGGAAGCCGTGCCGGAGCAGCGCCTCGCGCAGCAGCTCGCGGCGGGCCGCGTACCGGGCGCGCTGCTCGTGGACGTGGGCCTCGTCGCCGAGCGCCGCCACGACCGCCGCCTGGGTCGGCGCCGAGGTCATCATGCCGCCGTGCTTGCGGATCTGGAGCAGATCGCCCAGGACGGCCGCGTCACCGGCGAGGAACGCGGCCCGGTACCCCGCCAGGTTCGACCGCTTGGACAGCGAGTGGACGGTGACCAGGCCGTCCAGCGAGCCGCCGTTGACCTCCGGGTCGAGGACCGAGACCGGGTCGGCCTCCCAGCCCAGCTCGATGTAGCACTCATCGGAGAAGACCAGGACCGAGTGCTCGCGCGCCCAGGCGACGATGCGGGTCAGCTCCTCCTTGGAGAGCACCCGGCCCGTCGGGTTCGACGGGGAGTTGAGCCAGAGCAGCTTCAGACCCGCCGGGTCCAGCTCGGTCGGGTCGTCGTAGGCGACGTGGTCGGCGCGGGCCAGACGGGCGCCCACCTCGTAGGTGGGGTAGGCGAGACGCGGGTAGGCGACCTTGTCGCCCGGGCCGAGGCCGAGCTGGGTCGGCAGCCAGGCCACCAGCTCCTTGGAGCCGACGACCGGCAGCACGTTCGTGTGGCCGAGGCCGCGGGCGCCCAGGCGCCGCTCGCACCAGCCGACCAGCGCGTCCCGCAGCTCCGGGGTGCCCCACACCGTCGGGTAGCCCGGTGAGTCCGCCGCGTCCGTGAGCGCCTTCTGGATCAGCTCGGGGACCGGGTCCACGGGGGTGCCGACCGACAGGTCGACCAGGCCGTCCGGGTGCGCCGCGGCCGTCTTCTTGTACGGCTCCAGCTTGTCCCAGGGGAAGGTGGGGAGGCGGTCGACAGGGGCGGGGACTGCGGACACCAGGTCAGCTCACTTCTCTTGCGTAGGGCGCCCTGGACGGGCGGGCGGACAAACGCCTCGGTCCCGTACGGCAGTCGAGCCGTACGGGACCGGGGCAGCGCCTGTGCGTACCGCTGGACGCGGTGACTGCTTCTGCTACTGGTTCTGCGGCGGCAGAGCGGCGATGAACGGGTGGTCCTTCTCGATGAGACCCATCTTCGAGGCACCACCGGGCGAGCCGAGCTCGTCGAAGAACTCGACGTTCGCCTTGTAGTAGTCCTTCCACTCCTCCGGAGTGTCGTCCTCGTAGAAGATCGCCTCGACCGGGCAGACCGGCTCACAGGCACCACAGTCGACGCATTCGTCCGGGTGGATGTACAAGGACCGGGAGCCCTCGTAGATGCAGTCGACCGGGCACTCCTCGATGCACGCCTTGTCCTTGACGTCGACACAAGGCTGCGCGATGACGTAGGTCACGCTGTCGTTCCTCCTCGATAGGGCGCTGGCGGGCCTCCACAGGCTCCGCCGCCTGGCGCGCGGGAGCGCGGCGTCGTCGATGCCCGCCCCTAGTATCTCCGTTCCCGGCCATGATCCGAACAGGAGGGGTGGACCGAGCTGTGGAATTCACTGCGAGCGGACGGCTTGCCGTTCGCCTGACCCGCGCTGACGTGGGAAAACGCGTGTCCGTGCGACGGGTGAGCGAGGAGGGGCCCGCGGGTCGGAAGTTCACCGACACGGTCGGGGTTCTCACATCGTGGGACGACGGTGTGCTGCTCATCACACGCCGCTCCGGCGAACAGGTGGCCGTGGACGCGGCCACGCTGGTCGCGGGCAAGGTCGTGCCCGCCGAACCGGCCAGGCGCCGCGGGCCCTCGGCCACGTATCCGGAGCTGGCGCACGTCGCCTCGCGCGCGTGGCGGCCGGTCGAGAGCGAGCGGCTCGGCGAGTGGGAGCTGAGGGCCGCTCAGGGGTTCACGCGGCGCGCCAACTCCGTCCTGCCGGTGGGCGACCCGGGCGTGCCGCTCGACGACGCCCTGGAGCGCGTACGGGACTGGTACGCGGCCCGTGGCCTGCCCGCCTACGCGCAGACCGCGACCGGGGCCGCCGGGACGCAGGAGATGCTCTGCGCCGAACTGGAAGCCCGCGGCTGGGTGCGGGAGGTCAGCGCCGAGACGCGGATCGCGGCGCTCGCGCCCATCGGCGACGCGGCGGAGGGCCGGCCCGTCACGCTGAGCCGGGAGCCGGACGAGGCGTGGCTCGGGCGGTACCAGCGCAAGGGCGCGAGCGAGGTCGCGCTGCGGGTGCTGCGCGCCGGGCCGTCCGTGTGGTTCGCCACCGTGCCCGGCGACGGCGCGGTGCCCGCGGCGATCGGGCGGTGCGTGGTCGACGGGCGGTGGGCCGGGTTCGCCGCCGTCGAGGTCGACCCCGCCCTGCGGCGCCAGGGGCTCGCCTCGGCCGTCATGGCGGCGCTCGCGCGCCGCGCGCTCGACGAGGGCGCGTCGGCCGCCTGGCTCCAGGTCGAGGCCGACAACGAAGGGGCCCGCGCGCTCTACGACCGCCTGGGTTTCGCCACACACCACGCCTATCACCACTACCGTGCTCCGGAGCGCGGCGTCCGGAGCCCCGTCGCCGGGAGCGCCGAGCGCGCTAATCGATCGGTCTGAGAGGGCACGAGGCTCGTATGTCCCCCCACTTGTCCCCCCGCTCCGCCGAGCTACGGCGCCGGTTCGCCGAGGAGGCCAGAGCCGAGCGGCCCGACCTCGCGCACTTGTGCCTGCTGCTCGCCGCGGAGGGGGACGGCGCGCTCGACGAGGCCGGCATGGACGCCGTCCAGGTCGAACTCGACGCGCTCGCCGGGCAGTTGCCGTTCCGGCCGGGCGGCCCGCGCTCCTGGGCCACCGCCCTCGCCGACCTGCTCGGCGAACGGCTCGGCTTCCACGGCTCGGCCGCCGACTACCAGCGTCTGGAGTCGTCCCTCCTGCACGAGGTCGTACGGCGTCGGCGCGGGCTGCCCATCCTGCTGTCGGTCGTGTGGATGGAGGTCGCTCGGCGGGCCGGTGCCCCGGTCTACGGGGTCGCGCTGCCCGGCCACTTCGTCGTCGGGTTCGGCGACCCGGAGGAGCAGATCCTCGCCGATCCGTTCGGCGCCGGGAGGGTGCTGACCGGGTCCGACGCGGAGCTGCTCGTCGCCGGGGCGACGGGGGCGCCGCTCGACCCGTCGATGCTGCGGCCCGTCGCGCCGCTGGAGGTCGTGCTGCGCATCCTCAACAACATCCGGGCGTGGGCGGCGACCCGGCCCGAGCGGTCCGAGGTCGCGCTGTGGGCGCTGGAGCTGTCCCTGCTGCTGCCGTCGCATCCGGCGCGGCTGCGGTACGAGCGGGCGCAGTTGCTCGTGCAGCGGGGGGAGTTCGTGGCCGGGGCCGTGGAGCTGGAGGCGTACGCGGAGGTCGTGGAGGCGGTGGACGCGGGGGCCGCGGAGCGGGTGCGGGGGCAGGCTCGGGCGGCTCGGGCGATGTTGAACTAGGCGGTGCGGTGCGGTGCGCTTTCGGGTGCGGGTGGTTGTGGTTGCCCGCGCGTCTGAGCGTCTGCCGGGTTGCGGACCGCCCTTCAGGTGCCTGTTGTACGTGGCTGAGCGCGCAGTTCCCCGCGCCCCTGGCGGGGCTGCAGCAAGCCCCGCATGGTGGCATGCGGGGCTTGCTGTCGCGTGCTAGCTCGGGTTCGTCTCGATGGTTGCCGTGCGCTCCGCCGGGGTCTTGCCCAGGAGGGCCTTGCCCATGGCGGCGGCCACGTCCGTCGGCTGGACCGGGGTCTTCTTGCCGTTGCCGCGCGTGATCAGGACGCCGTCGAAGATGTTGCCGTAGAGGCTCTTGAGCGCCTCCAGGTCGTACGTCTCCACCAGCTTGCCGTTCACCGCCTTCATGCCGAGGATCTTCGGCAGCGACTTGTCCGGGCCGAACGGGATCGACGCGGCGCCCGCCTTGATCGTGACCAGGCCGGACATCGCGGGCTCGGCGAACTGCTTCATCTTCCGGTCGACCTCGGCGTTCGAGACCGTCGGCTGCCGGGTCGTCGTGGCGACCCGGACCGGCGTGGACGCGCCCGTCTCGACCTGGCGCTGGTACGCCTGCTCGACGGCGCTGGTCGACTTGGCCACGTCGATGCCCTTGCCCGCCTTGCCGTACACGGCCACGGCCTTGCCCGGTACGAACTTGATCGTGCCGTCACCGGAGCCCGTGGCCCCGCCCGCCGCCTGCTCCAGCGCCGCGTGCAGCTTCTCCTCGTCGACCGGCATCACCGGCTCGACGACGCGCTGCTGACCGAAGAGCGAACCGATCACGGAGACCGGGTTGTAGTCGCTGCCCGCGGCGGCCGACACCGTCGCCGCGCTGTCCAGGGACAGCCCCGCCTGGTCCGGCTTCAGCTCGACGGTCTTGCCGTCGACCTGGAGCTTCAGCGGCTGCGTCGTGCGCTTGCCGAGGGAGTCGTCGAGCTTGGCCGCGGCCTGGTCGCGGGTGCCGCCGCCGATGTCGACGCCGAGGACGGTGGTGCCCTTGGGCACGTCGGAGTGGTTCATCAGCAGGCCCGCGCCGTACGCGACCCCGGCCACGCCGATGACGGCCGCGCCGAGCAGGACCAGCTTGTTGCGGCCCTTCTTCTTTTTCGCCGGGGCCGGGGTGCTCGGCACCGGGTCCGGGAGCTTCGGCGGGGTGTGCGGCGAGGGCCGACCGGGGCCCCGGTCACCGTCGGCCGCCGGGACGACCGGCATCCCGCTGGTGAGCGTGTCGCCGGAGACATGGCCGCTGGACGGCGGCTCGGGCGCGGGCTTCTGCGGGGTGAGGATCGCGGTGTCGTCGCTCAGGCGCGGCGTGTCCGGGCGGACCTGCGGGTTCGGCGCGGGCGTCGGCATTATCGGCCCGTCCCCGGTGGCGGGCCCGGCGGTCGGCCCGACGGGCCCCTTGCGCGGGGCACCGCCCCGCCGCCCCTCGGACGCGCCACGGGCACCGCCCGGCGCGCGTCCGTTGCCGGGATCACCGAAGGCGTCGAGGCCGCTGGACATGCCGGGGACGCCGGACGTACCGCGCCCGGCACCGGCACGGAGGCCGTCAGTAACACCGGAGGCACCGGGCCCACCGGAGGCACCCGCGCTGCCGGGGCCCGCGAAGGCGTCGCGGCCACCGGAGGTGCCGGGGCCGCCCGGGAAGCCGAGGTCGTCCGCCGGGCCGGGGCCGCCGTTCGCGCCCGGCGCACCGGGGTTGTCCGGGCCACCGGAGAAGTACGGCAGGTCTCCCCTCTCCCCCGGGCCGGGCTCCGCGCCGTTCGCGTCGAAGCCGCCCGACGTGCCGGAGGGACCGGACGTGCCGGAGGGCGCCCCGCCCGTGCCGCGTGCCGTGGGGCTCTTGCGGGGTGCGAACCAGTCGCTGGTCTTCTCCTCGCGGGGAGCCTTCGGCTCGGGCGCGTCACCTGCGGCGGCCCCGCCGCCGTCGGCCGCGCCGTCCGTGTACCCCGTGAGCGCGGACGGGTGGCCCGCGCCGGACTCGGGCTCCGCGCCCCGCGCCTCCGCGCCGTCCTGCGGCCCGGCGTCGACGTCGCTCATCGGCGTACGCATCACGACCGGCGGGATGGGACGCGAGCCGGGGATGTTGATCCGGATCCGCGTCGTCAGCGTGGTCTCCGTCTTGGGGCTGTCCGGGGTGCCCTGGTCACCCGCGGGGCCCTGGCCCAGCGGGTCGGCGTCGCCGGACGCCGCGCCCTGCGCGGACGTGCCGTACGGAGGCGTCCCCGACGGGTACGCGGCAGCGCCGCGCCCCTGGGGCCCGGAGGACGAACTGTCAGTTTCACGACTCAAAGCAGGTTCTCCCGGTTGGCTCCGCCGCCCGTCTCGACCTCACGCGGGCTGCTCGGCGGCGCGCACCACCATACTGGCCGCGGCCGGACGGCACGGAGTGACGGACGGTGAAAGGTGCACCGGGCACGGGCCGAAGTGGTACGTCACTTCCCAAGTCGGGCGGCGGAGGCGGCCGGTTGCCGGGGAAGTCCCAGCGTGGCGCACATCACAGCGACGGCCATCCCTCCGAGGAGGAAGAGGTAGGAGCCGATTCCCGCGCCGAAGAGGAAGTCGCCCTCGGGGCGGCTCGCGGTGAGCAGGATGACCGCGAGGACCCAGCCCGCGGCGGGGGCGAGGGCGCCGGACCTTCCGCCGGTGAGCCGTGTCCCGCCGTGGAAGAGTCCGGCCGCGCCGAGCAGCGCGAGCAGCAACCCGGCCGGGAACCAGCCCCCTTGGAGCAGCGCGCCCGCGGTGCCGACGAGGGCGCCGAGCACGAAGAGGACGACCAGGACGGCGGCCCGGCCCGGGGTGACCGACATGCTGAAGGGGAGGTCGACCGGGGCCGCCGAACTCCCGGCCCGTGCCCCGTTCGTACCGTTGTTCTTGCCGCCGCTCGTCACGCGCCCGCTCCTTCGATGCTCTCAGTGCCGTCGATGCCCTCGAACAGGTCCTTCTCGTACGCCGATCCGGCCTCGCCGCGCACCAACTCGTAGTACTCCGTGACGAACAGCGGCTGGGCGAGGCCGTTGGACAGGACGAAGGCGCGGAGGTCGCCGACCGGGTCCGCGACGGTGACCTGGGTCGCGTGCGCGGCCATCGCGGCGGCCTTGCGGTCCGCGTACGGGCCGCCGTCGATCTCGGCGGTGACCCGTGCGTCGTCCACGACACCGGGGACGTCGGAGACGGCGGCGGTGACGGTGAAGGGGGTGCGGTCAAGGGCCTGGGCGAGCGCGCGGAACCGTTCCTCGGCGACCGTGCGGGGCACCCGGTTCCAGTAGATCTTGGAGATGGTGTGCGGGTTCCCGAGGTCGCGGCGGAAGTCCGGCTCCGCGGCGAGGTCGGCGGCGCGCATGGCGACGCGGTGCGCCTGGATGTGGTCGGGGTGGCCGTAGCCGCCGTCCGGGTCGTACGTGATCAGGACCTGCGGGCGGATCTCGCGGACGACGGCGACGAGGTGGGCCGCCGCCTCGTCGAGGCCGGCGGACCAGAAGGCGCCGGGGCGCTCGTTCTGTTCGACGCCCATCATCCCGGAGTCGTGGTAGCGGCCGGGCCCGCCGAGGAAGCGGTGGTCGGTGACGCCCAGCTCCTTCATGGCGGCGGCGAGTTCGCCGATGCGGTGGGGGCCGAGGCGGTTCTCACGGTCCGGGGCGAGATGTGCCAGTTCGTCCGGGATGACCTCGCCCTCCTCGCCGAGGGTGCAGGTCACGAGGGTGACGTGGGCGCCGTCGGCGGCGTACCTGGCCATCGTGGCGCCGTTGTTGATCGACTCGTCGTCGGGGTGCGCGTGCACGAGGAGCAGACGCCGACCGGGCAGTTCCGTCATGCGCCCAGCCTAGAACGCCGCACCCCCCGGATCAGAACTTGATGCCGCCGATCATCCCCGCCACGTTCGTCGTCAGTTCCTTGATCGTGGGGGCGATGGAGGAGCTCGCCAGATAGAAGCCGAGCAGCACGCAGACCACGGCGTGCCCGGCCTTCAGCCCTGACTTCTTGATCAGGATGAAGACGATGATCGCGAACAGCACCACGGCCGAGATCGAGAGTGCCACAGCGGTCCCTCCTCCAAAGTGATCCGGTCACTGACGGACGTCCCCCTTCCGGGATGCCCACACAGCGCTACTGATCATAACTATCCGCTGTCGCGCATGAGTCACCGCGAGGGAGCACCGGGGGCGGGCGGGAGCGCGTGGGGGGCGCGTCGCCCCTGCTTACGTCCTAGGCTTCGGGAATGACCACCGAGAACGCCACGGGCAGCGGGCCCGACACGCCGCAGGGCAGTGGGAGCGGGACGTACTCCTTTCCTCGTCAGCACGCGCGGACGCAGCGCTTCACCTCGGGCGCGCCCCGTGCCTTCACGGTGGCGCCGGACGGGGAGCGGGTCGTGTTCCTGCGGTCGTCCGGGGGCGAGAACCGGGCGAACGCCCTGTGGGTCCTGGACGTGCCGAGCGGCCGGGAGCGGGTCGCGGCCGATCCGGTGACCCTCCTCGGCGGTTCCGCGGAGCGGCTGTCGGCCGAGGAGCGGGCGCGGCGCGAGCGCAGCCGGGAGGGCGGCGCGGGCATCGTGGGCTATGCGACGGACGCCGCCGCCGAGTTGGCCGCGTTCGCCCTGTCGGGCCGTCTCTTCGCGGCCGAGCTGCGGGCCGGCACCACCCGTGAACTGCGCGTTCCCGGCCCCGTGTTGGACCCGCGCCCCTCCCCCGACGGGCGGCACGTCGCGTACGTGGTCCGGGGCGCGCTCCGGGTCGTGGGCGCGGAGGGCGACGACGACCGGGCGCTCGCGACCCCCGAGTCGGAGACGGTGACGTACGGGCTGGCGGAGTTCATCGCGGCCGAGGAGATGGGCCGGCACCGCGGCTTCTGGTGGTCGCCGGAGTCCGACCGGCTGCTGGTGGCCCGCGCCGACGACGCGGACGTGCGGCGCTGGTGGATCGCCGACCCCGCGCACCCGGACCGCGAGCCGCAGCGCACCGCCTATCCGGCGGCGGGCACGCCCAACGCCGAGGTGCGCCTGTTCGCGTACGGCCTCGACGGCTCCCGTACGGAGATCAACTGGAACCGGTCGGCCTACCCGTACCTGGCCCGCGTGCACTGGTCGGCGGACGGCGCCCCGCTGATCCTCGTACAGGCGCGCGACCAGCGGAGCGCGTTGTACCTGGCGGTGAACCTGGAGGACGGTTCGACGCGGATGGTGCACGCCGACGAGGACGCGCAGTGGCTCGAACTGTTCCCGGGCGTGCCGTGCTGGTCGCCGAGCGGGCAGCTCGTGCGGATCGCTGACGAGGGCGGGGCGCGGGTCCTCGCGGTCGGGGAACGGCTGCTGACGGGCGGGCAGTTGCATGTGCGGGCCGTGCTCGACGTCGGCGACGGTGACGTGCTCGTCTCGGCCTCCGCGGGCGCCCGCGCCGAAGCCCCCGAGACCGGTGAGGTGCACGTCTACCGGGTCAACGAGCTGGGCGTGCAGCGCGTCTCCGAGGGGCCCGGTGTGCACACGGCGGTCCGCTCGGGCGGTGTCACCGTGTTCGTCTCGTCGGCCCTGGACGCCCCGGGCGCGCGCGTGCGCGTGGAGCGCGACGGCAAGCACGTCGCCGACATCGCCTCGCACGCGGAACGGCCGCTGCTCTCGCCGCGCGTGACGCTGACGGAGGCTGAGGGCATCCCCTGCGCCGTCCTGCTCCCGTCCTCGTACGCGGAGGGGGACGGGCCGCTCCCGGTGCTCATGGACCCGTACGGCGGCCCGCACGGGCAGCGCGTCCACGCGGCGCACAACCCGTACCTGACGTCTCAGTGGTTCGCGGACCAGGGCTTCGCGGTGATCGTCGCGGACGGGCGCGGCACGCCCGGCACCTCGCCGGGCCGGGAGAAGTCCATCCGCGGCGACTTCACCCTGACCCTGGACGACCAGGTCACCGCTCTGCACGCGCTGGCGGAGCGGTTCCCGCTCGACCTGTCGAAGGTCGCCATGCGCGGCTGGAGCTACGGCGGCTACCTCTCCGCGCTCGCCGTACTGCGGCGGCCCGACGTCTTCCACGCGGGCGTCGCGGGCGCGCCGGTCACCGACTGGCGGCTGTACGACACGCACTACACGGAGCGGTACCTGGGCGACCCGGCCGCATCGCCCGACACGTACGCGACGAACTCGCTCGTCACCGACGACGGGCTGTCGGGCGCCGCGCCACAACACCGGCCGCTGCTCATCGTGCACGGGCTCGCCGACGACAACGTGGTGGTGGCGCACGCCCTGCGGCTCAGCTCGGCCCTGCTCGCGGACGGGCGGCCGCACGAGGTGCTGCCGCTGTCGGGCGTGACGCACATGACGCCGCAGGAGCAGGTCGCGGAGAACCTGCTGCTGCTCCAGGTCGACTTCCTGAAGCGGTCCCTCGGGCTGCGGTAGCTCCTACTGCTCCGGGGGCACGACCTGCTTCTCCTCCGCGAAGTGGCACGCCGAGGGGTGCTGCGCCGGGCCCTGGTCGCCGAGCCGGAAGGCGGCCGGGACCGCGAGCAGCGGCACCTCGTCCGCGCACCGCTGCTGCGCCTTCCAGCAGCGGGTGCGGAACCGGCAGCCCGAGGGCGGGTTGGCGGGCGAGGGCACGTCGCCGGTGAGGATGATGCGTTCGCGGTGCTCGCGCGCCTCCGGGTCCGGGACCGGCACCGCGGACAGGAGCGCCTGCGTGTAGGGGTGCGTCGGATGGTCGTAGATCTCCGCGTCGGAGCCGATCTCCACGATGCGGCCGAGGTACATCACGCCGACCCGGTCGGAGATGTGGCGCACGATCGAGAGGTCGTGGGCGATGAAGACGTAGGAGAGGTCGAACTCGTTCTGGAGCCGGTCCAGGAGGTTGATGACCTGGGCCTGCACCGACACGTCGAGCGCGGAGACCGGCTCGTCGGCGACGATGATCTCGGGGCGCAGGGCCAGGCCGCGCGCGATGCCGATGCGCTGGCGCTGGCCGCCGGAGAACTGGTGCGGGTAGCGGTTGATGTACTCGGGGTTGAGTCCGACCACGTCGAGCAGTTCCCGCACCCGCTTTCTGCGGTCGCCCTTCGGCGCGACCTCGGGGTGGATCTCGTACGGCTCCCCGATGATGTCGCCGACCGTCATACGGGGGTTCAGGGACGTGTACGGGTCCTGGAACACCATCTGGATGTTGCGGCGCACCGCCTTCAGGGCGCGGCCCGAGAGGCGGGTGATGTCCTCGCCCTTGTACTTGATGACGCCCGCGGTGGGCTGTTCCAGGTTGACCAGCATCTTGGCGACGGTGGACTTGCCGCAGCCGGACTCGCCGACGATGCCGAGGGTCTCGCCCTGGCCGAGGTCGAAGTCGACGCCGTCGACCGCCTTGACGGCGCCGACCTGCTTCTTGAAGAGGATGCCCCGGGTGAGCGGGTAGTGCTTGGTGAGGCCGCGCACCTCCAGGATGGGTTCGCGCCCCGACGAGGAGCCGTGCGCCGCGTACTCCGACTCGGCCCGCGCCTTGTGCATCAGGTGTTCGGCCAGCTGGCCCTCGCGCCGGAGATCACCCTTGCTGACGTGCGAGCCGCCCTCAGCGTGACGCATCGATCGTCTCCTTCCAGAAGTGGCAGGCGCTGCGACGGTTCTCGGAGACGCGGTAGAGCGGCGGGACGTCGGTGCGGCACACGTCCTGGACCATCGGGCAGCGCGGGTGGAAGGCGCAGCCCGGCGGGATGTGCACGAGGTTCGGCGGCAGGCCCTTGATGGCGAAGAGCTCCTGGCCCTTCTGGTCCAGGCGCGGGATCGATTCGAGGAGCCCCTTGGTGTACGGGTGCGCGGGCGCCTTGTAGATCTCGTGGACGGGGGCGTGCTCGACGATGCGGCCCGCGTACATCACGGCGATCTTGTCGGCGACGTCGGCGACGACACCGAGGTCGTGGGTGATGAGGATGAGCCCCATGTTGAGCTCGCGCTGCAACTCGGCGAGCAGGTCCATGACCTGGGCCTGCACGGTCACGTCGAGGGCGGTGGTGGGCTCGTCGGCGATGATCAGGTCGGGTTCGAGGGCGAGCGCCATCGCGATCATGATGCGCTGGCGCATGCCGCCCGAGAACTGGTGCGGGTACTGCCCGACCCGCTCCTTCGCCGCCGGGATGCGTACCCGGTCCATCAGCTCGACGGCCCTGGCCTTGGCGTCCTTCCTGGACATGCCCCGGTGGACGGAGAACAGCTCGCCGATCTGGTCGCCGACGGAGAGCACCGGGTTGAGGGAGCTGAGCGCGTCCTGGAAGATCATCGCCATCTCGGCGCCCCGGACCTTCCTGCGCTCATCCTCCTTGAGCTTCAGCAGGTCGCGGCCCTTGAAGAGGACCTCGCCGCCGGTGATCCGCCCGGGCGGCACGTCGAGGATGCCCATGATCGCCTGGGCGGTGACGGACTTGCCGGACCCGGACTCGCCGAGCACGGCGAGGGTCTCACCGGCGTCGACGGTGTAGTTGACGCCGTTCACCGCGTGGGCCACGCCGTCCCGCGTGCGGAACTCGACGTGCAGGTCGCGTACTTCGAGCAACGGCATGGGCGCTACCTCAGCTTCGGGTCGAGGGCGTCGCGCACCGCGTCGCCGAGCATGATGAACGCGAGGACCGTGATCGCGAGCGCGCCGGCGGGCCAGAGCAGCATGTGCGGGGCGTTGCGGATGTACCCGGAGGCCGCCGAGATGTCGATGCCCCAGCTCACGGCCGGTGGCTTCAACCCGACACCGAGGTACGAGAGGGTCGCCTCCAGGGCGATGTACGTACCGAGGGCGATGGTCGCGACGACGATGACGGGCGCGACGGCGTTCGGCGCGATGTGGCGGAGCAGCATCCGTGAGTTGGAGGCGCCGAGCGCGCGGGCCGCCTGCACGTAGTCGTTCTGCTTGGCGGTGATGACCGAGCCGCGCGCGATACGGGAGATCTGCGGCCAGCCGAGCAGCACCATGAAGCCGATGACGGGCCAGACGGTGTTGCTGGTGACGACCGAGAGCAGGACCAGGCCGCCGAGGACGACGGGGATCGCGAAGAAGATGTCGGTGATGCGGGAGAGGACCGCGTCCCAGGCCCCGCCGAAGAACCCGGCGAGCCCGCCGAGGACCGAGCCGAGCAGGGCGACACCGACCGTGGCGCAGACGCCGACGGTGATGGAGTTGCGGGCGCCGTGCACGGTGCGGGTGTAGACGTCGCAGCCCTGGCCGTCGAAGCCGAAGGGGTGCCCCGGCTGGGAGCCCTGCTGGCGCTTGGCCAGGTCGCAGGAGAGCGGGTTGCCGGAGGCGATGAGCTGCGGCCAGATCGCGATGACGACCAGGAACAGGATGACGAGCGCCGAGATGATGAAGACGGGGTTGCGCCGCAGGTCCCGCCAGGCGTCGGACCACAGGCTGCGGGGCTTGCCCGCGGGGTCGCCGGGTCCGAGGGCCGGGCCCTCGATCAGCGCGCCCTCGCTGGTGGCGAGGTCCATGGCGCCGCCCATGCCGGTCGCGGCGATGGCGCCGTCCTCGGGCGCGCGTCCGCCGCCGGTCGCTCCGGGCCGTCCGGAGGGGGGCTCTGGCGCGTGCGGTTCAGGCATAGCGGATCCTCGGGTCGAGTACGGCGTACAGGAGGTCGACGATCAGGTTCACCGCGAGGAAGACAAGGACGAGGATGGTCACGAAGCCGACCACGGTCTGGGTGTTCTGGCGCAGGATGCCCTGGTAGAGCTGGAAGCCGACGCCGTGGATGTTGAAGATGCGCTCGGTGACGATGGCGCCGCCCATCAGCGCGCCGACGTCGGCGCCGATGAAGGTGACGACGGGGATGAGCGAGTTGCGCAGCAGGTGCCGGGTGATGACGCGGCGCCGGGGCAGCCCCTTGGCGATGGCGGTGCGGACGTAGTCGGCGCGCTTGTTCTCGGCGATGGACGTCCGCGTGAGCCGGGTGACGTAGGCCAGGGAGACGGAGGCGAGCACGAGCCCCGGCACGATGAGTTCGCCGAACGGGGCGTCGGTGGAGACGGCGGGATTGATCCATCCCCACTTGACGCCGAGCAGGAGTTGGAGCAGCAGACCGGTGACGAACGTCGGCACGGAGATGACGACGAGGGTCAGCAGCAGCACGGTGGTGTCGACGGGACGCCCGCGCCGCAGACCGGTCAGGACGCCGAGGGTGATGCCGACGACGATCTCGAAGAGGATCGCCACGATCGTCAGCCGGATGGTGACGGGGAACGCCGTCGACATCAGCTCGGTGACCTTCTGGCCGTTGAACGCCGTACCGAAGTCGCCGGTGAAGACGTTCCCCATGTAGGTCAGGTATTGCTGCCACACCGGCTTGTCGAGGCCGAACTCCTTGGAGAGCTGGGCCTTGGTCGCGGGGTCGCAGGCCTTGTCGCCGCAGAGCCCCGCGATGGGGTCGCCCATCACGTTGACCATGAGGAAGATCAGCAGCGTCGCCCCGATGAAGACCGGGATCATCTGGAGCAGCCGCCGGATCACATACCGTCCCATCGAGGGCTCCGTCCCTGGCGTCCGGTGTGGGTCAGTTGACCTTGATCTCGTTGTAGACGGGGACGCTGAACGGGTTCAGCGCGACGTTGGAGACCTTGTCGGAGTAGCCCGCGCTGCCGTTCTGGTACCAGAGCGGAATGGCCGCCATGTTGTCCCGTACGACCTCCTGGGCCTGCTGGAACACCTTGACCGCCTGCGCCTGGTCGGACTCGCCGTTCGCCTTGTCGACGAGGGAGTCGAACTTCTTGTTCGACCAGTGGCCGTCGTTGGAGGAGGCGTTGGTGTAGTACAGCGGCTGGAGGAAGTTCTGGATGAGCGGGTAGTCCATCTGCCAGCCGGCGCGGAAGGGGCCCGTCATCTTCTTGTCGGTGATCTTGTTGCGGAAGTCGGCGAAGGTGCCGGTGGGGCTGCCGACGCACGCCTTGTCGTTGCCGAGGGCGTTGTTGATGGAGTTGCAGACCGCGTCGACCCACTCCTTGTGGCTGCCGGTGTCGGCGTTGTAGCCGATCCTCACCTGGCCGCCCGGGATCCCGCCGCCCTCCTTGACCAGCTTCTTCGCCTCGTCGGGCTTGTACTCGCAGTACTCGCCGCAGAGCCCGTCCTTGTACCCGCCGTCCTTGCCGAGCACCGGCGAGGTCCAGTCGGTGGCAGGGGTACGGGTCTTCTGGAAGATGGACTCGGTGATCTGCTTGCGGTTGATCGCCATGGACAGGCCCTTGCGGACCTTGTCGCTGTCCGCCTTGTTCCACGCGGAGTCGTAGAACGGGAAGGCGAGCGTCTGGATGATGCCGGCCGGGGTGTTGATGTACCGCCCGTTCAGATCGCTGTCGGCGTTGCTGAGCTGGGAGGCGGGCACGTCGTCGACGAGGTCGAGGTTGCCGGCCGTCAGGTCCGTGTAGGCGGTGTTG
This sequence comes from Streptomyces sp. NPDC046939, assembly GCF_040644575.1. NCBI lineage: Bacteria > Bacillati > Actinomycetota > Actinomycetes > Kitasatosporales > Streptomycetaceae > Streptomyces > Streptomyces sp. NPDC046939. Next base: position 284,696 of record NZ_JBEYWV010000003.1, read on the forward strand.
TTGTCGGTGTAGACCTTCAGGTCGACGCCGCCGTTCTGCGCCTTGTCGTCACCGGGGTACTTGTCCCACTTGCGAAGGGACATCTGGGACCCCTTCTGGTACGACTGCACGGTGTAGGGCCCGTTCCCGACGGGCTTGCTGACGTACGAGTCGTGATCGTCGAAGAACATCTTCGGCAGCGGGGCGAAGGCGGCGTAGCCGAGGGTGTCGGGCCAGGTCGAGAACTTCTGGGTGAGCTTGACCGTGAACGTGCGGTCGCCGGTGACCTTGAGCCCGGAGAGGGTGTCGGCGCTCTGCTTGCCCGAGTCGGGGTGGACCTTGTCGTACCCCTCGATCTGCCCGAAGAAGTACGCGTTCTTCTGGTTGTTCTTGAGGCTCGCCCCGTAGTTCCAGGCGTCGACGAAGGACTTGGCGGTGACCTTCTCGCCGTTGGAGAACGTCCAGCCGTCCTTGACCGTGATCTTGAAGTTGGTCTGGTCGTCGGTCTCGATCTTCTCCGCGAGCATGTCCTTCGCGGCACCGGTCTTCGGGTCGTACCGCTTGAGCCCCCGGAAGATCATGTCGAGGACCTTGCCGCCCTGCACCTCGTTGGTGTTGGCGGGCTCCAGCGGGTTCTGCGGATCGCCCCACGAGGACCGGACGACCCCGGAGCCGTCACCGCCACCGCCGCCACCGCTGTCGCCGCCCCCACCACAGGCCGTCGCCGCCAGCGCTACGACCACCGCGCCTGCCGCCCACTTGGCGTGCGTGGCTCCTCGCATGGAGTGCCTCCCTCATACCGGTCACAAGTCACGTACGCCTAAATATCGACGTCACTTGCACATACCGCATGTTTTGGGCGGCCTTACGGATGGGGGGCACACAAAAAGCCCGGCCCGGTGTTTCCACCGGGCCGGGCCTCGATTCCGCTGAACCGACGGGGTCAGTTGTCCTTTTCCAGCGCCGCCAGCGCCGGGTCGAGGACGATGTCCTCCGCCCGCGCCTCGATGGTCGGCTCCTCGGGGAAGTGGCAGGCCGTCAGGTGGCCGGGCTTGCTGCCGGCGATCTGGACGAGCGGCGGCTCCTCCGTGGCGCACTTGTCCTGCGCCTTCCAGCACCGCGTACGGAACCGGCAGCCGGACGGCGGCGCGATCGGCGAGGGCACGTCGCCCTCGAGGCGGATGCGCTCCTTCTTCTCGGCGTCGATGTCCGCGTCGGGCACGGCCGACATGAGCGCGTGCGTGTACGGGTGCCGGGGCCGGTTGTACAGCGAGTCCCGGTCGGCGATCTCGACGATCTTGCCGAGGTACATGACGGCGACGCGCTGCGAGAAGTGCCGCACGATCGCGAGGTCGTGCGCGATGAAGACGAACGCGATGCCCATCTCGCGCTGCACCTTCTGCAGCAGGTTGACGACCTGCGCCTGGATGGAGACGTCGAGCGCGGAGACGGGCTCGTCGGCGATGATGAGCTTCGGCTCCAGGGCCACCGCGCGGGCGACACCGATGCGCTGGCGCTGACCGCCGGAGAACTCGTGCGGGAAGCGGTTGTAGTGCTCCGGGTTGAGACCGACGATCTCCAGGAGCTCCCGGACGCGCTTCTCGCGGCCGCCGGGCGGGTTGATCCCGTTGATCTCCATCGGGCCGGAGATGATCGTGCCGACGGTCTGGCGCGGGTTCAGCGACGCGTACGGGTCCTGGAAGATCATCTGGATCTCGGACCTGATGGGCGCGAGCTGCTTGCGGTTGGCGTGGCTGATGTCCTGGCCGTTGTACGTGATGGTGCCCGCGGTGGGCTCGTACAGACGGGTCAGGAGCCGGCCGGTCGTCGACTTGCCGCAGCCGGACTCGCCGACGAGGCCGAGGCTCTCGCCCGGGAAGACCTCGAAGTCGACGCCGTCGACGGCCTTGACCGCGCCGACGGTGCGCCGGATCGGGAAGCCGCCCTTGATCGGGAAGTGCTTCTGCAGGCCCTCGACCTTCAGCAGCGGGGCGGTGTCACCGTCGCGCTGCCCGGGGATCGCTTCGGCGACCGCCGTGGTGCTGTTGTTGTTGTCGCTCATGGTTCTGCCCCAGTCGCCGGTCTCTGCTCAGCCCAGCCGGGGCTGAATCGTCTCGATGAACACCTGCTGCTTCTGCTCCGCCGTCAGGTGGCAGGCGGCGCCCCGTCCGGCCGGGAGCAGCGGTCGCTCGCCCGAGCAGCGGTTGCCGGACACCTTGTCGGTGAAGGCGCAGCGCGGGTGGAACGGGCAGCCCGTGGGCGGGTTGAGCAGCGAGGGCGGCGAGCCGGGGATCGGCAGCAGCGGCTCGTCGACGTCGGAGGTCAGCCGCGGCATCGAGCTCAGCAGGCCCCAGGTGTAGGGGTGCTCGGGCGTCTTGAGCACCTCACGGGTGGTGCCGCGCTCGACGGCCCGGCCCGCGTACATCACGAGGATGTCGTCGGCCATGTTCGCGACGACGCCCAGGTCGTGCGTGATCATGATGATCGCGGAGCCGAACTCCTGCTGCAGGTCCTTGAGCAGGTCGAGGATCTGCGCCTGCACGGTCACGTCGAGCGCGGTGGTCGGCTCGTCCGCGATGAGCAGTTCGGGGTTGCAGGCCAGCGACATGGCGATCATGGCGCGCTGGCGCATACCGCCGGAGAACTGGTGCGGGTAGTCGTCGACGCGCTGCTTGGGGTGCGGGATGCCGACCTTGCCGAGCATCTCGATGGCCCGGTCCCTGGCCTCCTTCTTGGAGGCGCCGGTGTGCTTGCGGTACGGCTCCGCGATCTGCCGGCCCACGGTGTAGTAGGGCGACAGGGCGGTCAGCGAGTCCTGGAAGATCATCGCCATCTTGTTGCCGCGGAGCTTTTCCAGCTCGGGCTCGGTGGCGGTGAGCAGTTCCTGGCCGTCGAGGAGGATCTCGCCGTCGATGGTGGTGGTCATCGGGTTGTGCAGGCCGAGCACGGTCAGGTTGGTGACCGACTTGCCGGATCCCGACTCACCGACGATGCCGAGCGTCTTGCCGCGCTCGAGGTCGAAGGAGAGTCCGTCCACCGCCTTGACGGCGCCGTCCTCGGTGGAGAACTGCACCCGCAGGTCGCGTACCGACAGGAACGCCTCGGATCCGGTCGGGGCCGGGGCGTCCTCGGTCTTGGTGAGTGTGGTCACGGGGGTTCTCCTAGGACAGGCGCACGCGCGGGTCGATCACGGCGTACAGGGCGTCCACGACGACATTGCAGATGATGATGAAGGCGGCACTGAGGATCATGACGCCCATGAGGACCGGCAGGTCCTTCAGCACGACCGAGTCACGGGCGAGGCGGCCGAAGCCGGCCAGGCCGAAGGTGAGCTCCGTGACCATGCCACCGCTGAGCAGGGCGCCGATGTCCATGCCCAGGATAGTGATGATCGGGATGATCGATCCGCGCCAGGCGTACCGGAAGAAGACGTACCGGCTGCTCATGCCCTTGGCCTTGGCCGCCCGCACGTGTTCTTCCTGCAGTTGCTCGATCATCGAGGAGCGGGACATACGCGTGTAGTTGGCGGTGAAGATCGTCGCCATGACGAGCCACGGGATCAGCAGGCCCATGAACCAGCCGCCCGGGTCCTCCGTGATGGGGACGTACTTGGGCTTGTCCAGCCAGCCGGTGCTGTAGACGGTGATGCCGAGCACGATCGGGCCGAGGAAGTAGATCTGGAACGAGCTGAGCACCAGCGAGCCGCCGCTGAAGGTCTTGTCCAGCCAGGTGCCGCGGAAGCGGGCCGCCATCATGCCGGCGCCGAGGCCGACGAAGAGGAAGACGATGAGTCCGCCGAAGGTCAGCGAGAGCGTCAGCGGGAGGCGGTCCATCATGGTGTCCCACACCATCTGGTTGTTGCGGAACGAGACGCCGAAGCACGGCGCGTCGCAGTGTCCCACCGCGAAGTCACGTCCGGCGAAGATGCCGGAGAGGTAGTTCCAGTACTGCACCGGCACCGGGTCGTTCAGGCCCAGGTTCTTGTGGATGATCGCCAGCGCGTCCGGGGTGCAGTTCTTGCCGCACGCGAGTGTCGCCGGGTCCTGTGGGATGGCGAAGTACATGAAGAACGTGAAGGCGCTGATCAGCAGAAGGATGAGTGCTGCGCCGAACGTCCGGCGTATGAGAAATCGAAGCATCGCTAAAAGCTGCTCTCAGGACGGCGGCGGTGGGAGGCCAGGAGGGGGGTCCGGCGGCCCGGGGGTGAAGGCTCCGCCGCGCCTCCACCCCCGGTGACTGCCTTGTGCTGCTTACTTCTTGAGGTAGACCGAGGTCGGGTCCGTGTAGCTGGTCACGGTCGAGTACCGCAGGCCACCGACGTTGGAGCCGGCGATCTGGAACACCTTGGTGTAGTAGATCGGGGCAGCCGGGTTGATCTTCTCGGAGATGTACTTCGAGAGCTTCGCGTACTCCGAGGCGCGCTGGTCGGCGTCCGCGATCTTCTGGATGCGGGCCAGTTCCTCGTTGACGTGCTTGTCGTTGGTGTGCGAGTAGTTCGACGAGCCGTCCTGGATCTGGGCACCGTCGAAGGACGGCGGGAAGACGGTGTTGCCGTCGGCCCAGTCCTGGCCCCAGCCGGTCATGTAGAGGTCAAAGCCGTTCTTGACCTTGCCCATCTGCTCGTACCACGTGGCGTTGTCGACTTCCTTCTTCTGGATGTCGAGGCCGATCTTGTCCAGCTGGTTGATGATCAGGTTGGCCTGCGTGGTGCGGACCGGGGTGTTGGCGTACGCGTAGACGAGCTTCTTGCCCTCGGCGCCCGCCTCCTTGATCAGCTTCTTCGCCGCCTCGATGTCACCGTTCGGCTTCTTGGTCCGGTTGAACGGGTCGTAGGTCTTGTCGTAGCCCGGGGTGGTGGGCGACATCAGCGAGGTGGCGGGGTCGCCGCCGTAGGCACCACCGTCGGAGCGGGCGGCCGAGGTGGCCGGCATCGCGAGGGCGATGGCGTCACGGATGCGCTTGTCCTTGACGCGGTCCATGTTGAAGTTGAGCTGCCACACGTAGGGGGCGTAGCCCTGGATCGTGCGCTTCATCACGGCCTTGTCGCGCGTGATCTTCTGAAGCTGCGTGGCGTCGATCTGGCCGGTGAACATGATCGCGTTCTTGGCCTCGCCGCGGTCGGCCAGGATCGTCTTGGTCTGGTCGTCCTTGGTGTGGTTGAACTCGATGTTGAAGCCGTCCACGTACGCGTGGCGCAGCGGGTCCGTCTTCTCGTCCCAGGCGGTGTTGCGCACCAGGCTGAGGGACTTGCCCGGCTTGTAGGAGGCGACCTTGTACGGGCCGGTGGCGACCGGCTTCTGGTCGTACTTCTGCTTGGTGTCCGTCTTCTCGGGCACGACGGAGTAGGCGGCCATGGCGAGCGCCTGCGGCACGTCGGTGTGCGCCTCGAGGAAGTGGAACGTGATGGTCTTGTCGTCCGGCGTCGCGAGGACCGAGTCGGGCAGGTGCTTGCCCTTGTACGGACCCTGGTAGGCGTCGCGGTACTTGGTGCCCGCGCCGGAGAGCCACTGCTGGATGTACGTCGGGCCGTCCGTGATGAACGGGTCGTACATGCGCTCGATGGAGTGGCGGATGTCGGCCGAGGTGATGACGTGGCCGTTCTGGTCCTTGACGCCGTCCTTCAGCGTGAAGGTCCAGGTCTTGCCGCCGTCCGAGGACTTGCCCGGGTCGGTGGCGAGGTCGCCGACGACCGTCTGGTTGCCCTTCTCGTCCTCGGTGTACGTGGTCAGGCCACGGTAGAGGAGCTTGGAGAGGAGACCGGCGTCGGAGACGTAGATCTGACCCGGGTCCAGGTGCGAGAAGTCGCTCTCCTGGTAGACCTGGACCGTGCCGCCCTTCTTGGCGCCCGGGACGGGCTCGGCGGGGCCGACGGAGTCCTGGGCGGTGCCCATCGCGACCGGCTTGGCCTGGGCCGCCGCGTCGTTCTGGGACTTGCCCACGGGCTTGTCGCTGCTCTTGCTGCCACTGCTGCAGCCGGTCAGCGCGAGGGCGCCGACAGCCGCCGCGGCGACCGTTGCCTGCGCCGTGCGCGATCGAAGGATGCTCATGGAGTTGCGTCCACCTGCCTGTGAGTAGTGATCCTGCGGTGCTGCCTGGCGCATCCGGGTTGGTCGTCCGGCGCCCGGGTGGCAGCTTCCCCCTGGATGGTGCTGGCTCAGCGTCCGGTCTTGGGATCGAAGGCGTCCCGGACCGAGTCACCCAGGAGGTTGAACGCCACGACGAAGACGACCATGGCGACACCCGGGAAGAACATGTAGGTCGGGTCCTGCTCGTAGATGTTCGCGGCCGTGGCGAACATCAATCCCCAGTCGGGGGTGGGGTCTTGGTACCCCACGCCGACGAAGGAGAGGAAGGCGACCGAGAGGATGGTGCTGGGCAGCAGGTACGTGCCCTGCACGATGATCGGCGTGACCAGGTTGGGCAGCAGCTCCTTGCGGATGATCCGCCAGGGCGAGGCGCCCGCGACCTTCGCCGCCTCGACGAACTCCCGCTCGCGCAGGGAGAGGGTGACGGCGCGGATCAGACGCGCCAGGCTCATCCAGGTCAGCAGCCACATCACGCCGGTGATGGCGAGGAAGCGGACGTAGGTCGGCGTCTCCTCGTCCGGCGCGACGAACACCGTGACGACGACGGGCATGACCGCGACCATGAACAGCTGGCTGGGCAGCGCGAGCATGAAGTCGGTGAAGCGCCCGAGCCAGTAGTCGATCTTGCCGCCGAAGTACCCGGCGGTCAGGCCGATCACGATGCCGATGAGCACCATGCCGATGGTGGCGAGCAGGGCGGTGAACAGCGACGTACGCATGCCGTACAGCAGGTACGCGAAGACGTCACGCCCGTAGTTCGGGTCGATGCCGAACCAGTGCTCGGGCGACATGCCGCCGTTGGGCCCGGCCGGCAGGTTGAACTCGTTGAGGAGGGTCGGGTCGTCCTGACCGTAGAAGGTGTACGGGTCCTTGCCGTACAGCTTCGTGATGACCGGCGCGAGCGCGGCTATCAGGAAGAAGACGATGACAATGCAGGCCGACACGATGCCCGTCTTGTCCCGCTTGAAGCGGCGCCACATGAGCTGACCGGGGCTGCGCCCCTCCAGCTTCTTGGGCTCCTTCGCGTCACCCTGCGGCGCGCTCTCTTTGTCCAAGGCGGAAGAGGTCTCGGCGCCCTCAATCTCGATTGGACTCGTCATGAATTCGTCCATTTCACAGGTGTTGGAGGTCGTCGGCCGGGTAATCGGTGATCCGACGGCCGTCGCACGGCGTACGTCATTCGAAGCGCGCGATGGGAACAACGACTGGGGTGGACACACCCCTTGGGGAACCCTGGTCCGCGGCCGGCCTCGGCCTGCCGTCAGGACCGAGTCGTCAAGAGCGCTCGCGACGCTGGATCGTTACCTCGTCCACCACGGGGACGGGGCGAGACGTGCCCGCGGGACCAACACCTGTCATCGGGGACGACGCGACCCATATGGCGCTTGTGGCACCTCGCATGGGTTCCTCCTCATGAGTCCACTTTGTTCACTACAAGTGGGGGCACAAGTAACCCAGCCGACACCCCTGACGGCGAAGGTTTGAGTGCCCCAGTGTGCTCGCGAGTCGGCGCTCCCCACAGCGCGTGACCCATTGACCCGAGCTCTACGCCGTCAACTATTAGCCACGCGGCCTTCCTCGACCACACCCTTTTGGTCTCGGTTCGATCACACCTGATGCGTACATTGCCCAAAATCCGGACAAACTGATCCGAGATAGAGGGCCACGAAACGGACGTGTTACATATCTATCGACCATCGGTGCCCGGATATCGGACACCCGGGTGGACTTAATCACTTGCGTCCGAGCGGTTCTTGACCCGTTGTTGGGCGAGACCTGACCTCGCGCTGTCAATCCGCGTAGACACGGGCAGATTAGCGCCAACGCGAAGGGCCCGGCACCCCTCGCGGGGGTACCGGGCCCGAGGGCTCAGGGGCGGGCGCCTCAGCCGTGCTTGGCGCGCGAGGCGGAGCGGCCGCGCTCCTTCTGGTCCAGGACGACCTTGCGGATGCGGACGGCCTCCGGGGTCACCTCGACGCACTCGTCGTCGCGGCAGAACTCCAGGGACTGCTCCAGGGACAGCTTGCGGGGCGGGACGATCGCCTCGAAGGAGTCGGCGGAGGAGGAGCGCATGTTGGTGAGCTTCTTCTCCTTGGTGATGTTGACGTCCATGTCGTCGGCGCGCGAGTTCTCGCCGACGATCATGCCCTCGTACACCTCGGTGCCGGGCTCGACGAAGAGGACGCCGCGCTCCTGGAGGTTGGTCATCGCGAAGCCCGTGACGGCGCCCGCGCGGTCCGCGACCAGCGAACCGTTGTTGCGGGTCGTCAGCGTGCCGAACCAGGGCTCGTGGCCCTCGTGGATCGAGTGGGCGATGCCGGTGCCGCGGGTGCTCGTCAGGAACTCCGTACGGAAGCCGATGAGGCCGCGCGAGGGCACCACGAACTCCATGCGGACCCAGCCGGAGCCGTGGTTCGACATGTTGTCCATACGGCCCTTGCGGACGCCCATGAGCTGCGTGACGGCGCCCATGTGCTCCTCGGGCACGTCGACCGTGAGGCGCTCGACGGGCTCGTGGACCTTGCCGTCGATCTCCTTGGTGACGACCTGCGGCTTGCCGACGGTCAGCTCGTAGCCCTCGCGGCGCATCTGCTCGACCAGGATGGCGAGCGCCAGCTCACCACGGCCCTGCACCTCCCAGGCGTCGGGACGCTCGGTGTCCAGGACACGGAGGCTGACGTTACCGATCAGCTCGCGGTCCAGGCGGTCCTTGACCTGGCGGGCGGTGACCTTGCGGTCCTTGACGGCCGACTTGGCCGCCGCGCCCTTGCCGGTGCCACCACGGCCGACGAGCGGCGAGGTGTTGGTGCCGATGGTCATGGAGATCGCCGGCTGGTCGACCGTGATCAGCGGCAGCGCGACCGGGTTCTCCGGGTCGGCGAGCGTCTCACCGATCATGATGTCGGGGATGCCGGCCACGGCGCAGATGTCGCCCGGGCCCGCCATCTCGGCCGGCTTGCGGGTGAGCGCCTCGGTCATCATCAGCTCGGTGATGCGCACGTTCTGGATCGAGCCGTCGCGCTTGATCCACGCGACCGTCTGGCCCTTGCGCAGCTCGCCCTGCTCGACGCGGAGCAGGGCGATGCGGCCGAGGAAGTTGTCGGCGTCCAGGTTGGTGACGTGCGCCTGGAGCGGGGCCGACTCGTCGTACGTCGGGGCCGGGACGTGCTCCAGGATCGTGGAGAAGAACGGCTCCAGGTTGGTGGAGTCCGCCGGGACCGTGCCGTCCTCCGGCTTGGTCAGCGACGCGACGCCGTCACGGCCGCACGCGTAGACGATCGGGAACTCGATCTGGTCCTCGTCGGCGTCCAGGTCGAGGAAGAGGTCGTACGTCTCGTTGACGACCTCGTCGATGCGCGAGTCGGGGCGGTCCGTCTTGTTGATGCACAGGATCACGGGGAGCCGCTGCTGGAGCGCCTTGCGCAGCACGAAGCGGGTCTGCGGGAGCGGGCCCTCGGAGGCGTCGACGAGCAGGACGACCGCGTCGACCATCGACAGACCGCGCTCGACCTCGCCACCGAAGTCGGCGTGGCCGGGGGTGTCGATGATGTTGATCGTGATGACCTCGCCGCCGTCCTTGGGGTGATACTTCACCGCCGTGTTCTTGGCGAGGATCGTGATGCCCTTCTCACGCTCCAGGTCATTCGAGTCCATCATGCGATCGTCGAGGGACTCGGCGGCGTGCGCGGCGAACGAGCCCGCCTGCTTGAGCATGGCGTCGACGATGGTCGTCTTGCCGTGGTCGACGTGGGCGACGATAGCGACGTTTCGGATGTCGTGGCGCGTGGCCATATTGCGGCGTACTCCCGGAATAGGTGACGGCTGCGCGTACATCAGTGATACGCGCGCCCTGCCGGGCTGGACACGCCACGGCCTCACCCCATGGTACGTGGCTTGACGAGTGGGGGCGCTTCCGGCCCGGGTGGGGAGGGCAGGAGAGCACGGCGAGCGGCGGACCGCTCGGGGAAAACTGCAGGTCAATGGGTACAACGAACCTTGCCCGCCGGGTCGTCCCGCGGGCAAGGGAGTTGAGCTCGATCTGAGGTTGAGATTCTTTTGTGCCCGGCCGTACGCCTAGCCCCGGGCGCCCTTCCCGAGATAGCCGATGTCCTCGTAGTGCGGGGTCTGGAAGCCGAAGGCGCCCGCGTTGGCGAGGTCCGCGCGGGCGGCGACCAACTGCGGCCGCTGATAGAGGGGGATCGACCCCGCGGCGGCCCAGATTCGCGCGTCGGCCTTCTTGACCAGGGCGTTCTCCTCGTCCGCGTCGAGTTCCCCGATGGCCTGGTCGAAGAGCTGGTCGATGTGGTCGGTGCCGACCCGCGTGTAGTTCTGCTCGACGGTGAGCGAGCCGTCGGCGGCCGGGATCGGCTTGGCGTAGATCGGGCGGGCATCGGTGGCCGGATAGGCGGAGGCGGGCCACGAGTACAGCGCCAGGTCGTACTCGCCGGACGCGATGTGGTCCTTGAAGTAGCTCTCGTCGTCGACCTTCATCACATCCGTACGGACACCGATCCTGCCCAGCATCTGCGTGATCCGGTCCGCGACCGCGCGCAACTGCTCCGAACCGGCGCCGGAGGGAAGCACAAAACGCAAGGTCAGCGGCTTGCCGTCCTTGGCGAGCGCACCGGCGGCGGCAGCACCGGCGGGCGCGGCCGTGCCCCTCGGGGCGTAGGCGCCGGAGACGGCGTGGCCTTCCCGCCCGTGCTCGGCGCCCTCGGCCCGCTTCGAGTCCGAGGTGTCGCCCTCGCCGCCCGCCGTCCTCGGCCGCTCCTTCTTCTCCTTCACCGGCCCGCCCGGCACCCAGCCCGCCTCGGCGAGCAGGGCCTGCGCCTCCGCCATGTCCTGGTCGCCGAGCGCGCTGCTGTTGTCGGTGTACGCGGCCTGCCCGGCCAGGGCGAGGTGGTTGTCGACCGTGGAGACCGGCAGGCCGAGCGGGCGCAGGGCCACCGCGGCGAGCTGGTCGCGGTCGAGGGCGCGGGCCACGGCGCGGCGCACGCGCTCGTCGGCGAGCGGGCCCTGCGCGCCGTTCAGGGCGAGCTGCGTGTAGGCGGGGGCGAAGGACTTGCGCACCTTGAACGCGTGCAGGCGCTTCTGCTCCCGCGCGTACTTCCTCACCGCCTTACGGGTCTTCGCGCGGGCGGCCATCTCGTCGTAGGCCGCCTCCTCGTCGTCGCCGTGCGCGATCGCCCAGGAGCGCAGCGCCTCGGCGGGGGTCAGGGAGGAGCCGGGGCCATGGCTGAGCGGGCCCGCGGAGCCGTGGTCGCGGGCGGCGTGGGCGATGCGTTCGGCGCCGCCCGCGTCCACGTCCGCCAGGTCCAGCCTGCCCGCGGCGAGAGCCGCCGCCCGCTTCGCGCGCGGGACCGCCGTGAGCACGAGCTTGTCCAGCTTGGGGCGCTCGCCCCACCAGCGCGGATTGCGGTCGAGGGTGACCTTCTTCGCGGCCCGGTTCACCGAGTCGACGGCGAACGGGCCCGCCGTCACCCTCAGCTTGCGGCGCGCGCCCTCGTTGAAGGCGTCCGGGGTGCCCATGACGTCCTTGGGGTACAGCGGCGAGAACAGGGCGCGCCAGTCCGCGTACGGCTTGGCGAACGTCACCCGGACCTCCAGGTCATTCGCGCCGCGCTCGATCTTCTCGATGCGGTCGTACCCGGCGTTGTGCGCGGTCCAGTACGCGCTGTCCTTCCCGGACAGGGCGCGCCACTGGGCGGCGAAGTCGGGGGCGCCGATCTCGCGGCCCGTGGACCAGACGGCCTCCTGGTTCAGCTTGTACAGGACGACCTGCTTCGGCTCCGTCTCGACGACCTCCGCCTTCTCCAGGTAGTCGGCGTCGCGGCGCGGCCTGCCCTGTGCGTCGAGGCGGAACATCGACGGCAGGACGGCGCCGGTGACACGGCTGGTGACCGCGTCGGCGTCCGCCTGGAAGGAGTTCAGGGTCCGCGGCATGGCGTCGATCGCCCAGCGCACGCTGCCGCCGTCCTTCACCCGGTCCCGGGCGGCCGGGGCGATGTCCGGGCCCGCGGTCGGGGTCCACGGGTGGTCGTCGGAGCCGCACCCCGCGAGAGTGGTCACGGCGAGGGCGCCGCACACGAGGAACGCGGTTGCGCGTGGGCGCCTCTTGTTGTCATGCATCTCGACGGGTACCTCCGGTGCGGGCCGGTTCTGTCTCGTTCGGCGGTATATGTCGCTGATCACATCTATCGGCCCACTGAAGTGGATCCAGCGGCACCCGCCCGGCGACACGGCGCCCGCCCCCACCGAACCTCACCCGTGCGGCCCAACCCCGGGGGCCTACCGGGGGATCCGGCCCCTGCGGGACGGGCGGCCGCGGGTGCGTCGTGGCTGGTCGCGCAGTTCCCCGCGCCCCTGAAATACGCACTACGTGCGCCATTCCAGGGCGCGGAGGGAGGCCGGGGGCCGCAGGAGGCCGGGAGGCCAGGAGGCCGGGGGAGCCAGGAGGCCGGGGAGGCCGAGGCAGGCCGGGGAGGCCGAGGCAGGCCGGGGAGGCCGAGGCAGGCCGGGGAGGCCGAGGCAGGCCGAGGGAGGTAGGGGCAGGCCGAGGGAGGTAGGGGAGGCCGGAGCGGCCGGAGAGGCCGGAGAGGCCGAGGGAGGCCGGAGAGGCCGAGGGAGGTAGGGAAGGCGAGGGAGGTAGGGAAGGCGAGGGAGAGAGGCGCGGCGGAGCCGCGGGCCTCTTAGGGGCGCGGGGAACTGCGCGACCAGCCACGACGCACCCGCAGCCGCCCGCGAAAGCACACCCCCCACCACGGTCACGCGGAGCCACGAAGCACCCACAGCCGCCAGCAAATGGGCCCCCGGCGCGCACCCGCGAACCCCCCGCCGCAGCCAGCCGCAGCGCACCCCCGCCCGGAGAACAAACCCCCGTGGGGGCGCGCGCCCCCGCGCGTGACCCCGTCAATACGAACCGCGGCCTTCACAAACGGATGTGTGACGCGCCACACTCGCAGGCGCATGAGCATCTCCGCCGCACCAGCGGAAGCGAGGCAAGTCATGTCCCTGGAACAAGAGTTGACGGCCATTCAGCGCTGCGTGGACGAGCTGGCCCGCGCCGTGAACCGGCTGCAGTCCGGGCTGGCCGGCCCGGACCTGCGCCGGGTCCGCGCCGACACCGACCACCTGCGCGAGAGCGTGGCCCTGCTCCGCGCATCGGCGACGGCGGCAGCGTCAGCGGCCCAAGCGGCGCCCCCGGAGCAGCAGCCCCCGCTCCCCCGGCAGGGCCTCGTGCCGATCCCCGACACCCCGTACGACACGTCCCTGTGGACGGACTCGGACGACGAGGGTCTCGGCGCCCACCACCGGCACGCCCCCTGACGGACCGCCCGTCACACCACACCCCCGTCCCTTCGAGCGGAGGCTTCCTTGGCCACCGGCACGGAACCCACCAGCACCGACGAACCCCATACCAAGAGCGGCAGCGCCCACGGCACCGGTGTGCGGAGCCGGACGCGTGCCGCGATCGCCGCACCGCACCTGCGTACGGACCGCTGGTGGCTGGCCCCGGCGACGACCGCCGCGGGCCTGTTCGCCTTCGTCGTCTACTCGACGTGGCGGGCGTTCGCCAACGCCGACTACTACGCGGCCCCGTACGTCTCCCCGTTCTACTCGCCGTGCGTCGCGGAGAACTGCGCGCCCATGCGCCACGGCCCGAACTGGGAGATCTTCGGCAGCTGGTGGGGCCTCTCCCCCGCGCTGCTGATCCTGATCTTCCCGCTCGGCTTCCGGCTGACCTGCTACTACTACCGCAAGGCCTACTACCGCGGCTTCTGGGCGTCGCCCCCGGCCTGCGCGGTGGCCGAGCCGCACAAGAAGTACAGCGGTGAGACGAGGTTCCCGCTGATCCTGCAGAACATCCACCGGTACTTCTTCTACGCGGCCGTCCTCGTCGCCGGCATCCTCACGTACGACACCGTGCTCGCCTTCCGCGACGAGCATTACGCGTGGGGCCACATGGGCCTCGGCACCGTCGTCTTACTGATCAACATCGCGCTGATCTGGGCGTACACGATCTCCTGCCACTCCTGCCGGCACATCGTCGGAGGCCGCCTCAAACACTTCTCGAAGCACCCCGTGCGTTACCGCCTCTGGGGCTGGGTCGGCAAGCTGAACGCCCGTCACATGCTGCTCGCGTGGGCGTCCCTGGTGAGCGTCGCGCTCGCCGACTTCTACGTGTACCTGGTCGCGTCCGGCGTCTTCGACGATCCGCGGTTCTTCTGATGCCTTCGACGGTGGGAGAGCGACGATGAGTGTGGTGGAGCGGCAGCACTGGGACGTTGTCGTGGTGGGCGCGGGCGGCGCCGGGCTCCGGGCCGCGATCGAGGCCCGCGAGCGGGGCGCCCGTACGGCGGTGATCTGCAAGTCCCTGTTCGGCAAGGCCCATACGGTGATGGCGGAGGGCGGCATCGCGGCCGCCATGGGCAATGTGAACTCCGGTGACAACTGGCAGGTCCACTTCCGCGACACGATGCGCGGCGGCAAGTTCCTCAACCAGTGGCGGATGGCGGAGCTGCACGCGCAGGAGGCCCCCGACCGCGTCTGGGAGCTGGAGACGTGGGGCGCCCTGTTCGACCGGACCGGCGACGGCCGGATCTCGCAGCGCAACTTCGGCGGCCACGAGTACCCGCGCCTCGCCCACGTCGGCGACCGTACGGGCCTTGAGCTGATCCGCACCCTCCAGCAGAAGATCGTCCAGCTCCAGCAGCAGGACAAGGCGGAGTGCGGCGACTACGAGGCCCGGCTCAAGGTCTTCCAGGAGTGCACGGTCACGCGTGTCCTGAAGGACGAGGACGGGGAGCGCGTCTCCGGTGCCTTCTGCTACGAGCGCGAGAGCGGGCGCTTCTTCGTCCTTGAGGCGCCGAGCGTGGTCCTGGCGACGGGCGGCATCGGCAAGTCGTTCAAGGTGACGTCGAACTCGTGGGAGTACACGGGCGACGGCCACGCGCTCGCGCTGCTCGCGGGCGCGCCCCTGCTGAACATGGAGTTCGTGCAGTTCCACCCGACCGGCATGGTCTGGCCGCCGTCGGTGAAGGGCATCCTCGTCACCGAGTCGGTGCGCGGCGACGGCGGGGTGCTCAGGAACTCCGACGGCAAGCGGTTCATGTTCGACTACATCCCGGACGTCTTCAAGGAGAAGTACGCCGAGTCGGAGGCCGAGGGCGACCGCTGGTACGAGGACCCCGACCACAACCGGCGGCCACCCGAACTCCTGCCCCGCGACGAGGTGGCCCGCGCCATCAACGCCGAGGTGAAGGCGGGCCGCGGCTCCCCGCACGGCGGCGTCTTCCTCGACGTGTCCACGCGGATGCCGGCCGAGGTCATCCGGCGCCGGCTGCCGTCGATGTACCACCAGTTCAAGGAGCTGGCGGACGTCGACATCACGGCGGAGGCGATGGAGGTCGGACCGACCTGCCACTACGTGATGGGCGGCGTCGCCGTCGACTCGGACACGGCGGCGGCGCGCGGCGTGCCCGGACTGTACGCGGCCGGTGAGGTGGCGGGCGGCATGCACGGCTCGAACCGGCTCGGCGGGAACAGCCTGTCCGACCTGCTGGTCTTCGGCCGCCGCGCCGGACTGCACGCGGCGCAGTACGCGCAGGGCCTCGCCGGGGACCGCCCGACCGTCCCCGACCTCCAACTCGACACCGCGGCGGCGGAGGCGCTGCGCCCCTTCTCGGCGGAGGGCCAGGAGGAGGGCACCGTCCCCGAGAACCCGTACACCCTGCACCAGGAGCTCCAGCAGACGATGAACGACCTCGTCGGCATCATCCGCCGGGAGGCCGAGATGGAGGAGGCGCTGCGCAAGCTCGCGGCGCTGCGGGTGCGGGCGCGGCGGGCCGGGGTCGAGGGCCACCGCCAGTTCAACCCGGGCTGGCACCTCGCGCTCGACCTCCGCAACATGCTCCTGGTCAGCGAATGCGTGGCCCGCGCCGCGCTCGAACGCAAGGAGTCGCGCGGCGGGCACACCCGCGAGGACCACCCGGCGATGGACCGCGAATGGCGCCGCGCCAACCTGCTGTGCCGCCTCCGCGACCCGAGCGGTGGCCTGGCCGCCACGGACCCGGTGCGCGGCCAGATCGACCTCGTACGGGAGACGACCGAACCGATCCGCCCCGACCTGCTGGCCCTCTTCGAGAAGGAGGAGCTGGTCAAGTACCTGACCGAAGAGGAGCTGTACGAGTGAACGCGTATGAGGCCCGCTTCAAAGTGTGGCGCGGGGACACGGCGGGCGGCGGCCTGAAGGACTTCGACGTCGAGGTCAACGAGGGCGAGGTGGTCCTCGACATCATCCACCGCCTACAGGCGACACAGGCCCCTGACCTGGCGGTCCGCTGGAACTGCAAGGCGGGCAAGTGCGGCTCGTGCTCGGCGGAGATCAACGGCCGTCCCCGGCTGATGTGCATGACGCGCATGTCGGTCTTCGGCCGGGACGACGTCATCACCGTGACACCGCTGCGGGCGTTCCCGGTCGTCCGTGACCTGGTGACGGACGTCGGCTTCAACTACACGAAGGCGCGCGAGGTCCCGGCGTTCGTGGCGCCGTCCGGGCTCGGTCCCGGTGAGTACCGGATGATGCAGGAGGACGTGGACCGCCCGCAGGAGTTCCGCAAGTGCATCGAGTGCTTCCTGTGCCAGGACACCTGCCATGTGGTGCGCGACCACGAGGAGAACAAGGCGGCGTTCGCGGGCCCGCGCTTCCTGATGCGCGTGGCGGAACTGGACATGCACCCCTTGGACGAGGCGGCCGAGACGGGTCTCGACCGCAAGAAGACCGCCCAGGACGAGCACGGCCTCGGCTACTGCAACATCACCAAGTGCTGCACGGAGGTCTGCCCCGAGCACATCAAGATCACGGACAACGCCCTGATCCCGCTGAAGGAGCGGGCGGTCGATCGCAAGTACGACCCGGTGGTGTGGCTGGGCAACAAGATCCGCCGCAGGTCGTGACCGGTCCGAAGGTGTCGGGGCGGGGGCGCGCGTAGCGGGGCGTAGCGGAGCGCAGCGGTCGCGACGGCTCCCGCCCGGACTTACGCTCCGCCATGTGCCCCTCCACGAGCGCCGCGCCCGCCCGGCGCGTACCACCGGGTGGACGCGCCCCCGTGCGGCCGCCGGGTTGTTCGCCCTGTGGTGGCTGCTGTCCCCCGCCGCCTCGGTGCGGGCTGAGGGGGCGGCTGAGGGGCCGGCACCGCTGCGGACGCTCACGCCGGACGCCGCCGCTTCGAGCGCGGGCCATGCTTTCGGCCTGGTCCTGCCCGTCGTCGCCGTCGTGGTGGCGCTCACCCTGGCCGCGTACAGCCGTATGTGCCGCGAGCGGCGCATACGCGAGCGGACCACCCCGGGAGGACGGCACCGCACGCATGTCCGAGGGCTCGACGGGCAGGCTGACCGCACCCCCCTCGGCCGGGCACTGCACACGGCCCGCACCGCCACGAACGCCACCGCCGACCTCATCGCGGCGCACGACGGCGCGATCGGCGGCGAGGCCCGCACGCGGCTCGCGGAGGCCCGGCGCCACCTCGCGCACGCGCGGGACGCCGCGGAGAGCGACCCGGCGGGCGCGCTGGCCGAGGCGCGGCGGGCCGACGCACTGGCCCGGCAGGCCCGCTCGCTCGCCGAACGGGACGTACACGCGTACGACGACCCGCACGGCAGCGGCGACGGGGGCCGCAGGCGGCCCGGAACCGGCTAGAACAGGCTGAGCAGCGCCTCGGTCGGATCGACCAACCCTGTGCCCCCGTCCGGCAGCGCCATCTCGAACCACACCGTCTTGCCGCGCGGCGTACGGCGCGACCCCCACGCCGCGCTGAGCAGCCCGACGAGTTGGAGCCCGCGCCCGCCCTCGTCGGTGTCGCGGGCGCGGCGGCGGCGCGGCTGCACGAGCCCGGCGTCCCACACCTCGCACACCAGGGTGCGGTCGAGCAGCAGGCGGAGCCTGATGTCGCCCTCGCCGTACCGCAGGGCGTTGGTGACCAGCTCACTGACGAGCAGCTCGGTGGTGTCGACCAGGGGTTCGAGCTCCCAGGCGGTCAGTTGCTCACGGGCCAGCTCGCGCGCCAGGCCCACGGACTTCGGCTCGCGCGGCAGCGTCCAGTCCCCGACGTTCTCGCTGGGCAGCCCCTCGATGCGGGCCATGAGCAGCGCGATGTCGTCCTCGCCGTGGTGCGTGTCGAGGGTGGTGAGGACGTGGTCGCAGACGTCCTCCAGGGCGGGCGCCGGATCGTTCAGGACGGTGCGGAACGCGGAGAGCCCCTCGTCGAGCGGATGGTCGCGGGACTCCACGAGCCCGTCGGTGTAGAGGGCGAGCAGCGACCCCTCGGGCAGCTCGACCTCCACCTCCTCGAACGGTTCGCCGCCCACGCCGAGCGGCATCCCCGGCGGCACGTCGAGCATGAGCGCGCCGTCACCGGGCGCGACGAGGACGGGCGGCAGATGCCCGGCGTTGGCGAAGGTGCAGCGCCGGGTGACGGCGTCGTAGACCGCGTAGACGCAGGTGGCGAGGTAGACCTCGGACAGGTCGGCGTCGGACGGCTTGCTGCGGGCGGCACGGGTGGCCTGCTGGACGCCGCCGGGCGTGCCGAGCCCGCGCGCGATCTCGTCGAGCGCGTCCAGCACTTCGGCGGGCTCCAGATCGAGCAGCGCCAGCGTCCGTACGGCGGTGCGCAGTTCCCCCATGGCGACGGCGGCGCGCAGCCCGCGCCCCATGACGTCGCCGATGACAAGTGCGGTGCGGTGCCCGGGCAGCTCGATGACGTCGAACCAGTCACCGCCGACCTCGGTCGCCGCGTTGCCGGGCAGATAGCGGCAGGCGATGTCGAGCCCCGAAGCCTCCGGGTTGTCGGGAGGCAGCAGCGAACGCTGCAGAATCAGGGCGCGCTCGTGCTCGCGGCGGTACAGGCGCGCGTTGTCGATGCAGACCGCGGCACGTGCGGCCAGTTCGACGGCGAGGGCCCGGTCCCGCTCGTTGAACGGTTCGCTGCCCTTCGTACGGGAGAACTGCACGAGCCCGACGACGGTGTCGTGCGCGACCATCGGCACCGCGAGCGTGGACTGCACGAGATCGCCCGGCTCGGCGGGCAGCAACTGGGGCCGCGCGGTGCGCAGCGCGTCGGCGCACGCGGAGTTGAACGGGAAGCGGTGCACGGCCCCCACGTTGACCGGCGCCTCACCGCCCATGTCGAGGAACGGCACGTCGGCGACGGCGCTGGCGGCGGCGACGCGCCGCAGCTCGGCGCTTCCGTCGGCGAGGCTGTGACTGCCGAGAGCGGCCTCGTCACCGACCAGCAGCCCTTGGTAGAGGTCGACGGAGGCCAGATCGCAGAACCCCGGCACGACGACATCGAGAAGCTCGCGCGCGGTCGTCTCCAGATCGAGCGAGTTGCCGATACGGGCGCCGGCCTCGTTGAGCAGCGCGAGGTTCCGGCGCGCGTGCGCGGCCTCACGGGCGGCGGCGTGGCGCCGGGTGACGTCGGTGGAGAGCCCGGCGATCCCGATGGGCCGGCCCGAACCGCTGTGCACGCGGTACAGGTTGATGGACCAGTGCCGCCGCTCGGAGGAGCCGGGCACGGTCCCGACGAGCTGCATGTCGGTGACGGCGTCCCCGGTCTCCAGGACGCGGCGCAGCGCGCCCTGCACCCGGTCGGCCTCGTGGCGCGGCAGGTAGTCGTGGACGGTGCGGCCCCGGTGGTCGTCGGCCTTGCCGCCGAAGACCGAGGTGAACGTACGGTTGGTCCGCCGCACCTTGAGATCGGTGTCGAACAGCAGGAAGCCGAAGGGGGATTGGCCGAAAATGGCCTGCGAAGCGGCGAGATCCGTCTCGATGCGCCGCAGCGTCCGTACGTCGACGACGATGCAGACGGCGGCCCGTTCACCGGTCTCGGTGGTCGTCGGCATCACATAGACCTCGGCGCGCGCGGTGGGCCGGTCGGCGTCCGCCCCGGCACCTTCCCGGGGCGGCATCCGGAACGGCACGCTGCCCGTCCACTCGCGCCCGTCCAGGATCTCGGCCATCTTGCGGTGCCCGCGCTCGCGCAGATCGGCGGGGACGAACGCCTCGATCGGGTCCTTGCCCACGGCGTCCTCGGGCGCGACCCCGAACAGGTGCGCGGCGCGCAGGCTCCACTGGTCGATCAGCCCGTCGGGCCCGATGGAGAAGGAGGCGACCTTGATGTAGTCGTAGATCGACCCGGGCGGGCTGGACTGCCAGGTGTCGGACGCGCCCGCCTGGGCGCCACGGTCCGCATCCCGCGCAGACTCCGTGCCCGAGGAGTCCCCGGACATCCCGGCCTTCGCTGGTATCTCGCTCACGCGAACCGTCCCCTCCAGCTCACCACGCCCGGCACCGGTCACCGGGGCGGCTGCCCGCAGTATCCAGCACTACGGGGCCGCGCAACACGGTGTTCACGATCACACCACGCTCCCGACGCTTTTTGGCCCGTCGGGGCCGATTGTTTCCGTACCCACGGTGGAGGTGCGCCCACACCCGGCGCCCCGCACCCACCTCTGAATCCCTCGCCGACCTCCCCGCCGATCCGCCGATCCGTTTCTGCTCCCCCTCGTCTAACCAGGCAGCGCCAGCTCGAACCACACGGTTTTGCCCCCCGTACGCGGATCCCCCAGTCTCGTCCCCCAGCACCGGGAGGCCCCGGCGACCAGTTGCAGCCCCCGCCCGCTCTCGTCGTCATGGGCGGCGGTACGAGCGCGCGGCGGGTCCGGCAAGGGATCGGAGACCTCCACGAGCAGCCCGCCGTACGGCCCGTCCTGCCGGCGCAGGCGCACCCCGATCGGCCCGGAGGCGTGCCGCAGGGAGTTGGTGACGAGCTCGCTGACCAGCAGGGCGGTCACGTCCCCCAGCTCGGGGAGCGCCCAGTCGGCGAGCTGTGTGCGCACCGCCGCACGGGCTCTGCGGACCGCCGTCGGATCGGCGGGGAAGGCCCACTCGGCGTAGTCGCCGTCGGTGTGGATCACGCCGATCACTTCCCTGGAACGCGCTGAGCCCTGCCCGGTTTCAGAGGGTTAATCGGCATATACCCGGACGGAACGTGGTGCTACCGCGCCAGGGGGTGTGTGGTGGTACGGACGGCGTACGCGGGGTCGCCGCGGGCGCGTGAGGAGCGCGCCGCTCACCCCTCACCCCTGCGCGATCACCTGCTTGACGGCGGGAACGTCCTGATCCAGCCAGTCGACGTCCCAGACCTCCCCGGCCGTGAGCCAGCGCAGCTCGTCATGGTCCTGGAGGGCGGCGGGTTCCCCGGAGACCAGCCGCGTACGCCATACCCGCAGGACATAGCCCGGCTTGAGGTCCCACTCGCCCGGCACGCGCTCCTCGGGCCGTGCCTCGACGCCCAGTTCCTCCCGCAGCTCCCGTACGAGGGCGTGCTCGGGGCTCTCGCCCGGCTCGACCTTCCCGCCGGGCAGTTCCCAGCGGCCGGCCAGCTCGGGGGGCGCACTCCGTCGCGCGGCGAGCAGGCGCCCCGCGTCGTCGTACAGGGCGGCGGCGACCACCACCACGGGTTCGGACGGAGTGAATGCAGTGGGCATGCGCCGGAGCCTACGGCCCCGTCAGTGCGCCGTGCCGTTCTGCCCCGGCTCCGGGTTCGGGGTGAGCCGCTCGATCCAGTAGAGCTGCTTGTGTCCGCGGCTGTCGAGGCTGTCCGCGGTGCGCTGCGCCTCGGCCCTGGTCGCGTACCTCCCGACGCGGTAGCGGTTGCCGTTGTCGTCCTCGCGAATGACAAGCCACGGAAGTGTGGTCGTGTTGTCCGTCATCGCGCCCCTCCACTCCCCGACTCCGGCTCGCATGGCGCCCCGCCCCCTAAGCATCCCTTGGAAACCGCAATCCGCATATGCCCGAGCCTACGCCTGACCTTTACGGAGCGGATACGGATTGGCACGAAGAGATAGGCAACAAGCCAGGGAAGGACGGCGCACGCCGGAACACGACAAAGGGCGCGTCCACAAAGACGCGCCCCTACTCCCCCGCGCTCCCCACGTCAGAAGGACGGCAGCGTACGCGGCACACACCGTGACAGCACGGGCCACCCGCCCCGCACGTCACCACTGAGGGCAGGACCGCCATTCACCCGGTCGAGAAAGGCCAGATTCATTCGCCACGGCAACAGATGCTCACGCCCCAGGGGGCTTACTTCACCGGCAAGTGATAGGCGATGCGGTACCGGTCGGCGGGAACGACGACATCGGCGGTCTCGACGGCTCTCCCGGAGGCGAAGAACGTCCGGTGAATCACGAGGACGACATGTCCCGGCACACCGCCCAGCGCGCTCAACTCCTCGGCGAGCCCGGGCCGTGCGGCGACCTCCTCCGTCATATTGTCGACAACGACGTCGATGGCGGCCATGCGCTCGACGACACCGCACCCGCCGAGCGGCCCCTCCTCGGGCAGCATGACCGGCGTGCGCCCGGTGATGGCCAACGGCTCCCACGAGGTCGAGAGCATCACGGTCTCACCGGCGTCCCGGTACACGTACTTCGTGCACATCACGCGGTCCCCCACGTGCACACCAAGCCGCTCGGCGATCCCCGCGTCCGCCTCGGTCTGCTCACTGCGCGAGTCCCAGGACCCCTTCGCCGCCGGGTCGGCCTGCTCCTGCCGGAACGGGGTCGACCCCCCGCCCGTCTGGTAGCCGCTCCGGGCCACCCGCCGCGGCACGGGCCGCTCCCGCACGTAGGTCCCGGACCCGGACCGCCCCTCGACGAGCCCTTCGGCCATCAGAACCTTGCGCGCCTCCAGAGCGACGGTGTCCGAGACCCCGTACTCCTCACGGATCCGCGCTTGCGAGGGAAGCCGCGTGAGCGGCGGCAGTGAGCCGTTGACGATCTTCCTGCGCAGATCTCCCGCGACACGCAGGTACGCCGGCTGCTCACCGAATGCCACTGGTTGTTTCCCCTCGGATCCCCATCAGATTGACAGACAGCAACAGCGTGGCAACCGTGGGTTGAGCCATGCAAGCAAAGGCCAGGGAATCACCCGAAGTGATGACATGCGGCGTCGGAGGGCTTTACTCAGCGACTTTCTCCAGGTAGTGCATCATTCACACATCGATCCCGGTCTTGAGTCCGGCCCCGCACAACGGTACGACGGCGGACCGCCCGTTCAACACGGCCGCCACGGAACCCCCCTCCCGCGTGGCCGCCCAGCACGCGGCACCGGTGGACTCCACGTACAACCCACGCGAGGCCAGATCCCTTTGCGCATGGCGAATCTGATCATCGGTCACCGTATGGAAGGCCCCGCCGGACTCCCGTACGACACGCAAAATCTGCCGGGCGCGAGGAGGCCGCGGAATGGCAATGCCCTCAGCCAAAGTAGGCAGGGCAGCCACAGGAGCCCCCACATCCTCCGCACCGGCCCGCCAAGCCTCGGCCAGCGGCGCGACGGCGGCGGCCTGCACGGCATGCAGGGCGGGCCGCCGGTCGATCAGCCCGGCGCCATGCAACTCGGCAACGGCGAGCGCGGCCCCGAGCAACAGAGTCCCGTTCCCCACCGGCACCACGAGCACGTCGGGCAGCCGCCCCCCGAGGTCCTCCCAGATCTCATGCACATAGGTCTTGGTCCCGTGCAGAAAAAAGGGATTGTGCACATGACTGGCATAGAAAACGCCCGCCTCATCGGCCACGCCCCGAGCGGCAGCGGCAGCGGCCTCCCGCCCCCCACCAACCACCTCAACGCGAGCCCCATGCGCCCGCATCTGCTCCAGCTTCTTCGCGGACGTCCCCTCGGGCACATAAACGGTGCAGGCGACCCGGGCCCGCGCACAATAGGCGGCCACAGCGGTCCCGGCATTCCCACTGCTGTCGGCGACCACCCGCTCGACCCGCAACCGACTCGCAAGCGCGGCAAGCATGACGGCCCCTCGATCCTTGAAGGAAAGGGTCGGCATGAGGAAGTCCACCTTGGCGGACACACTCCCCGCGAGCGGCACGAGGGGCGTCCGCCCCTCGCCCAACGAGCACTCCGCGGACCCGGCCAACGGCAGGCACTCGGCATACCGCCACAGGGAGTTCACCCGCCCGCTCAACGATCCGAGCGACGCGGGCGTAGGAGCGAAATCAAGATCGAGCGGCCCCCTACACACGGGACAACACCACGCAAGGGACCCACCAGGCACACGGGTCCCGTCAACGGGGCAGTAACGATCAGGCAGGGCGGCATCCATGGAGGCACCTTAGAGGCCACGGCCCCGTCCGGCGATCAGCCGCGTACGAGACGGGAGGGGCCGGTCGGGGTATGTGCGCGCGCAGCACAGTTCACGCGGTGACGGCACCGAAGAGACTGGCGACGCCATCAAGATGGCGAGCACGGACATACCCCGGGCGGCACCGTACCCACCCACGCACCTGCCAGACCCGACGGGTAGCCGCCAAGAAACCCCAGACGGCCACCCTCCCTTCCTGGCGCGCTCAGACGTTGAACCTGAACTCGACGACGTCCCCGTCCTGCATCACATAGTCCTTGCCCTCCATGCGCGCCTTGCCCGCCGCCCGGGCCTCCGCCACGGACCCCGTCTCCACCAGGTCCTCGAAGGAGATGACCTCCGCCTTGATGAAGCCCTTCTGGAAGTCGGTGTGGATGACGCCGGCCGCCTCGGGGGCGGTGGCGCCCTTCTTGATGGTCCAGGCGCGGGATTCCTTGGGACCGGCCGTGAGGTAGGTCTGGAGGCCGAGCGTGTCGAACCCGACCCGGGCGAGCGTGGCAAGCCCCGGCTCCTCGGCGCCGACGGACTCCAGGAGCTCCATCGCGTCGGCGTCGTCGAGCTCGGCGAGGTCCGCCTCCAGCTTCGCGTTGAGGAAGATCGCCTCGGCGGGGGCGACGAGGGCGCGCTGGGCGGCCTTGAAGTCCTCGTCGGTCAGCTCGTCCTCGTCCACGTTGAACACGTAGAGGAAGGGCTTGGTCGTGAGGAGGTGCAGGTCGTGCAGCAGCTCCTCATTCCCGGAGCCCTGGACGATGCCCTGGGAGAACAGGGTGTCGCCCTTCTCGAGGATCGCCTTGGCCGCCTCGACGGCCGCCACCTTCGGCGCCACGTCCTTCTTGATCCGCGACTCCTTCTGGAGGCGCGGCAGGACCTTCTCGATGGTCTGGAGGTCGGCGAGGATCAGCTCGGTGTTGATCGTCTCGATGTCGTCCTTGGGCGAGACCTTGCCGTCGACGTGCACGACGTTCTCGTCCTGGAAGGCGCGAATGACCTGGCAGATGGCGTCGGACTCGCGGATGTTCGCGAGGAACTTGTTGCCGAGCCCCTCGCCCTCGGAGGCGCCGCGCACGATGCCCGCGATGTCGACGAAGTCGACGGTCGCCGGGAGGACCTTCTGCGAACCGAAGATCTCGGCCAATTTGTCGAGCCGCGGGTCGGGCACCCCGACCACGCCCACATTGGGCTCGATCGTGGCGAACGGGTAGTTGGCCGCGAGCACGTCGTTCTTGGTCAGGGCGTTGAACAGGGTCGACTTGCCGACATTCGGCAGACCGACGATTCCGATCGTGAGCGACACGTTGCGACTTCCCGTACGTGGTGGGCGCTGATGGCCAGGGCTGATGGATGGGCGTAGGCAGTCCACCAGTCTACGGCCTGGCCGCAACCGGTCCGGCTCCGCACGCATCTGTACCGAACGGGCGACCCAGAGGACCGGTGGCGGTCAAGGTCGGCCAAAACGCGTGTCCTTTGGCCTATTCCACACATAAGCCCACCTATGTTGGGCCTGTGGAGCAACCCAGGACGCGTCCCGCGCAACCCCGGCAACCCCGCCCCCGCCGCACGGCCCCGCTTCCGCCGCAGGCGCAGGGCGGCCGCGCCGTGCGCGCCAAGGCGGCCACGGACCCGGCCGAGGAGTCCGTGGCCGTCTACGGAGGCAAGCGGCCCGCCCGCCGCGTGCCGCCGGTTCTGCGGGCGCTGCGCCGGTTCCCGAACCCCCGCCTGACCGGCCTCGGCAGCGGCCTGTTCTGTCTCGCCGCGATGCTTCTGTCCGGCTTCCTGGACCGGCTCCTGTTCGGCGGGGCCGCCGCCGGGTACGGCGTGCTGTTCTTGCTGGTGAGCGCGTTGACCGCGGGCTGGGTCCGGAAGGCGGACCTGGTGACGGCGCCGGTCGCGGTGCCGATCTCGTTCGCCGTCGGGGCGCTGCCGATCGCCGAGGGGGCGGGCGGGACGGGCGCCCGGCTGATGGGCCTGTTCACCACGCTCGCCCTGAACGCGGTATGGCTCTACGCGGGCACCCTGCTCGCCGGGGCGATCGTCGGCGTCCGCAGGGCCCGCGTCCTGGCGCGCCGGGCGGCACAGCGGCGGGCCGCCGGCCAGCAGCCCGCGTCCCGCTCGGCGGCTCCGGCGCCCCGTCGGCGTACGGCGTAACGACAGGACACGAGGCCCTACGCGCGCGAGGCCGCCATCGCCGCGCCCACGATCCCCGCGTTGTTCTGCAGCTGCGCGGGCACCATCTCGGCCTTGATGCCCTCGATGAGCGGCAGGAACTTGTGCGCCTTGCGGCTGACACCGCCGCCGATGACGAACAGGTCCGGCGAGAACAGCATCTCGACGTGGGCCAGGTACTTCTGGACGCGGTGCGCCCACTGCTCCCAGCTCAGGTCGTGGTCCTCCTTGACCTTGGTGGAGGCGCGCCGCTCGGCGTCGTGGCCGTCGAGTTCGAGGTGGCCGAGCTCGGTGTTGGGAACGAGGACGCCGTCGCTGAACAGGGCGCTGCCGATGCCGGTGCCGAAGGTGAGCAGCATGACGGTGCCCTTGCGGCCCTGGCCCGCGCCGAACTGCATCTCGGCGACGCCCGCCGCGTCCGCGTCGTTGAGCACGGTGACGGGCAGCCCGCCGAGTTCGGCGCTGAGCAGGGCGCGCGCGTCGACGTCGATCCAGCTCTTGTCGACGTTGGCGGCGGTACGGATCGTCGAGCCGCCCGTGACGACGCCGGGGAAGGTGATGCCGACCCGGTCGCACCGTCCGCCGAAGTTCTCGACGACCTGCTTGACGCCGTCGGCCACCGCGTCGGGGGTGGCCGGGTGCGGCGTCAGTACTTTGAACCGCTCCTGGGCGAGGTCGCCGCGCTCAAGATCGACCGGGGCACCCTTGATCCCGGAACCGCCGATGTCCACACCGAAGATCTCCATGAGCACCACCGTACGACGCCGGGAGGCCTGTCACTCCTCGACGCGGGAACCCTGCATCAGGGCGGCCGCCTCGGCGCGCAGGTCGCGGCGCAGCTCCTTGGGGAGCGAGAACGTGATCGATTCCTCGGCGGCCTTCACGATCTCCACGTCGGCGTAGCCGCGCTGCGAGAGCCACTCCAGGACCTCTTCGACCAGGACGTCGGGGACGGAGGCGCCCGAGGTGACCCCGACGGTGGTGACGCCCTCCAGCCACGCCTCCTCGATCTCGGAGGCGAAGTCGACCAGGTACGCCTCGCGGGCGCCCGCCAGCTTGGCGACCTCGACGAGCCGCTTGGAGTTGGAGGAGTTGCGCGAGCCGACGACGATGACGAGGTCGGAGTCGGCGCCCATCTGCTTCACGGCGAGCTGACGGTTCTGCGTGGCGTAGCAGATGTCGTCGCTGGGCGGCGAGACGAGGGCGGGGAACTTCTCCTTGAGGGCGTCGACCGTCTCCATCGTCTCGTCGACGGAGAGCGTGGTCTGGGAGAGCCAGACGACCTTGGACGGGTCGCGGACCTCGACTTTGGCGACGTCCTCGGGGCCGTCGACCAGGGTGATGTGGTCGGGTGCCTCGCCGGAGGTGCCGATGACCTCCTCGTGGCCCTCGTGGCCGATCAGGAGGATGTCGAAGTCGTCGTTGGCGTAGCGGATCGCTTCCTTGTGCACCTTGGTGACCAGCGGGCAGGTCGCGTCGATGGTGGCGAGCTTGCCGCGCTCGGCCTCCTCGTGCACGGTCGGGGCGACGCCGTGCGCCGAGAACATCACGATGGCGCCCTCGGGGACCTCGGCGGTCTGCTCGACGAAGATCGCGCCCTTCCGCTCCAGGGTTTGCACGACGTACTTGTTGTGCACGATCTCGTGGCGGACGTAGATCGGGGCGCCGTACTGCTCCAGGGCTTTCTCGACGGCGATCACGGCACGGTCCACACCCGCGCAGTAGCCACGGGGGGCGGCGAGCAGGACGCGGCGGGAGCCAGTGGTAGCAGTCATGGCTCCATCGTAAGGCCGCGTACAGGAGGCCGAAGATCCCCCGCGTGGGGAGACTGGGAGCCCGCGATCTACGGAGGCAGGATGTCCGCACCAGTCGTCCCCGAGGTCCAGGAGGGCGCGCTCCGCCGTGACCTCGGCTTCCGTGACCTCGTCGTCTACGGGCTTCTCTTCATCGCCCCCATGGCGCCCGTCGGCGTCTTCGGCACCCTGGACGCCAAATCGCACGGCGCGGTCGCGCTCGTCTACGTCGTGGCGACGGTCGCGATGGCGTTCACCGCTTTCAGCTACGCCCAGATGGTGCGGGTCGCTCCGCGGGCGGGCTCCGTGTACGCCTACGCGCGCGTGGGGCTCGGCAAGGGGCCGGGGTTCATCGCGGGCTGGATGGCGATGCTGGACTATCTGCTGATCCCCGCCGTGGCCTATCTCTTCTCCGGCATCGCGATGAACGCGCTGGTCCCCTCGGTCTCCCGCTGGGTATGGACGGCCCTGGCCGTGGTCGTCACGACGCTGCTCAATCTCTGGGGCGTACGGGCGGCGGCCCGGGTGGGTTTCGCGGTCCTGGCGCTGGAGATCGTCGTCCTGCTCGTCTTCGTGGTCTCCGCGATCGTGGTGCTCGTACGGGACGGGGCGCAGCGGGGCTGGCTGTCGCCGCTGTCCGGGGACGGGTCGCAGGGCGCGTTCGCCCTGACGGCGGTGGTCGGCGCGGTGTCCATCGCGGTCCTGTCCTATCTGGGCTTCGACGCGATCGCGGCGTTCGCGGAGGAGGTGACGGGCGGCTCGGCGAAGGTGGCGCGGGCGGTGCTGTTCTGTCTGGCGCTGACGGGTGTGCTGTTCGTGGCGCAGACGTACCTGGTGGCGCTGCTTGAGCCGACGTCCTCGGCGCAGCTCGCGGCCGACCCGGGCAAGCAGGGTTCGGCGTTCTACGACGCCGTGGACGCGTCCGTCGGGGGCTGGCTGCATGACCTGGTGGCGGTCAGCAAGGCGATCGGGGCGGCGTTCGCGGCGCTGGCCGGGCAGGCGGCAGCGGGCCGCCTCGTCTTCGCGATGGCCCGCGACCGGCGCCTCCCGAAGCCCCTGTCCCGCACGAACGCGGGCGTCCCGCGCGCGGCGCTGCTCGTCGCCGCGGTGATCACGCTGGTGGCGGCGGTCTGGGCGGCCCGCCGCGACGACGGCATGGACCACCTGGTCTCGGTGGTCGACATCGGCGCCCTGACGGCGTTCACGCTGCTGCACGCGAGCGTGGTCGGCTATTTCGCCGTCCGCCGCCGGGGCGAAGGGCCCCCGAGCTGGTGGCGCCACCTCCTGGTCCCCGTGCTCGGCGCGGCGATCACGGTGGCGGTCATCGTGGAGGCGTCCGGCACGGCGCAGGTGGTCGGGGCGATCTGGCTGGTGGTGGGGCTGCTGGTGCTGGTGGCGCAGCGGGGGCGGCCGGGGGACGCGCCGTCCGGCTGAGCGCGGTCCGGGCCGGGTGCGGCACCGGTCCCGCGGTGTCAGTGCGCACCGTTACCCTCGCCGCATGGCTGCCAATACGTCTCCGGACGCCCCGCTCCCCGTCGGGGAGGTCTCCCGGCTCATCGGCGGGTGGATCGACCGGCTGGGTGCCGTGTGGGTCGAGGGGCAGATCACCCAGTTGTCCCGCAGGCCCGGTGCCGGGGTCGTGTTCCTGACGCTGCGCGACCCGTCGTACGACATCTCGGTCTCGGTCACCTGCTACCGGCAGGTGTTCGACGCGGTGGCGGACGTGGTCCGCGAGGGGTCCCGGGTCGTCGTGCACGCGAAGCCCGAGTGGTACGCGCCGCGCGGCCAGCTCTCCCTGCGTGCTGCGGAGATCCGCCCGGTCGGCGTCGGCGAGCTGCTCGCGCGCCTGGAGATGCTGAAGAAGACGCTCGGCCAGGAGGGGCTGTTCGCGGCCGACCGCAAGAAGCCGCTGCCGTTCCTGCCCCAGCTCATCGGGCTGGTCTGCGGCCGCGCCTCGGCCGCCGAGCGTGACGTCCTGGAGAACGCCCGCCACCGCTGGCCCGCCGTCCGCTTCGAGGTGCGCAATGTGCCGGTGCAGGGCGTGCACGCGGTGCCGCAGGTCGTCCAGGCGGTCAAGGAGCTGGACGCGATCGACGCCGTGGACGTGATCATCGTCGCGCGGGGCGGCGGCAGCGTGGAGGACCTGCTGCCCTTCTCCGACGAGCAGTTGGTGCGGGCGGTGGCAGCCTGCCGTACGCCCGTCGTCTCCGCGATCGGCCACGAGCCGGACAGCCCGCTCCTTGACCTGGTCGCCGACCTGCGGGCCTCCACCCCGACGGACGCGGCGAAGAAGGTCGTGCCGGACGTCGGCGAGGAGTACGAGCGGGTGCGCTGGCTGCGCGACCGGGCCCGGCGCTGCATGGAGGCGTTCCTCGACCGCGAGGAGCGGGGCCTGGCCGCGGCCCTCTCCCGGCCGTCGATACAGGACCCGCACCGCATGATCGACGAGCGCGAGGAGCAGGTCGCGGCGCTCGCGGGCCGGGCCCGTCGCACGCTCGGCCACCTCCTGGACCGCGCCGAGTCCGACCTGACGCACACGCACGCGCGCGTGGTCGCCCTCTCCCCCGCGGCCACGCTGAAGCGCGGGTACGCGGTCCTGCAGAAGGCGGACGGCCATGTGGTCCGCGCCCCGGAGGAGGCCGCGCCGGACGAGGAGCTGCGGGCCAGGGTCGCCGAGGGCGAGTTCACCGTACGCGTCGCACAGGACACCGATCGAGGATGAGGACGGATCACGGGATGACCACGAAGACGGAGCCGGGCACGGCCGACGAGACGCTCGGCTACGAACAGGCCCGGGACGAGCTGATCGACGTCGTACGGCGGCTGGAGACGGGCGGCACCTCGCTGGAGGAGTCGCTGGCCCTGTGGGAGCGCGGCGAGGAGCTGGCGAAGGTGTGCCGCCGCTGGCTGGACGGCGCGCGGGCCCGCCTGGACGCGGCGCTCGCGGAGGAGGGCGAGGGCGAGGGCGAGGACCCCGATGAGGAGTGACGGGCGCCCCCCGCGAGCGCGCAGAGTCACCGGGAGTGAACAGGGTCACCAGAGGTTTGGTTGAAAGTTGAACCTCATCCGCGTACTGTCAGGGGTACCGGCTGATCCGGAACGGATCGGATCGCCACAGCCGGCACGCCGAACGTCTGTACCGAGAAGGTTGATCGATGTCTCTCGTTCTTGACCCCGCCGCCCAGGACCTGCTCTTCCGCGAGGCCCGCACCGCGAACACGTTCACCGACGAGCCGGTGACCGACGAGCAGGTCCAGGCGATCTACGACCTGGTCAAGTTCGGCCCGACCGCCTTCAACCAGTCGCCGCTGCGCATCACCCTGGTCCGCTCCCCCGAGGCCCGTGAGCGCCTCGTGAAGCACATGGCCGAGGGCAACCAGCCGAAGACCGCCGCCGCCCCGCTGGTCGCGATCCTCTCCGCGGACAACGAGTTCCACGAGGAGCTCCCGGCGCTCTTCCCGCACTTCCCGGCCGCCAAGGACGCCTTCTTCTCCGAGCGCCCGGTCCGCGAGCAGGCCGCGCTGGTCAACGCCACGCTGCAGGCCGGCTACTTCATCATCGGCGTGCGCGCCGCCGGTCTGGCCGCGGGCCCGATGACCGGCTTCGACTTCGCCGGCGTCCAGAAGGAGTTCCTGGACGACGACCACACCCCGCTGATGATCGTCAACATCGGCAAGCCGGGCGAGGACGCCTGGTTCCCGCGCTCCCCGCGCCTGGAGCTCGACCAGGTCATCACGACCGTCTGAGCCCCGCTCACCCGGACACACGAAAGGGCCCCGGCACCAGCCGGGGCCCTTTCCCGTGCACACGCGACAAGCGCACGCACTTACACTCGCGCTCGCACTCGCACTCGCACTCGCCCTACTGAGCGGTGTCGTCGCCCTTCTTCATCTCCAGCGCCGCCGCCATCTTCGTGAGCTGCCCGAAGTCGGCCGTGCCGGTGACCAGGGTCGTCGACCCCTTCTCCGTCAGCACCAGGGCGTCGTACTTCTCGCCCTCGTAGCGCTGCCACTCCTTGCCGTCGATGGTCTGCTTGCGGCTGGTCCGCTCGGCGCCCTGGCTGGCGTCCTCGATGAACCGGGCCGGCTTGTCGGTGGACTGCTCGACGGCGACGTACTGGCCGTCGGGGTCGAGGAAGCCGAGGTGCCACGCCTCGTTCGGCTCGCCCGCGTACCGAACGGAAGTCGGCTTCCACGCCTTGGACAGGCCCTTGGGGGCGGCCACCGGGTACGAGGCCGCGCGCCGGGCCGTGAGCAGCTCGATGCGGTAGTCGACGCGCTTGATCGGCGGCTGTCCGGAGTCGTCATGCGGGATGAACGCGTAGGCGACACCGGCCGCGACGACGCAGACGCCGAGCGAGAGGACCAGGCTGCCGACCGTCTTCTTGCCATTTCTTCCTGCCACGTGCCCCATCGTCGCAGGTCGCCGGATGATCACAGGCGGGAGGTCCGGGTATGCGCCACCTGACACCGGGAAGTCCGCTCAAACGTGGGGCGCTCTGCTCAGATTGTCGTACTGGCGATAGAGTCGACCTCAATAACCCTCATCCGGCCGTCGTCGTATCCCGGTGAAAACGCCGGAACAGAAAGGTGCGTCTCGATGACCGAGCATCACCAGCTCCCGTCCGAGCTCGAGGTCCCCTCCGAGGCCCCGGACCGCAACCTCGCGCTCGAACTCGTCCGCGTCACCGAGGCCGCGGCGATGGCCGCGGGCCGCTGGGTCGGCCGCGGCGAGAAGAACGGCGCGGACGGCGCGGCCGTGCGCGCCATGCGGACCCTCGTCTCCACCGTGTCGATGGACGGCGTCGTCGTCATCGGCGAGGGCGAGAAGGACGAGGCGCCGATGCTGTTCAACGGCGAGCGGGTCGGGGACGGCACGGGCGCCGAGTGCGACATCGCCGTCGACCCGATCGACGGCACCACGCTCTGCGCCAAGGGCATGCCGAACGCCATCGCGGTCCTGGCCGCCGCCGACCGCGGCACGATGTTCGACCCGTCCGCCGTCTTCTACATGGACAAGCTGGTCACCGGGCCCGAGGCCGCCGACTTCGTGGACATCAACGCGCCCGTGTCGGTCAACATCCGCCGGGTCGCCAAGGCGAAGAAGGCCTCGCCCGAGGACGTCACCGTGGTCATCCTCGACCGGCCGCGCCACGAGGGCATCATCAAGGAGGTCCGGGAGACCGGCGCCCGGATCAAGCTGATCTCCGACGGCGACGTCGCGGGGTCGGTGCTCGCGGTGCGCGAGGGCACCGGCGTCGACCTGCTCCTGGGCATCGGCGGCACCCCCGAGGGCATCATCTCGGCCTGCGCGATCAAGTGCCTGGGCGGCGTCATCCAGGGCAAGCTGTGGCCGAAGGACGACGCGGAGCGGCAGCGCGCGCTCGACGCGGGCCACGACCTGGACCGCGTCCTGTCCACGGACGACCTGGTCTCGGGCGAGAACGTGTTCTTCGTCGCCACCGGCATCACCGACGGCGAACTCCTTCGCGGCGTGCGCTACGGCTCCGAGACGGCGACGACCTCGTCCCTCGTGATGCGCTCCAAGTCCGGCACGATCCGGCAGATCGACTCCCAGCACCGGCTGAGCAAGCTGCGCGCGTACAGCGCCGTCGACTTCGACCGCGCCAAGTAGGCCGGTCGCTCGCTCCCACAGGCGTGCATACGTGACCGGGGGCGCACCCAGGAAGAGGGTGCGCCCCCGATCGACGTACGTGTGCGTACGGAGCTAGCCCGCCGCCGCCACCGTCCTCGCCGCCTTCTTGAGCTCGACCTCGCGGCGGCGTCTGCGGGCGAGGACCACGCGGCGCTCGGCCGCGGTCAGGCCGCCCCACACCCCGTACGGCTCCGGCTGGAGCAGGGCGTGCTCGCGGCACTCGACCATCACCGGGCAGCGGGCGCAGACCCGCTTGGCCGCTTCCTCGCGCGACAGGCGCGCGGCGGTGGGTTCCTTGGATGGGGCGAAGAACAGTCCCGCCTCGTCGCGCCTGCACACGGCCTCCGTGTGCCATGGTGCGTCCTGGTCCCGGTCCCCCACGGGCACCCGCTGCGGCGGGACAGCGGCGACCTGCAGGGACTGATGCGGCGGATGCAGCACGGTCTACTCCTGACGACGGCTTACGACGGCTTTCGCGAGCGAGAGACGATGCAGCAAGCTCTACCCGCTGTGTCGACGCCTATGCACTGAGTTCCGAAGAGCGGAAGTGCCCGTACGCGCAAGGGAGTTCGCCGTGGGTGCGGCCGGGGGCCGGACGGCCGGTCAGTCCAGGTGCTTGCGCAAACGCTTGTCGACGTACCGGCCGACGTACTTGTGCAGATCCGCGATGATCCTGCCGCGTCTGGGGCGGGCCTCGATGCTGCCGAGGACCGCGACGCCGTCGACGTGGACGACGGGCGCCTGCGGGTCGGCGGCCTCCAGCGTGTCCACCTCGAAGCTGCCGAGGACGCCGCCGCCGCTGCCGCGCAGCGAGATGTTCTCCGGGACGCGGATGTCGACGCTGCCGAAGATCGAGACGGCGCGGATGGAGACCTCCTGGTGCTCGAAGATCGCCTCGCTGAGGTCGATCTCGACGCTCCCGAAGATCGCGTACGCCTGCATACGGCGGCCCACGCGCCAGCGGCCCTTGCGGGTGGCGCCGCTGAACACCGCCACCAGGTTCTCGCCCGGGCCCGCCGGGATTGTGCCGGGCGCGGGGCGGCCCGGCGCCGGGGCGGCGGGGCGCGGGGCGTGTGCGCCGGGCAGGTCACGGACCAGCGGCTCCAGTTCGCCCACGGTCTTGGCGCGGTAGACGCCCTCGACCCGCTCGGCGTGCTCGTCCGCGTCGAGCCGGCCCTCGGCCAGCGCTTCGCGCAGGATGTCGGCGATGCGGTCGCGGTCGGCGTCCGAGGCACGCAGATCGGTCGGGTCCGCCGCGGGGGCGCTCGGCTGGGGGCGCTTGGAGAGGTCCACGGCAGCAGCGTACCCAAACGCGATAGATCGCGACTAGGGGGCGTGGGCCCGGGATCCCCGCGAACTGAGCCTTACCTCACAGCGGCGCGCTCGTCACCAGGTTCTACGCTGGTTGGCGCTGCCAACGAATGCCAGCCGCTGTCTGTCGAGTGAGGAATGGGCGAGATGCCTGAGTTCGCGTACACCGATCTGCTCCCCCAGGGCGAGGACACCACCCCGTACCGCCTTGTGACCTCGGAGGGTGTCTCCACCGCCGAGGGGCCGGACGGCCGTACGTTCCTGAAGGTGGAGCCGGAGGCGCTGCGCAAGCTCGCCGAGGAGGCCATCCACGACATCCAGCACTACCTGCGCCCGGCCCACCTCGCGCAGCTCCGCCGCATCGTGGACGACCCGGAGGCGTCGAGCAACGACAAGTTCGTCGCGCTCGACCTGCTGAAGAACGCGAACATCGCGGCGGCGGGCGTGCTTCCGATGTGCCAGGACACCGGCACGGCGATCGTCATGGGCAAGCGCGGCCAGAACGTCCTCACCGAGGGCGAGGACGAGAAGGCGCTCTCCAAGGGCATCTACGACGCCTACCAGAACCTGAACCTGCGCTACTCGCAGATGGCCCCGCTGACCATGTGGGACGAGAAGAACACCGGCTCGAACCTGCCCGCGCAGATCGAGCTGTACGCGACCGACGGCGGCGCCTACAAGTTCCTCTTCATGGCGAAGGGCGGCGGCTCGGCCAACAAGTCGTTCCTGTACCAGGAGACGAAGGCCGTCCTGAACGAGTCCTCCATGATGAAGTTCCTGGAGGAGAAGATCCGCTCGCTGGGCACGGCCGCCTGCCCGCCGTACCACCTGGCGATCGTCGTCGGCGGCACCTCCGCCGAGTACGCGCTGAAGACCGCGAAGTACGCCTCCGCGCACTACCTGGACAACGTGCCCTCCGAGGGCTCCGAGCTCGGTCACGGCTTCCGCGACAAGGACCTTGAGGAGAAGGTCTTCGAGCTGACGCAGAAGATCGGCATCGGCGCGCAGTTCGGCGGCAAGTACTTCTGCCACGACGTGCGCGTGGTGCGTCTGCCCCGGCACGGTGCCTCCTGCCCCGTCGCCATCGCCGTCTCCTGCTCGGCCGACCGCCAGGCCGTCGCGAAGATCACCGCCGAGGGCGTCTTCCTTGAGCAGTTGGAGACGGACCCGGCGCGCTTCCTGCCCGAGACGACCGACGAGCACCTCGACGAGGGCGACGTCGTCAAGGTCGACCTCAACCAGCCGATGGACGCCATCCTCGCCGAGCTGACCAAGTACCCGGTGAAGACCCGCCTCTCCCTGACCGGCCCCCTGGTCGTGGCCCGTGACATCGCGCACGCCAAGATCAAGGAGCGTCTGGACGCGGGCGAGGAGATGCCGCAGTACCTGAAGGACCACCCGGTGTACTACGCGGGCCCGGCCAAGACGCCGGAAGGGTACGCGTCCGGTTCGTTCGGTCCGACGACGGCCGGCCGCATGGACTCCTACGTCGAGCAGTTCCAGGCCGCGGGCGGCTCGAAGGTGATGCTCGCCAAGGGCAACCGCTCGCAGCAGGTCACCGACGCCTGCGGCACCCACGGCGGCTTCTACCTCGGCTCGATCGGCGGCCCGGCCGCGCGCCTGGCGCAGGACTGCATCAAGAAGGTCGAGGTCGTCGAGTACGAGGAGCTCGGCATGGAGGCGGTCTGGAAGATCGAGGTCGAGGACTTCCCGGCGTTCATCGTCGTCGACGACAAGGGCAACGACTTCTTCCAGGACCCGGCGCCCGAGCCGACGTTCACGCACATCCCGGTGCGCGGCCCCGGCATGGCCTGACCACGCGCGCGTGCCCGCCGGACGGGCTGAATCGAACGGCCCGTCCGGCGGTCTCGCGGCGTTTCTGCGGGAACACCCGCGCTCTTCCCCGTGCTGTACGAGGTATGAGCGACTACCGGATCGAACACGACTCCATGGGCGAGGTGCGGGTCCCCGCCGACGCGAAGTGGCGGGCGCAGACCCAGCGCGCCGTGGAGAACTTCCCCGTCTCGGGGCAGCGTATCGAGCGCGCCCACATCGAGGCCCTCGCCCGGATCAAGGCGGCGGCGGCGAAGGTCAACGCGGAGCTCGGCGTCCTCGACAAGGACATCGCCGAGGCGGTCGCGGACGCGGCGGCGGAGGTCGCGGAGGGCCGCTGGGACGACCAGTTCCCGGTGGACGTTTTTCAGACAGGATCCGGCACCTCGTCCAACATGAACACCAACGAGGTGCTCGCCACGCTCGCCACCGAGCGCCTCGGCCGTGACGTCCACCCGAACGACCACGTCAACGCCTCGCAGTCGTCCAACGACGTCTTCCCGTCCTCGATCCACATCGCGGCCACGGCCGCCGTCACCCATGACCTGATCCCCGCCCTGGAGCACCTCGCCGCCTCCTTCGAGCGCAAGGCGGAGGAGTTCGCCGACGTCGTGAAGTCCGGGCGTACGCACCTGATGGACGCGACGCCGGTCACGCTCGGCCAGGAGTTCGGCGGCTACGCGGCGCAGGTCCGCTACGGCGTCGAGCGGCTGAGGTCCGCTCTGCCCCGGCTGGCCGAACTGCCGCTCGGCGGCACGGCGGTGGGCACCGGCATCAACACGCCGCCCGGGTTCCCGGCCGCGGTGATCGCCGAGGTCGCCCGCGCCACGGGGCTGCCGCTCACCGAGGCCCGCGACCACTTCGAGGCGCAGGGCGCGCGTGACGGCATCGTGGAGACCAGCGGGCAGTTGCGGACCATCGCCGTCGGCCTGACGAAGATCGCCAACGATCTGCGGTGGGCGGCGTCGGGCCCGCGCACCGGGCTCGCCGAGATCAACCTGCCGGATCTGCAACCCGGTTCGTCGATCATGCCGGGCAAGGTCAACCCCGTCATCCCCGAGGCGACGCTGATGGTCGCCGCGCAGGTCATCGGCAATGACGCGACGGTGGCGACGGCGGGCGCGGCCGGCAACTTCGAGCTGAACGTGATGCTCCCGGTCATCGCCAAGAACGTCCTGGAGTCGATCCGGCTCCTCGCCAACGTCTCCCGGCTCCTCGCCGACCGCACCGTCGACGGCATCACCGCCAACCGCGAACGGGCCCGCGAGTACGCCGAGTCCTCCCCGTCCGTCGTCACGCCGCTCAACAAGTACATCGGCTACGAGGAGGCCGCCAAGGTCGCCAAGAAGTCGCTCGCGGAGCGCAAGACGATCCGTGAGGTCGTCCTGGAGAACGGCTATGTGGAGCGCGGTGATCTGACGGAGGAACAGCTCGACGAGGCGCTCGACGTCCTGCGCATGACGCGCCCGTGACGCATGGGGCGCCAGAGGCGTACGAGGCGGCCGGATGACGGATTCGTGACCTGTGCCGCAGCGTCGTATGCCGACGGCACCTAATATCTGCGCATGACAGACAACGGCCGGACCGGCGGCGGAGAAGGCGGGCGATGGGCGCCCGGGGAGCAGATCCTGTGGCGCTACCGCGCCAACGGGGGCGACGGCTTCCACATCTGCCGCCCGGTCACGGTCGTACGGGACACCGACGACCTGCTCGCCGTGTGGATGGCGCCCGGCACCGAGTGCGTGAAGCCCGTGATGGCCAGCGGCACCCCGGTCCACCGCGAGCCGCTCGCCACCCGCTACACCAAGCCGCGCGCCCTGCGCCGCGACCACTGGAGCGGCGCGGGCGTCCTCAAGCTGGCCCGGCCCGGCGAGCCCTGGTCGGTGTGGCTGTTCTGGGAGCCCGACTGGACCTTCCGGAACTGGTACGTGAACCTGGAGGAGCCCCGGACCCGCTGGTCCGGCGGCGTCGACTCCGAGGACCACTTCCTCGACCTGTCGGTCTATCAGGACCGCAGCTGGCGCTGGCACGACGAGGACGAGTTCGCGCAGGCGCAGGCCGCGGGCCTGATGAGCGCGGAGCAGGCCGCCGGGGTACGGGACGCGGGGCGCCGCGCCATCGAGGTGATCGAGCGCTGGGGGCCGCCGTTCTCCGACGACTGGCAGCACTGGCGGCCCGACCCGTCGTGGCCGGTCCCCGCGCTGCCCGCCGACTGGGACCGTACGCCCGCGCACGTGTCGTCATGAGACCCTTGATGCGCCCCCATGGGGGAAACGTAGGATCGTCCTCCGCAAGAGCGCACAGCGACGCGAAGAAGAGCACAAAAACCGTCTTCGACAGCAACTCTTCGCGTATTCAACAGGTCTGAACGTAAGCAGCAGGTCTGACACGGTGTCGGTGAGGTCGTCGAGGCGGCGGGAGCGTGGACGTGGGTGGAGCGGGCGGGGCCGACATGCCCGGCCGGACCTCGACCGGCCGCTGTCCGCACCCCGGCGCGGACCTGTATGACGCGGAAGTTCCGTTCCCGGAACACCCGATCCGGGTATCGGATTTCCTGCGGGCACAAGCTGTTCCCCAACTGCCGACGCACCGGCCAGTGACACGGCGCGCAGCCCCGGACGGACGGATTCGACACGCGTGACGGAGTACCCGACCTCGCACGAAGGCCGCCACCACGGCACGGCGGCCCGCCCCGCCGATCCCCGCGGGGCCTTCCGGCGTGCCCCCCAGGCCTCCGCGGCCCCCGCCGGTGACGGCGTGCCGCAGCAGCCGTGCCGTGCCCCGGCCGCGACCCCCTCGGCGTCGGCGGACGCGGAGCACACGCAGCCGCACGCGCCGTCGCCCGAGCCGGTGCGCCCCACGGGGCCGCCGGACAGTGGCGAGCGCCGCACCGGGCAGCCGCGCCCCGTCGGGCAGCCCACGCCGATGCGCCGCGACGGCGACCGGCTCCGTTTCGTCGGCGCGGCGACCCGCCGCATCGCGCGCGGCATCGACCTCGACGAGATCGTGATGGGCCTGTGCCGGGCGACGGTGCCGACGTTCTCCGACGCGATACTGGTCTACCTGCGCGAACCGCTGCCGGTCGGCGACGAGCGCCCGACCGGTCCGATGGTGCTCCGCCTGCGCCGCACCGACCGCATCCCCGACGCCGTCGACGACACGGAGACGGACGGCACCAACCCGC
Organism: Streptomyces sp. NPDC046939; assembly: GCF_040644575.1. Classification (NCBI taxonomy): domain Bacteria; kingdom Bacillati; phylum Actinomycetota; class Actinomycetes; order Kitasatosporales; family Streptomycetaceae; genus Streptomyces; species Streptomyces sp. NPDC046939. The sequence continues at coordinate 324,918 of NZ_JBEYWV010000003.1, forward strand.
CCGCCACCGTCGTCGTGCCGTCCGTCGAACTCGCGCCGGACAGCCTGGAGTTGTGCGAGGTGCGCACCGGCGGCGCGCTCGCCGAGGTGCTGCGCGGGGTGCGGCCCGTCTTCGCGGACTCCCCCGCGGCGCTCTCCGCGCTCCCCGAACTCCTCGGCGGCGACCGGTCGGTGCCGCTCGGGCGGCGCGCGATCCTGGCCCCGCTGCGGGGGCGCCGCCGGGTGATCGGCGCGGCGGTCTTCCTGCGCCATCCGAACCGGGCCGCGTTCGACGGCGACGACCTGCTCGTCGCCGGGCAGTTGGCCACGCACAGCGCGCTCGGCATCGACAAGGCCGTGCTCTACGGGCGCGAGGCGTACATCGCGGACGAGTTGCAGCGCACCATGCTGCCCGAGACGCTGCCCCGCCCGACCGGGGTGCGGCTCGCCTCGCGCTATCTGCCCGCCGCGGAGACCGCGCGCGTGGGCGGCGACTGGTACGACGCGATCCCGCTGCCGGGCAGCCGTGTCGCCCTCGTCGTCGGCGACGTCATGGGCCACTCCATGACCTCCGCCGCGATCATGGGCCAGTTGCGGACGACCGCCCAGACCCTCGCCGGGCTCGACCTGCCGCCGCAGGAGGTCCTGCACCACCTCGACGAACAGGCCCAGCGGCTCGGCACGGACCGCATGGCGACCTGCATGTACGCGGTCTACGACCCGGTCTCGCACCGCATCACCATCGCCAACGCCGGTCATCCGCCGCCGATCATGCTGCACCTCGGCGGCCGTGCCGAGGTGTTGCGCGTACCGCCCGGGGCGCCGATCGGCGTCGGCGGCGTCGACTTCGAGGCCGTCGAACTGGACGCCCCGGCCGGTGCCACGCTGCTGCTCTACACCGACGGCCTGGTCGAATCGCGCCTGCGCGACGTATGGACCGGCATAGAGCAGCTACGGGAACGGCTGGCCGCCACCGCGCAGTTGACCGGACCGGACCACCCGCCGCCGCTCGAAGCCCTCTGCGACGACGTGCTCGACATGCTCGGCCCCGGCGACCGGGACGACGACATCGCGCTGCTCGCCGCCCGCTTCGACGGCATCGCGCCCAGCGACGTCGCGTACTGGTTCCTCGACCCGGAGGACTCCGCGCCCGGCCGCGCCCGCCGCCTCGCCCGCAGCGCGCTCGCCCGCTGGGGCCTGGAGGAGATGACGGACTCCGTCGAGCTGCTCGTCAGCGAGGTCGTCACGAACGCCGTGCGGTACGCGTCCCGGCCCGTGACCCTGCGGCTGCTCCGCACCGACGTGCTGCGCTGCGAGGTCGGCGACGACGTCCCGCAGCTGCCGCGCCAGCGCCAGGCCCGCGCCACCGACGAGGGCGGCCGCGGCCTGTTCCTGGTGAATCGTCTCGCCCGGCGGTGGGGTGCGACGCGGCTCAGCACCGGCAAGGTGGTGTGGTTCGAGCTGGCGCAGCCCTCCGGGGGCTGACCGGTCCACGACGTGAGGGGCGCAGGAAACCCGCGGGTTTCCTGCGCCCCTCATGTCTGCGCGGTCGCGTCCGCTCAGCCCTGCGGGTCCCTGCCGTTGCCGAGGACGTCGCCACCCGGGTTCTCCGGAAGGCCGATGCTCGACGAGGCCGACTCGGAGGGCACCGGCGGGCTGCTCGACGGCGACTGCGACGGCGGGGCGCTCGACGGCGTCTCGGACGGCTTCGTCGGCGTCGACGGCGGCGGCGACGAGGACGAGGCCGGCGGGGAGCTCGGCGGCGCGGAGCTGGTGGGCGGCGTCGTCGGGGTGGCCGGGGCGGTGTAGGTGGGCTCTATGGCCGCGCCCATGTCGGTGTCGAGGTCGAACTTGGCGGAGGTGCTGGAGGAGTTGAAGGTGTACTGGGCCCAGATCTCCGCGGGGAAGCTGCCGCCGTCGACGCGCGGGCGGCCACCGGCCCCTGCCATGGTGACCTGCTGGTTGGCCTCCGGCGTGCCCTGGGCGCCCTCACCGAACAGGCCGACCGAGGTGACCAGGTCCGGGGTGTAGCCGGTGAACCAGGCCGACCGGTTCTTGTCGGAGGTGCCGGTCTTGCCCGCGACCTTCCGGCCGTCGCGCGAGGGGTTGTCGCGGACCGACAGCTTCGCCGTACCGTCGTCGACCACGCCCGTCAGCACCGAGGTGACCGAGTCGGCGGCGCCGCGGCTGATGACCTGCTCGCCGATGGCGCTCTTGAGTTCGATGGGCTGCCCCTGCTTGGTCACCGCCTTGACGATCTGCGGGGTGACCTTCTTGCCGTGGTTGTCGAGGGTCGCGTAGACACCGGCCATCTCCAGCGGGCTCGCGCCCATGGTGCCGAGGGTCTGCGCGTAGTACGGCTTGAGGTCGCTGTCGTCCATGCCGAGCTTCTTGGCCGTGGCCATGACCTGGTCCATGCCGACGTCGGCGCCCATCTGCGCGAAGACGGAGTTGACCGACTTGTTCATCGCGGTCTGGACTGTGACCGGCCCGTAGTCCCGTTGGTCCTCGTTGGGCGGCGCGAAACCGACCTTGGAGCCGTTCTCGACGACCGGCCGCCTGCTGGTGCCGTCGTAGATCGTGCTTGCTTGGATCGTCTGGCCGTCCTGCGTCCTGGCGCTGTTCTCCAGGGCGGCGGCGAGGATGATCGGCTTGAAGGTGGAGGCGGGCTGGTAGTCCGTGCGCGTGGCGTTGTTGCGCCAGTGCTTGCTGATGCCGGCGCCGCCGTACATCGCGACGATCTTCCCGTTCTTCGGGTTGACGGAGACCGCGCCCGCCTGCACCCTCTTGTCCGCCTTGGTGCCCGAACTCAGCTTGGCCGTGAGCTGCTGCTCGACCGCCTTCTCCAGCTGCTTCTGCTTCTTGCGGTCGATGTTGAGGGTGACCGTGTAGCCGCCCCGGTCGAACTGCTCGGAGGTGATGCCGAGGTCCTTCACCGCCTCCTCCTTGGCCGCCTGGTAGAGGTACCCCTCCTGCCCCTGCAGCCCGGCGGCGGCCTTCGGCTCCTTCGGGACCGGGAACTTCAGCTCCTGGCGGTCGCTCTCGGTGATGCGGCCCATGTCGACCATGTTGTTCAGGACGTAGTTCCAGCGCTGCTTGACGAGGCGCTTGCCGGTGTCGGACGCGACCGCCCAGTCGTACTGGTTCGGCGCTTGGAGGAGCGCCGCGAGATACGCGCCCTGCGCGACGTCGAGCTTCTTGGCGTCGACCCCGTAGTAGGCCTGCGCCGCGGCCTGGATGCCCCATGCGCTACGGCCGTAGTAGCTGGTGTTGATGTAACCGGCGAGGATCTCGTCCTTGGACTTCTTGCGGTCGACCTTGAGCGAGATGACCAGTTCCTTCAGCTTGCGCGTGACGGTCTGGTCCTGCGTGAGGTAGTAGTTCTTCACGTACTGCTGGGTGATCGTCGAACCACCCTGCTTGCCCTTGCCGGTGAGCGTGTTCAGGACGCCGCGGGCGGTGCCCTTCAGGTCGACGCCCTTGTCCTTGTAGAACGTCTTGTTCTCGGCGGCGACGAAGGTCTGCTGGACCTCCTTGGGCACCTCGGACAGGTCGACTATCTCGCGGTTGACCTCGCCGGTGCGGGCCATGGTGGTGCCGTCGCTGTACTTGTAGACGTTGCTCTGCGCCTTGGCGTCCGGGTTGCCCTCGGGCACGTCGATCACCATGTAGAGCACCACGAACGCGCCCATGATCAGCAGCACGAGGCCGAAGAGGGCCCCCAGAAGCTTCTTCCAGGTGAAGAAGCGGCGTATGCCCGACGGCCGCGTCGCGCCCTTGCGCGCCTTTCTCGCATCCGCTCGGCCCATGAACCCAGTCGCTCCGCTTCTCGTCCGTACCGCTCGTGATCAGTCGCGTCTTCCATGCACTTCCGTGCTGAATCAGCTCATGAAGCTAACACCGCCACTTAAGGCAAAACCCTGCCCATCCGGTCATTTCCGGACGTGACAATCAGCACCCACCCCATGGGAACCGACGATCCAGCCTCCCCTATGGTTGCCGTACCCGATAAAGTGATATCACTTTGCTAGACGACGCTCGGGGCAACTCCGCCACGAAGCGCCAGCTCAGAGAGGTGGGACTCGCCATGACCGAGACCGACGCCACACCGGACGTACCGAAGATGCCGAAGGCGCGTGTGCGCGAGTTCACGGCGCACAGCATCGGGGGCGGGCTCGCGCTCCTCCTCGGCCTCCTCGGCCTGCTCGTCGGCGCCGGCCTGGTCGTGCTGGGCGGCGCGCTCACCTCGTCCGGCGGCGCGGTGCGGGCAGTCCTGATCACCGTCGGCATCCTCATGGCCGTCGCGTCGTGCATCGCGATGGGCGGCCTCAACATGGTGGCGCCGGGCGAGGCCCGCGTCGTACAGCTCTTCGGCCGCTACCGGGGCACGATCCGCGAGGACGGCCTGCGCTGGGTCAACCCGCTCACCTCACGGACCAAGATCTCGACGCGCGTACGCAACCACGAGACCGCCGTCCTCAAGGTCAACGACGCCTACGGCAACCCCATCGAGCTCGCCGCCGTCGTCGTCTGGAAGGTCGAGGACACCGCGCAGGCCACCTTCGAGGTCGACGACTTCCTGGAGTTCGTCTCCACGCAGACCGAGGCGGCCGTCCGGCACATCGCCATCGAGTACCCCTACGACGCGCACGACGAGGGCGGGCTCTCCCTGCGCGGCAACGCCGAGGAGATCACCGAGAAGCTCGCGGTCGAACTCCACGCGCGCGTGGAGGCGGCCGGCGTGCAGATCATCGAGTCCCGCTTCACGCACCTCGCGTACGCGCCCGAGATCGCGTCGGCCATGCTCCAGCGGCAGCAGGCCGGGGCGGTCGTCGCCGCGCGGCGGCTGATCGTGGACGGGGCGGTCGGCATGGTCGAGGACGCGGTCGCCCGGATCACCCAGCAGGATTTCGTCGCCCTGGACGAGGAGCGCAAGGCGGCGATGGTCAGCAACCTGCTCGTCGTGCTCTGCGGTGACCGCGCGGCGCAGCCGGTCCTCAACACGGGAACGCTCTACCAGTGACCCCGCCACCGCCACCGCCTCCGGCGCGTAAGCAGGTTCTGTTGCGGCTCGACCCGGCGGTGTACGAGGCGCTCGCCCGGTGGGCCGGGGACGAGCTGCGCTCGGCCAACGCCCAGATCGAGTTCCTGCTGCGCCGGGCTCTCGCCGAGGCGGGCCGGCTCCCCGGATCAGCGGGCCCCATCCCCCGGCGGGGTCGCCCGCCCACCAGCTCGGCGGACGACGGCCCGCCCGCGACCGACCGCTGAGTGGGGGCTGGTCGCGCAGTTCCCCGCGCCCCTGAGATGCCCACTGCGTGGGCCATCTCAGGGGCGCGGACATCAGAAGGAGGCGCGGCGTCGCCGC